>PLAE01000001.1 GCA_003134035.1 Candidatus Velthaea versatilis
CATCGGAGATATCGAGACACCAACGATCGGCCCAGCGATCGTTGAACCACCCCGCTAGCTTGTGCGTCGCGTCGTGATCAAGTACGTCCACATTTAATTCGCCCTGCTTCGATAATCCGGATACTGTGAGATTGCTACTACCAACGAACCCTGTGCGCGGGATTCCCTGATCATGCCGGAACGTCAAGTATAATTTTGCGTGGAGCAGATGGCGCAGAAACAGCTTCACGCGCACGCGTCGCGAACGCAGGTGCTCCGCAAGTTGTCGAAGCGCAACCTCGTCGGCGTTTGTCGGAGCACCAATTGTCAGTTGGTTTCGGAAGTCTCGCGCAAGCTGAGTCTTGAGACGAATGGCCCGCGATTGATCCATCACATCTTCGGCGTCTGCGAACGCCAGGTCGCGGAGAATGTCCTCCGGTAGCTTCTGCATTCCGACAAGCACGCGAACGCATTCATCGTCCGTCCCTGACCAGGGCGCGATGATAGGCGCGAAATTCTTCCACCCCCGAAGATTAAAATATCCAACACAAAAATCGGCTCTGTGCGAGACCTTCAGCGTGTCTACCAGAGCCGACAGAAGTGGCGTCGCGATGTTGTCAAAGATTCGCGGCACTCTTACAGCTCCGAATGAGCGACGAGTTCGCCGGCGTGAATTGCGTCGCCGACGGCGATCTCGGCAGCCTCCCAGCATCCGAGTTTGCATGTCGAAAATCGTGCCGGATGGCCGTCGGACTCGTGAAATGCAAGGGCTTCCTGTTCGACGATGTCTTGGCGCGAGAGTGCCTCATCGTCTTTCTCTTCGGGTCGCTTGTAGTTCGTGATCCGCTTTGCCCTCCGGATATGGGTAGTGGGCTGCTTCGCTTTCTAGCCACGGGCTCTTCGCAGAGCGGGCGCAGCGGTGCTTTGCAGGAGCCTAGGGCTTGATTCCTTTTGCAGTCCTGGTTCGCCGGCCGGCGTGTGTGCGCGATAGTACGCTGAATCCGGTTCCAACACGCTGCTGCATCAGACCATATCGGCACGCCACGGACAGCGCGCGGGCAGCCTCGCCGGCGCGTAATAAAGGTGCTCGTCCCGCCGCTGCGGCGGCTCCTTCTCGCAGTGGCTTTCCGGCCGGGCACGCTGTATGCAACACAGCTCCTTGATGGGCCATTATGCCTTAACGAGATGCCCAAGGTAAATGGACGCTCCGGGCACCCAAAACAACGTTGAAANNNCATCAAGGGCGCTGTGTCCTTGTGTTTTCTCCTCTACTAAGGAGCCTCTTCAGCATGTCCAATGGCAAGACCCAACGCTCCCGCCGCAGTTCGGCGCCTGTCGTCAAATCAACCGCCCTCGCGCTGCCCCAGATCACGCGCGCCCAGGCGAACCAGATCCTCAAAGCCCGCGCCGTCGAGCTCTACCAAGATGCGCGCAGCGCACAGCAGCAGCAGCAACGCGACTTTGAAGCCCAACACGGCCGCGCCGATCGCATCGATGCCGCGCTCTTAGGCGAGCTGCAGCACTTACAGCTGCGCTTCGCTGCGATCGCCGCCCGTCAACAGCGCCAGCTCTCGGGCCAAGAGCCCAAAGTCAACAAGTTCGTACGCTCGCTCGGCGAGATCATCGGCGACGTCACCGTGGCTGTCGCCAGCGAGAAAGCCTTGGAGCTCTTCACGCCAATCGACGAGCGCGAGTACGTCGGCTACAACGGCTCGCTGGGGCGCAAAGGCTACGACGAGTCCGTGCTCGCGCAGTACCAGATCATCGACGATCCGAAGCGCGCCGCAACCGCGCAGGATGCCGATGCAGATCCCGACGAGCCCGTCTGCTTGCACGAGACGGTCGAGCCCTACGAAGACGAGCCAACGCGCGGCGCATGCGCTGACTGCGGCGCGGACTTTGACTTGACGGGTGCCGAGCCGGACGCGCAGCGCACGGAATGACCCACGTTGACGGCGGCCCAGTAGTAGAAGCCTGGGCCCGTCGTCCTTCCGCCGCGAGTCTCGGCGCGCGACTCGCCGGCATTGTTCCCGACGCGCGACATTACAACTACAAAACGCCCTGGTGCTGCTTACACCAGGGCGTGATTGCTCGTAGAGATAGGAGCCTCTCCGTGCCCAAGAATCATAGCACAACTTCGACGGCCGACAAATGCGCCGTCGTCACCGCGCAGATCATCGAGCAGCTCGACGCAGGCGTTGCGCCCTGGGTACGCCCGTGGACTACTACCGGTGTGTCCGACATGCCAACGAACTTCGCCACGCAGCACAAGTATCGCGGGGCGAACATCCTCAACCTGTGGATGGCGCAGACCGCGCGCGGATACGAAACCGCGGAATGGATGACATTTAAGCAAGCCGTCGACCTTGGGGCTTGCGTCCGCAAAGGCGAACACGGCACCCCGGTGTTCTTCGTCTCGGCGCTCGAACGCGAGGAGCCGAACGCCAAGGGCGAACTGGTCGAACGTCACATTCCCTTCTGGAAGTCGTTCACCGTCTTCAATATAGCGCAAGTCGAAGGATTGCCAGCGCGCCTTACGGTGGAGCCCAGGACAGAGATCGAACGGCTTGCGAATGTCGACGCATATCTCGCTGCCGTTGGCGCAACCGTCCGTCTCGGTGGTGATCGCGCTTTTTACTCACCCGCGACCGACTCGATAGCCCTTCCTCGACCTGAGCAATTCGAGTCCGTCTCCGCATTTTACGCGACGTCGTGTCACGAGCATGCGCACTGGAGCGGCGCCGAGACGCGGCTCGCGCGGCAATTCGGCAAACGCTTCGGCGATAGTGCCTACGCCTTCGAGGAACTCGTCGCCGAACTCACAGCGGCCTTCCTCTGCGCCGAGCTGGAGATCCCCGGACGACTGAAGCATCCCGAGTATATCGCGAATTGGGCAGCGGTGCTGCGCGCGGACAATAAAGCGATCTGGACCGCCGGCGCGCGCGCGACCGAAGCCGTCCACTTCTTGCATCAGGCCGCCGGCTTCGCCATGACGCATTTGACGGCCACCCGGGTGGCACTCTGTAGTCGCCCGCCGACGTTATTCGCTTCTCCGAGGGTAGTGATGCGCTCGAATCGCGGGCGGCCCTACCGGCGTCGTCGTCCAATTACGCGCGATCGCGGCCTGCGCCGCCGCCAGGGTCAGCGTATGCCGGTAGCACGCTGCGGCGAGCAGCGCGCCTTCGACCTCGTCCTTGCGCTTCGCATCGGCTTTCGGCTCAGGCCAGACGTTCCGGAGATCCTCCGGTGCGCCGCCGAGTTCGAGCGGAACGAGGTGATCGAGCGTGTAGCCGCGCCACTGCTCGTGCGGGATGCCGTACGCGCGAAAGACGCTGACCCGAAATTTGCGCCAGGCGTAGTCGTACGGTGGCCGCACCGTGCGCGAATAGCCACGAACGCAAACGATGGCGAGATCGCTCGAGCCGATCGCGCCGGGCGTCGTCGACGAGTTCGGCAGTGTCCAGGCCATCGCCGAGCTCGTGCTTGCCGTGACCGACACGAGACCCGCAACAAGCGTCGCCAGAGGGAATTTCATGCTGACCGAGTCGAGGGCCGCATCTTCACAGCTCGTTGAGCACAGCGCCGCCGCCGCGCGAGGTCCTCGGCTTGTGCCCGCGACATAACGATCTTCACCGGCGCTTCGCTTCCGCCGTGCGTGCCGGCGTCCGTCGCGATGATGGAGATGTCTGGTAGCGCCGAGATACCTGCTGGCGACATCTCAACGCGCAACGCGGCCGGATCGTCCTCGGCCGGATAAATGCGTCTGGGTTCGCATTCGTTGCGGTCGGTCATCGGCGCCATCTCCGGCCCGTCGCAGGGCGCTCGGTCGAGCCGGCGATCGGCGTACGTATTCCCACAGTTCGTGATGGCTTTGGAGAGGCATCCATCCACGTCTAACTCGGCATTACTTGGCAGCGCGGCTAGATTCTCGGAGCCGGAGCGTTCGCATGACTTGGTGATCTCATGCCGCCGCGGCACCCCAGACGTATCGATCGGCCTCGTCCGCTCCGTCGATCCGCCGGACGCCATCCACCCGGCGCCGACCATCGTCGTCGACCTTCAGGAGTACGATCGTCTGCATGAGCCGCGCGATCCGCCTGCGGGCCGGCAGCGCGTGAGCAGCAAGCAGCATGTCCTCGAGACGCTCCGGGGCCTCCTCGATGCTGTTGCAGTGAAGCGTCGCCATGATGCCCTCGGCGCCGGTGTTGGCGGCCATCACCAGCCCGACGGCGCTCTGTACCTCCCGAACCTCGCCCCATGCGTACATATCTGCCGTCGTACGCAGCATGTCTTCGAGCGCGGTTAGCCATGAATAGTCGTACCGCGTGATCGTGCCGTTTGACTCGTGATGCGCCTGCTCTTTTAGCGTCATGATGAAGACGACATCCCGGTGCGAGGGCTTCAGTTCCCTACGGTCCTGAATAACGACCAGGCGCGCGTGCGGCCTGACGCGCGCAGCCTCAAGCAACACGGCATTGAGGAACGTGGTTTTCCCCGAGTTCTGGGCTCCGACGACGAAGATGTTATCCCGCCGCGCGATGGCCGCTACAAGGGCGTCGCGCTGCGCCGGCGTCATCTGCTCGGCGTTTACGTAGTCGTCAAGCGAGAAGATCCGCACCGCATGTTTGCGCGCGATGAGCGTCCAGTTCGCAACCGGCGGGCAGAACGCCTGACAGCGCACGTCGTAATATGGCATGTCGCATTGCAGCCGGCTATGAAGGCGATCGATCGCGCGTTGCTCCCGGTTTGCCAGGTGACCGATGAGCGCTTCCCGGTCCGCGATCGGCATCGTTTCGAGCGCCTCGAACTTGCCGAGCTGCGCGTGCTCGACAAATATCGCGCCGTCTTCGTTCGCGTTGACGTTGTAAACGAGCGGGTCGTCGAGGTAATGGCGCAGCGGCCCAAGCGCCGCCAGAAAGTTAAATCGGGCGATTTCTTCCGCTTCCGCGAGCCGTTCGGCGTAGCCGCTCACGATGTCACGCCTCCGGCGGTCACGAACGCAGCCTTCGGGTCCGTCGTGTGATCGATCGTGACGCGCAGCGGCTCGACTTTCTTCGCCTTCCCAACCGGGGCCCTCAGCAGTTTGAGTTTCTCGGTACCCATCTTCTCCTCCAGATGTACGACAAATGGCGCGGCCTCCGTCATGCAACTCGACGGCCCGATGCGTCCCCGCCGGGCACGCTGCACAAGCCAGGGGTGCAGAAAATACGAAAACTTCAGGGCGTTGGTTTTGAGGCCGTGAGCCAAGATAATATTTCGCGTGCGCGGCAAGCGCATGAACTCGCCGGCAGTGAGCAATTCGCGCGTGTTAATGTCGGCGTTGACGCTCAAGTGGCCCAGCGGTCCGGGAGCAAGCCGCTGGCCGCTCGTGTTTCGCTTCGTCACGACAGCCGAGAACTTGCCCAGCGATTCGGCGATCGTGCGCGCCGCCTTGTAGGTCTTCGAGCGTCCGAAGATATGTACGTCGATCGTCTCGGTGATGGACTCGTTGTCGCCATAGATCCGCGCGATCTGTGAGGCAGATTGCCAGAACAGCCATAAGGCGACGCCGTGACCGCGCAGGAAACCGGAAGCCGTCGAAAGTTCCTCGACGTGTTTGAGCGCCGCAACTTCGTCGAGCGCGAGGATCGTCGACCGCTTATTTCCGCGCACCTCGCGACCGTCAATGCTGCCCGTCGTCTCGGTCAGTTCCCGAATCGCGACGCGCGTGATATTCCGCAGCAGCGGCCGCAGGTGATCGAGTTTCATCGCCGGCACGTTGATGTATACGATCGCTGGCTTCTGGCGGTTCGCCAGGTCCTTGAACGAGAACGTACTCCGGCTTATGTGCTTGCGCAGCACCTCGCTCCGGTAAATCCCGAGGCACTCGATGAAGCTACCGTAAACGCCGCTCTTCTCTTCCGACGCCTTCGCGCGCATAGCGAGGGCAGCGCGAACGATCCACTCCCGGTGCGCGGTCGGTTTCCCGTCCGTATCCCTCCAGCCGAAGACATGGTGCGGATCGTGCGGCTGCAGCATGTCGGCGATGAGCACGTCGATAGCCTCGACGTCGTCCTGGGCCCGATGCGACGAAATATAGTCCACGAGGGACGGCAGGCTCAGCAACGTCGGGTTGTTCCGCTGAAGCGCACGATAGCCCAGAACGGCGATGATTGCGCCGCCGAACGCCGTCGAAGCCTTGCTCCAGTAGTCGGGGAGGCCTTTGCCGTCGACGTCGACGATATCGAGGGATGCCTGGTAACAGTCATCGGCTTCGCGGTCTGTCCCGACGTGTATTGCCCACAGTGGGTTAAACATCGCAAGCCCGGTCGTCTCGTCCGCAAACGGCTCGAGGACAAACACGTCTTTCCCTAGCACGTCGCGTTGATACGCCGACGTCGACTCCACTAGGTTGCCCTTCACGTCGAGCGTGATGATCGATGGTTCCTCGCCGTAGAACTTCGCTCGGCGTTCGTCCGCCGGCCACTTCGCCGCGTCTTCATGCTGCAGCGGTATGAGCAGCGATGTTTTGAGTAGGGCGCTTTTCCCGTCGCCGGGCGGGCCGATGTAATTGATTCCGAGTTCGCCGTCATATCGCAACGGTAGCACGTCGCCCTTGACCTCGAATCCGCCGATGATTGGCCCAGCCTTCGCGCCAAGCAAGCCTTCGCGCTCGAGGTCCGCCGCGGTTGCCCATCGGGAACTGTCCACGAGTTCCTCGACCCTCCCCCGGCGATCGCGCAGCAACCAGCTCGTAACGTAGATCCCGGCGTATGCGACCACGCAGCCCGCACCGAACACGATGCCCGCGATCCGTAGTTTGTCGTAAACGACCATCGGCCAGTAGGGCGTCTTCCAAATGTAGTTGTAGCCGTTGACCGGATTGGCGAACTTCCAAAGCCACGTGAGCCAGTCCCAAGGCACGTAGATCGCGCGAACCGGATCGAGCCGCGGCGTGAAGAGTAACGGACGCCCGAGACCCGGGTCGAACCGCAGCGCGGCGGCGAAGACTTGCGTCGCCACCCAACTCGCGCACACCAGCAGAACGCCAAACGCCACGTAGCCGAGCGGGTGCGTTTTCCGGTCGCCAACCTCTTTCGGCAGATGGTATGCGGCTTCGTCCACGATTTCGGCGCTAGCTAGACGCGCATCCCGTGCTTACGAGTCTGCTTCTGCTCGCGCCCTTGCGCGACGCCGAGCATCGACATCACAATACCTTCGGCGAGTTCTAGCTTGCCGCTGCGCGCCATCTTCGCGAGCTCGTCCGGCTGACGAAACTCGACCACGTTCTTCAGCTTCCCGCTCTGCGGATCGACCGCATCGAAAATGATGCCGGCGCTTTTTACTTGCCCGTCGCGATCGACAGCCCCGACCACCGGATACTTACCGGCGGCGACGTTCAATGAGCGGTCGTCCTTATCAGCCATCGTCTGGGGCCTCGCCTGGACGAATTCGCCGATCACCTGCACGCCGAGGCGCTCTGGCGGGGCTGGGGTGGCTTTCTTGGACCGGTTGTCGATCGTGTTGCGCATTGCAACCTTTCTGCGGGACGGCGGTCAGCGTCGCCCAAGAGCTTTGAGAATGAGCCAACGAATGAGCATGATGATCGACTCGAGCGCGTACCATCCGGCCGCGCGATCGGGGACCGAATTCACGGCCCAAAAGGGCGGGTTGTCCATTGGGTTCTGGCGATCGGTGCGCCGGCGTCCGCCGTTCATCGTCCGACCAACAGTCGTGCAGCGCGGACACCGTTATCGGCAACACGTGCGGCTTGCGCGCCGACATCGGTCACCGTTACCACCGCAGACCCGGCGAAGGCATGTTCCGCGCGCCGCGCAATTCGCTTAGCGCCCGTCATTGCGACCCACGAGAACCCGACGATTTCTAGTGCGGTAATGAGAAAGGTCGCTGCGTTGCCGAGCCCGTGCGCAAACTCTCCGCCCAGGGCTAAGAACACGTCGGACACGAGCGCCGCGTAAGCAAAGATAACGACGCACTTCCACACGCCGACGCTGACCCCGGCGACGTACTGCAGAGCCATCCCGCGCGTGTTTTCGGCCGCGCCGAACCCAACTTGCGCCGCCCCGATACTCGTAATGAAGAGCGCGTCGAAGTATGCGAGCACGACCTCGAGGGCCAACAAGAAGAAGCAGACGACACAGATCCCGCCGGCGACGACCGCAACCCCTGTATAAAAGAGCCCCATCATGAGGCCGGCCGGACCGACGAGGGTGAGGGTCGCCGATGCAATGAGCTGTGCCGCTGTCTGCACTCCGAGCACGCCGATCGCATCGACACCGCCGGCGAGCATCGGATGACCCGTGATCGATCCGGCCAGGTAGTTGACGAGTGCGCCAAGTGCCGGCAATACCGCACGCGCACCATTGAGCAGCACGAGGCTCGGCACCATTGCCCAAAAGGTTTCGCCGAGAATCCACGCCCAGCCCGATATCGTATGGTCCCGGATGCAGCCCTTCGTGATATTGACGCACGTTTGCGCGACGAATAGCAGGCCCCAAAGCACCGTGCCGACGTTCAGGCTGAGCGTCAGGTAATTGCCATCCGGCGCCGTGACGGTGTCCTGGAGCGTTTCCAGGATGCCGGCCGACGCGGGACTCACTAGGAACGGCAGCAACGCCACGAAACAGGCAAGCCGCTTCATGGTGCCAACTTCGGATCGGCTGCGCCGGTCGTCGCGGCCTTAAGCTGGGCGACTGCTGCGTTCTCGGCTTGGTGCCGTTCAAACAGCGCAGCGCTTATCAGCAGCGCGATCGCCGCAACACCTACGAGGATCATCTTGAGCGGGCGGCTCATGGTGCGAGGCCCGCGTCTGCGGCGCCGGTCGTCGCGGCTTTGAGCTGGTCAACCTCACTGACCTCGACGGCTTGCTTCTGCTCGATCTCCGCCGCCGTGAGTTGGTTCGCTTGTGCCGACTGCTGCGCGATCGTGGAAAGGTATAGACTCTGCGCCTGGGCGTCCGCATGCGCGCCGCCGGCGGCCGATGCCGAAGCGTCGGCCGTAGCGATTGTGGCCGCCGTCGTGGGCTGCTGCGTCTTCTGCGTCACCGCGGCCGCGTGCGCCTGAATCAGCGGGTTCGCCGCATTTACGACGCCCACAATTGCGCCGATCGCGGCGCTCGGGTTCCCGACGCGCGATGCGAAGCCGCCCGCGAGCGACTCCGCTTGCGTGATGTCGTTCTCGACCTGCTGCAGCATGAGCAGCGTATCGGAGTGCGTGAACGTGATGCATGTGAACACGCAGATATCTGGGATGATGGGCGGAATGGTGAGCGCCAAGGCCGAGAGCGGTGCCGCGACAGCGACGAGGATCGCTGCGGCTATCGTGAGCGTTTTTCGCATCTTACCGAATCCTCAAGGACGGTATCATGAGAGAAACCACGTAAAGCGCCGCCAGCAGCGCGAGCGCGGCGGCGAACGCCTCACCGAGTAGAGATCGATGGCTCATGCGAAAATCGCCTCCCGCTGCGACGTAACGATCGCGGCCAGCCGATCGGCCGCTTCTTCTGCTCCCTGCGCTCGCAGAAACGGTACACGCCAGTCTTCACCGAACCGCGCGCGGAACTCGTCGACCTTGTCGATCGTGCGGCTCGTCCCAATGACGGCGAGCACGTCCCGCTCCAGCCGCAAATTCAATTCCCGCAACACACCGGCGTCGGGCTGGTGCAGCACGAACGACCGATCCGGTAGGTTCGGCAGCATCGCGATGCCCTGCGCCGGCAGGCCAAGGTCTTTGTAGAGTTGGACGGTGTCCGGGTCGTCGGGCGTCGCCGCGGGATCGTTGAAAAAAATCCGCGACGGGCACTGCAGTAGCAAATCGTTCCGAAAGCGATAGTTAACGAAGTCTGCCACCGAGTTCGACGACAGCCACACGGCCATGTTCTCCTTACGGCCGACCTTGAGCATATCGACCACGAAGCGCGAGCCGATTTCGTCGCGAAACAGCGTGTGCGCCTCGTCGATATTGAAAAGCCAGTGTAGCCCGGCGCCCTGCGGCCCCATCCGCTGCTTCATCCGGCGAACCTGGGAACGGCTCTTCCAAAAGATCGTACGCATGATCGGCGTCGTGAATTCCGGCGCCATGCCGATAATTTGCTCGATGTCCACGACATTGAAGCGCGACGTGACGAACCCGTCCTCGGAGCAATCGAGCAGGTTCCCGAGTTCTCCCGTGCGCGTGTATTTTCGTAGCGCCGGACGCAAAGTGCGATCGGGGTCCTGCAGTTGATGCTCGACAAGCGCAAGCAACGACCGCCGCTCGACCGGAATCGACGCCATCAAGCGAACCGCGGTTTGCAGGCTTTCATAGCGTTCCGGCGTGACAGTCACGCCGCCGAGCGTGACCATCTCCACGAGAATCTGCAGGACTTCGCGCGCTTGATCGACGTCCTCGACTTCAGAGAATAGGGCGAACCCGGGCGAGTTCGGCCCAAGCAAGTCGTAGAAATTCCCGCCCAACATTGCGCAAGTCTGATAGCTCGAGCGACCGCGGTCGATCGTCGTCACCCCGGCGAGTGGCATGCGCCCGCGGTACATCGCGGCCAGGAACGACGCCATCACACTCTTTCCGCGCCCGGTCAAGCCGATCGTGAAGCCGTGCCCGACGTCGCGAACATTGAGATGGACGCGATAGAATGTATTCCCGGGCCCGAGCGCGTTCGTGAGCGCCGGGACGTTCTTCGGCAGCGCCTCCGAATCGTTGTACCGGCGCCCGGTGTCCGCTTCATGGATCGGGAACAACTTACTGAGCGTAAGCGCGTCGAGCGGATGTCGGCGGATGCCGAATCGCGCCTGCGCCGGTAGCGTCGAGAGCCACGTATCGAGCGCGCCCATCTTACGCACAACGGCGCGGAAGCCGGCGTCCTCGAGCACCGCGATCACCGCCCGCTGCGCCTTCTCGACAGCGGCTCGCGTCCGGGCGCGCACGGTCAGCACGACGTTGACGCGGCCGAACCGCGTATAATCGCCCGCAGCCTTGCCGAAGGCCGTTACCGCTTGCTCAGAAGCGTTCTGCATGTCGGGATCGACAAAGCCCCGGTTGAAACGCGCCGCGCCGCGGAAGTCCACGACCGCGCTGTGCAGCTCTTTGCGTACCTCGGTGACGGGCATCGGCATGAACCGAACCGCCAGCATGTGCGCGACTTTGAGTTCGGTCAGCCGGTTAAGAATGAGCGGCACCGCCTCGTCGGGGTACGACTTCAGCTCGATCGCCCCAACTTGAAGACCGCCGATCTCAACCTCATACCCGCCGTGGCCCTCGACCGCTAAGAGTGCGTTGAGCGGGACCGAAGCCAGGGGGACGTTCACGGGCCCGTTGGACCCGGTCACGCAATGCGCCACGAACGCCAAGAGGTCCGAACGATGTCGTTCGACGCCCTGGGAATCGAGTTCGGTCCGCTCGCCCAGACGTTGCAGAGAGATCGTACGAATAGACAACGCCGACTCGACGCGGTTGCACAATCCCGCGAACTGCGCGAGCATCTCGTCTTCATCGCGGATCTGCGCCTCAATGCCGGCGCTCGCCAGCGCCCGCACGCGTTCTTTTGATTTCGAGGGGGGCTGCCAGGTCAAAACCAGAGTGCGCTCCGTCTGATAGACCCGTTCGCGTCGCAGAAAGAAGTCAGCACGCAACTCGTCGAGCAACTGCAGAACGGGATGATCAAGCCCCCGACCCGCGTCGTATTCACGGTATGGCCGACGACGGGCGTAAAGCTGTACGACGGTATCCGGCAGCAGCGACCCAAGAGTCGCGGCAAGCTGATAGGCCGCTCCCAAGATGTCGCCTTCGGCGAGCGCGTTCGCATCCGTCCCGGCGATCCGCCACGCCGCGGTGTATGAGCCCGAGACGTTCTTCATAACGTCCGGGCGCACGAGGCGCCGATATGGGAGAAAGTCCGCGAGGGCATGCTTTTGCGCTGCCCGCACGGCGTTCGGCGAAAGCGCTCGACGCCAGCCGGCGATTTCTCCGAGTGCGACGAGCAACGCAAGCCCGGCGAGCACGGCTAAGATGAGCACGAGAACCGGGTCGATAACGATAGCGCCTAACATCAAGTGTTCCTAACGTGACGAACATCGGTGAACGACTTCGGCGACGCAAGCTCGACCTGAAAGTCGTCGATAAACCACGGGTCAAACTCCCAGAGGATCTTCGCCGCCGTCCAACACGCGAACGTGACGACCGCCATCCAAAACTGCCACCAGCCATGGGCGAACACGATGGCGAACGCACAGGGGAAGATGACGGGGCACACGAGCAGGCGGCCATCGATGCCGAACTTATGCCGGGGGCGAATGATCGCCGATTCGATCCGGGTCGCCCATGGCCGCGCTGCACGCTGGCGCATTTAGAAAATCGCCCCGCCGCCGCCGATCGCCGCGATCGCCGGAGCGTTGCCGGCGATAAACCCGGCCGCAATACCGCCCCCTACGCGCTCGCCGCACCCGAGCCAATCCTCGCGATGCTTCGCCCAATGGATTGCTCCGAACGCAACCCCACCAACGGCCATCGCGCCGCCAACGCCGACCGCCGCATTCTGCACGGCC
The DNA here is from genome assembly GCA_003134035.1 of Candidatus Velthaea versatilis. Lineage (GTDB taxonomy): Bacteria > Vulcanimicrobiota > Vulcanimicrobiia > Vulcanimicrobiales > Vulcanimicrobiaceae > Velthaea > Velthaea versatilis. The sequence continues at coordinate 12,519 of PLAE01000001.1, forward strand.
GTCGCGCCGGTTTGGATTCCGCCGAGTCCTGCGCCACCGCCACCGATGCCCGCAAAAGCAGGGTGAATGTTGGCGACAAGCGCGACGCCCAAATACGGGAGTGATTGCGCCGCTACGCGGCCGGCGATCGAAAGTCGCTCTCGAATAGTCATTGATTTCCTTTCAATTGGAAGTGAAGATGGGGTACCACGGTCCCGTGATCGACGATCGCGGGACATCTCCGATGAAACGACTATCCCAACTGCACGGGTGAAGTCCCATCAGAAATACTTTGTCGGGCGCGACGATATGGCGCCCGGGTTGCATACGGAATGCCTCGCGCTGCCCATGACAATTTAGCCGCCGCACGACGCTCATTGGCCACAGTACACCGTTGACGCTCACCCCTTGCGGTCCGACGTCGACGACGTCGCCCGGGACTGCGGCCAGCGCCTTGACGATCGGCTCCACGCCGTTCGCGCACGGGTGCCGGCTCGGCTCCAAGATCTTATGCGCGAGCGCATACTGCGCATACGGATCCGGCAGGCACGCCGCGACCACTTCGCCACGCGTTGCTAGCCCCGGAACGAACCAATACACGCCGACGGGCATGCTTGGGCTATGGTTATAGCGCGGGCCTGCGATGCCGAGCTGCGCATCCTCCTGTAGCAGCAGCACGACGAGCGCGCAGCTCAGCATCACCGCAAACGCCAATCGCTCAGCGTACCGCACCGTACGGCTCCATCGGCAAATCTTGCGTGACCATCACATTAAAGAGCGCACCAGGATAGAGGTGCATCGTCGGCGCTTGCCGCTGCGGCTGCTGCACGCTCTGCGCGACGTTGCCCAGTTCGATGACAGAGGAGTTCCGATTCAGCGCGTTACTCACGAGGTTGCCAGCGGCGCCGAGCATCGTGTAGAGAAAAGCAGCGCCGAACGCGCGGCCGGCGTGATTGTCCACCGACGCCGGCATACCGGCCTCGCCCTTAGCGCCCGAACCTTGCGCCGCGCCCATCAAGAACGACCGCCCATCCGGAAACAGGATGCGCGTCCAAACGGCCATGAGTCGCGCCTCGCCGGCGATCGTCTGCGAGTCGTACTGTCCGACCAAAAACGAACCGGCCGGAATGACGACGACGCTATGCGTGCGAGAGTCGTATACTGCCGTCGTGACCTGCGCCTTAATCAAGCCAGGCAGTGTCGAATCGACCGCAGTCAAGAGACGGGCCGGAATGATGGTCGTCTCGTTTATTTCGTAACCGCTCGCCGGCGCGACGTAACCCACGGCGCTCGACGCCTGGCTCACGAATTGCGAGTGCCCCGTTTGCGCGCCCGCGGTCGCGGTAGCCGCCGCGGGCTCACCGGCAACGCTCGCGCCTACAGCCGCCACTTGTTGCGGCGTCTGCCCGTTATCGGGCGCCTCAAGCGCCATGCGCGACGACGTCCGCCGGGCGTCGATCCGGCGCTTCGCTTCTTCTTCCGCCGCGATTTCTTCGGCGGTCTTTTCGCGCGGCTGGGCTTGCTGCTCGACCGGCGCAGGCGCGGCCGCGACCACGGGTTGCGCCGATGCCGCTGGGGTGGCCCGAGCCGTTATGATCGGCCGCAAAACCGGTCGCGGTGTCGGATCGGGCAACGCCTGGTCAGCGGCAGCACCGAGAATCGGAGCGGGATTCGCGGACGCCGGCTCCGGATCGCGCCGGCTTATGACCGTCCAGATTCCGAGCGCGACGATCGCGATGATGACGGCCGCGCCGACCCACCCGAGTTTCCGATTGACGCCGCGGTAACCCGGGGCCTGGACCCGCTGAGGCGCCAGCGTCTTTGGCGCTCCGCCAGGGTCCTCGACCTCGAAGTCTTCGTCGTCGTCGCTCATCGCGCCGCGACCTTCTGCTGCAACTGCACGCGCATGCGATCGCGACCAGCGAGCAACGCGTACTCGTTGCCGACGCCGTCGATTCGGTACGTGCGCGAATCCGCATCGTATACGTAATTCACCGTGCGATCGCCCTCGTTCGTTACCTCGACCACGACCGGCGTATCGCCCGGCGTCGTCGACGTCGCCGGTAGTTGAATGAACGTGTGCCGGGTATCATGACACGTGCGCGCAGGGCGGATATCGGCCGGCTTCGGGTTCGTACCGTACTGTTCGCCCACGGGCATCTCGCTGCACGCACGCTCGAGCTGCTGTACTACGGTAAGCGGCGGAGGCGTCGGCTTCGGCGGTGGATGCAGCGCCAGGTACCGCGCGTGCGCCCGCGCGGCAAGCCGCGCCTCGGCGTCGTAATGAAACGTCGTGTACACCGGCGCCGAACCCGGAACACTGCGAAAGAGCAGCCGGTACGTTCGCTTATTCGTGGTGACGATAACGTTCGCGACGTCGCCGATCGCATCGGGCTTCAGCACGAGGTGCGGCGTCTGGACGCCGTCACCGCTATACACGATGTGCGGGTCCCAGAGCTGTGCTTGCGCGTTGAGCCCGTCCTTCACATGCTCGCCGGGCTCGAGCGTCACCTCGCACAAAAGCGCTTGAACGCTTCCCTGCGCGTTCACCGAAAGCGGGCACGAAATTACTGGCTGCGAGTCCGCGTGATATTGAATTGACCGAAAGCTCGCGTCACTCGCTTGCGCGGTGCCGATGAACGGCGCAACCGCGATCGCGCCAGCCAATGCGACGGACAGGCCGCGCCTAGATGTGCAGCTCATATTGTACGATCACCACGCCGGCAGGGTCGAGTTCGGCTTTCTGCCGGTCAGTCGGAATGCGCGGCTCCGCGATCGTCACGGTGCCGGCGTAGAGTTTGCGGGTCTTGACTCCATGCGCGTTCGTCTCTTCGGCCCACGTTAGATTCCACGAGCGTGTGTTGCCGATGGGGCTCGCGATCACCGGATCGAGCACCGTCCGCGTTAACTGTTGCTCGTTCCAGAGTTTTTTCGGGTTGTTCGCGTCATCCCGAAAATAGTTCAGCATATCACTATGCGCGTGTGCCGGCGAGGTGTCAGCCGTCATGAGCAGCGCCAGCGCGACGTTGCGATCCACGAGCGCGAAATCCATGCCTGGGATATCACGCACGGCCTTAACAAAGGCGCCGAGTTGTCCCTCGATCGCGAGGTTATCGGGCGTAAGCGACTGCTGCGCCTCGCCCGAATATGACAGTCCGGTTTGGTTCGTCTCGTGATACACGAGTACGTCGTGCTGCTGCTTAAAGGCGAGCACGACGACAGCGACCAGCAACAACACGAGCGCGAGCGCCTCGATAGTAGCAACGCGGCGCCAAGACTCTTTTTCGCGCTCCGTGCGATCCTCCGCTACGATGCCGGCACGCTGAGCGGCTGCGTACGCTTCTTCTGCCGGCGCAACCGTCGCAGCGCCGTTCGTAGCGGTACTCATTGTCTGTCCTGCGCGCGACCGCAGCACCGGCACACGCCAAGCGGATCGCGATCGTCTACGTCGCAGCAGCGCGAAGGATCGGTGATACAGACAGGGCCGCCCCACACGTGACGAATGAATTTCCGCCACGCCCGGGCTTGGGCGGCCCGAAGGTGCGGGTTCTGCGCGACCTGCTCGTTAGCAGCGACGGCGATGCGAAGCGCGCGGGTGCCTGTCACCATCCGAGACTCCTTCGGATCGGTTGAAGATAACGATTGCGGGGCCGATGCCGGGCGCACTTAGTAAAAATCACCGCACTAAGTCGCGCCATCGTCATGCGGACTCCATGCACGACATCAGATCGCTGCTGAGTGCCAGGCGTATGGCACTCGGGCGAATCGAACAAATGTTTGCGACGCTCATCACGCCGGTTCAACACCGCCTTGCCGCCGGTGTCCGCGCGTACCGCTCGGCGTGCGGTCTGCGGCTGTCCGGTAGCGCGCACACACGTAGCGCGTAAGCGCGCCGACCTCGATGAGCCGCGCTGCACGTCATCGCGGCCGAGCGTCGACAGCAGCGTCTGCTGATAGACCTTGCCGGCGAAACGCTGCGTCGCTTATGCCTCGCCCGATAGGGCGGGCCGAGCTCATCGCACGTACTTCCCGCACGACGGCAGCAACGACAAGACTACGATGTGGCGGCCGGACAAAACCGACACGAACGCGCTTACGCCGGGCGGCGATTAAGCGGCGGGGTTCCCGGAATACGGGAATAGAAAGCCCTTGAATCATCTGGCACCTCGTACGTGCTAGGTGGTCCGGCCATGGGCTCAGAGAGTGAATGGAGGGCGAAAGCCCTTATCCCACAGACCTGAGTCCGTCGTCGGCCGGCCTACGGTGTTATCAGCGCCGTGGGCCGGGAAATTTTTCTTGGGGAAGGCCGCACATTGGCTATGCCCTTGGCGGCCCCCTTCGCGCATCATACGCATCCGCGCGAAGAGAAGTCAAGTAGTCACGCAGCAGGGCGCAACGCGAGCAAAGTGAACGTCGAAAACAATGAGTTCGCGCATGTCGCGGGGTTTTTCGTATGTCTAGGACGGACGCGGACGCCGAACCGCGCCGCACGATGACCATCCGCCTACCGGTGCCGCAGTGGCGACGCGTCAAGGAACTTGCTCTCGAGCTAGATTGCTCCGTACAAGAACTTACGGTGGCCGGTTGGAACCGCATATTTGCGGAACGCGGACTCGAGCTCCTCGATCCCGACTCGCCTATCGCGCCACCGACGAGAAAGCGCCGCAAACCGTAACGACCTCGATGCACCACAACTTCTTCTGGTGGGCCACCCCGATTTCTTAGCCTTCCTCACGTTGGCCGCTTACACGCGCGTACTTGCATCACGCATCAAAGCGTCAATCGACTAGCATCGAACTCGCCAAAGACTAACCTATTTTAGCTTGAGCGACGACGGTCGACTACCCGGTACGGCGGTCACTGTTCTGTCAGATGACCTCTTGAATTATATACTTCGGCTACGCATCATGTGTAGTCGATAAGCGCACGATCGCAGCTTTGCCTTCATACGCCACGTTGCCCTATTCAGGGTTCGCCACGAAACGCCGAGTTCAGCCGCTAGTTCTCGCTCGCCCAGGCATAATACAAATCTCCCAACTAACGCCTGCGCCTCAAGCCGAGACATTGGGCAATGGTAGTGGATGACGTCCCAAAGATCTTCTAACTCCGCCACGTCAGCTTGTCGATCGTACATCGGAAATGCGCGATAGATCTTGCCATTGGGCATCGTTGCCCAGCGGATATGCGCTTCGCTTGAACTGCTACTTTTTTTCAAACTCGATTTCCAGCATTATTCTGGTAAGGTCGCTCGCCAAATCCTCGACTGCGACAGCAGGAGCGCGCGTTGATTCGTGTTCGCGGAAAATCTCCCACCGTCCCTGTCGGTTAGCGGCTGAACAAGAGCGGTCCCGGCTCTCATCGCGGCCGTTGCGGTCTTCAAAGGACTAATCATATATGCTCGCCGCTTGACCTCAAGGCGTTCTTTGAATCGCAGCGCGCGCTCGCGCTCTTCCGCGCGTCGTCATTCCGGGTTCACCTACAACTCGTCAACCATCGCCAGGAGCCGCCGCCCAAGCGCGGCGGCTTGCATCTTCCGAGATCACGATCCGGACTGGGCGTTCACGCTCGCCGTACTTAGGCGAGTCCGTCGCCACGATCGCGACGCCTTGAGCGCTCACGCTCACACCCTGCTGGCTCAGATCGACCCGTAGCGAACCCGGTCATCCTCGGCCGGATACAGCCGCCGACACTGCTGCACCGTCATCGGCGGCGAGCCATGAGCGGGACCGCCCATATATAGGCCAGCGCCGCAACGAGCCCGAGCGCGAACGCGCCGAGCAACACGAGGAACGGTTGCGGCCGCATGCCGCCTGCCACAACGCCAATCGCGATGCAGACCAAGACCGCCAACGTGAACGCGATGATATCCCGCAGCGGGCTGATGACAGGTGCCGAGGCCCTGCGCATCCGCTCGTCGTTGCGACGTCCGGCGTCCACGATGAGCAGCAGCGTCGCTGGGTCCAGACTGCTCGTCTTCGCCAGTCGGTCGAAGGCGAGATGCTTGCGCGTCTCGTCGGGGGTCGGCGACCGGCCGTTAAATTCACGGAAGTCTTCCTCGAACGTCGTGCTCATTGCACGAACCGAGACGCCGTTGGTCTCAGGCACTGACGGCGACGGGCGCAGCCTTCTTCTGCGCGATCGCGGAGTAGAGCGCCGCCGTCTCGTCGAGCCAGCGCCGAAGCGCCCAGCGGTGCCCGTACGCCAATCCGGTCGGCGCGGAGAACCGAACCTTCGGGTGCGCGCAGAACGTCGTCTCAATCACCGAGTCGTCCAACTCGGGGAAGTCGATCTCGGTCCCACCGGCCTTGAGAAACGCCTTGCGCGCCGTCGAGCCGTTCCAGATCGCGAACTTCTGTTGCGTCCCGAAGAACAGGTTCCGAGCGGCAATGAAGTTGACCGATGTGTTCGCGAACGCCTCGACTGCATGACCCAGCAAGGCGACCGATTCGGGCGTCCGGTTCATCATCCACACGAGCGCCATCTGCCGTTTCGTGTCGGCCAGCACGTCGCCCAGGATCGCCGCATGGCCGGCAGTATCGGACCCGGCCGGCAGGCTCAACACGATTTCGGCCGCTGTTTCGGCCTCGAGCGCGGACGCCAGGTCCAGCCAGCCGGACGTGGCCAACAGATCGACCTGCCAGACCTTCTTGGCCAGGCCCTCCGTATACGAGGCCAGGTTGTTGTTTACGTCCGCCTCAATTACGGCGAATTCGCCCATGCTCGCTAATCGTTCGACGCAAGCAGCCGCCGCGACACTCTTGCCCACGCCACCGATCTTCCCGTCGAACGCCCAGATCATAGAGGTCCTTCCATTTTCAGAAACTTGCTTTTCGGCTTGGTTTCCAGTGATGGGCCGGAATCTGGCTCCGTAGGTTTGGCCCGGCCCTTAGCCTCACCCCGCGCTTCATCTTTGGCTTCTTGCGTCGACTCGTTCGTGACCTGAGTTTTCTTCCGTCCCGTGCTTTCAGATTTGGGCCAAGCATCGCCGTGGAATTCGGCCATCACCACATTGAGATAATCCGGCGAGACGCGGACTGATTTTGCTTTCGGTAATTTGCCCAACCGAGTAGCAATGTCGGCCAGTGATACGCCGCGCTTTCGTGCTGCGAGAATTGACTTGGCCAGTGCCAGAAGCCGCGCTTTTTTTTCCGCCGAACGTTGCCGAGGACGTAGGTCGGCAAGTGGGTCACTGTCGTCTATCGCCAGTGGTTCGGATCGTACCATCGTCCGGCGCTAGTTCCGTGCTTCGAGGCCATATCCTATCGTGTCTCGGGCAGTGGTTCGATACGTGGGCTAATTGTGATTGGATGACGGCCGACGATGTCGTGGTAGGGAACGTCGGTGGTTACGTCGGATGATCCGTGGGTGGGCATGCTTCACCTCGAAGGGGGCAGGTTAGGATGTGGCAAGCCACATCCGGTCGAACGAGGAGCCGATGCCGAAGACGAAGCCCGTGCGGGCGCGCCACGAAACACTCTACGCGCGGCTGAGTCCCGAAGACACGACGCGGGCCCGCACGCGCGCAGCGCACTACGGCCTGACGATGGCCGANNCAGCGCCTCGGCGCGGAGTTCGCCCGGGCCTATCTGCCCGCGTTCGATGAGTCGCATGCGCTGGACGAGCCCGAGCGCACCACGGACGGCAACCGCTAGTGTCGCAAGGCAAGTTCGGCGAGAAGGGTCGGGGTGGTCGGTCGGCGCGCGCGACCGTTCTCTACATCCTTGGAGAAGAGGCGACACAGAAGGTCGAGCACGCGCAGAAGAACGACCCGCTGCAGCAATCGCAGAAGACCGACATGGCCGCGCTCTTTGCCGAGGCCCGGGCGCGCGCGGATCTCGGTGTTGGCGCCATTTGGCAACCCGTTGCTGGACGCGGCGTTCGCCCCAGCAGCATCTACGCGCGCGGGGTGTGGTCGCTCGAAACTGCGGCCTACGACATCGAGGCCGTCGCCCGGACGCAGCCACGCGTGAAGAACCAAGTCGAGCACATCATCATTTCGGTGCCGGAGGCCGAGTCGAAGACGCTGACCGACGAGCAGCTCATCAAGCGCACCGAAGAAGCCTTAGCGCGCATCGGGCTCGACGCCGGACACCAGGCCGTCGCGACCGTCCACCGGGATACGGACAATGCACACGTGCATTGGGCGGTCGCGAGCGTCAACCGACACACGCTCAAGGCGTGGAACCGGCAACACAACTGGAACCGGCTGCACTGGTCGCTGCGCGAAATGGAACTCGAGTACGGCATGACCGTAGAGCACGGGCTCGCCGTCGTTCGCGACCACAACCTTCCGACCCAGCGCATCGAATGGGCCACCCAGGCCGAGCGCCAGGCGTGGGCGCAAGAGCGTGGGCTCGCCAAGGAGCGCCTCGAGGATCTGGCCCGGTCGTTCCTCACGGACGCTGAGGGGATCGAGCTGCACGAAGACCGGCGCGAGCGGATCGTCACCCGAATTCGCAAGCTGCTCGACGATATGGCGGAGCGCAAGGAGGCCCCGCTGCGGGCCGACGTCCACGCGATCGCGGCCGGCCTGGCCGCCACGATCGAGCCCGGCCCCAAGGGCACGCTGCGCCTGCGCATGATGGAACGGGCGGAGAAAGGGACTGTGCAGCGCGAGTCTGTCAATTCGCTCGGCGACACGGTGCAACGCCGCGCTCGCTGGACGCCGTCCGAGGTCGTGTTCGATGTGCCGCTGCACGAGATCGTCCCGGGGGCCACGGCGTTCGCGGCGGCGCAGCGAGCCTGGTTCGCGGATCTGGGCGACGTCGAGCGCTCCGAGCGCGAAGTCGAAGAGCTGCTCCAGCGCGACCCGGGACGCGTGTCGCGTGACATAGTTGCCGGCGGGCACGCGCTCTTCACGGCGGGCGACATCGCGCAGTGGACGTGCTCACGCGTGTCCGTTGACGGACCGGAACTCGCCGAGCGCGTCGCGCGCGCCGACAAGACGCTCGTCGTACGCTCGGCCGATAGCGAAAACCCCCTACTCAGCACGCACGCGCAACTCGACCTGGAGCAGCACGTTTTTGACGCCGCGCAGCGACTGGCACAGCAGAAGAATCCGCGCTTCGATCGCGCGCACCTCGAACGCGCGATCGCCGACGTTGAAGCAGAAGAGACACGCGCACATGGTAGGGCGTTCCACTTCACCGACGAGCAGCGCGCCGTGCTCGACGGGCTCGAATACCGATTCAGTACCGTCAACGGCGTCGCCGGCGCGGGCAAATCGCTGTTGATGGCCGCGGTGCGCCGTTACTGCGAGCTGACGCACCAGCCCGTCGTCGGATTAGCGACCGCGCAACTCGCCGCCGAGAACCTTTCGAGGAAGAGCGGCATCGAGAGCGTGAACTCGACGCGCGGCCTTGTGCTAGAAAACGCACGCGGCAAAGAACTCGTCGAGCGCGATGCGGTCGTGATCGTCGATGAGTATTCGATGACGTCCCTGGAATCGGCGAAAGAGATCCTCGATCGCATCGACGCTCGGCCCGATGCCGTCGTGCAATATCTTGGCGGCGGCGCGCAACTCGGGAACATCGGCGCCGGTAACACGCACCGCGTACTGAGCGACGCCGCGGCCGCGCACGGGCAGCACCGCGAATTGAATGAAACCTTTCGGCAGATCGGCGAGCGCGTCAAATGGATGCGCGACGTCGTACCCGATCTTGACCGCGCGATTCTCGAAGCCGATGCCGCAGGCGTGCGGCGCGGATTCCGTGAGTTCGACACGCACGGACACATCATGTATCACGCCGACCGCAAGAGCGAAATCGCCGGCAAGGCCGACGACATCGTGCGCGCATATCAGCGCGGCGTACGCGTCATCGCACCGGGCGTCGAGCGCGTCGAGGTGAAATACGTGAACCGCGCCGTTCGCGAACGCCTCGGTCACGTCGGCAAAGGCATTCTATACCAGCTCGAGCACCGCAAGCGCGAGTTCTCGCCAGACGACCGAATCGTGTTCACAAAGAATTCGGAGGCGACGCTCGGCGTGCTAAACGGCTATTGCGGCACGGTCCTGGCCGTCCAACCGAATGCGATCAAGGTCAGACTCGACGGCGGCCGTACCATCGACGTCGATCCGCGCAAGTATCCGCACCTAGAATGGGGCTATGCGGTAACAACGCACAAGTCGCAGGGTTTGGGCGACCCGCTAGTCGTGTCGTCAATCACGCGCTCCGACGACGCGCGCTCGGCCTACGTCGCGCTAACCCGCTGCGAAGACGACCTGCACGTGCACACGCGACTGAAGCCCGAGGGCACGGCCGATCCGGCGAAGCGGCATGAGGAGCTGCTCGAGCACCTATCGTCCAACGCATCGATTCGGCCGAAGGACGATGCGCTGCTCTTCGAGGAGCGAGTGCAGCGCACAGGCGGGCCGGATTCGCTTTGGGCACGAGCCGTTCGCCGCGGCATGGAGCACAACGCCGACGCGCTGCGCCAGCAGCACCGTGCCGAGATGAACGACCGTTTCGAGGCACGCGGAAAAGCGATTACCGAGATCATCACGCGAACCCGTGGCCAGCGCGAGCGGGCCGGGCGCCTCGACGGGCCGCAGGAGAAGCGTCTCGCCGCGATCGAGGCGATTGAGCGCCGCGATATCGGGCGCGTCGATGAGAAGTTCGCCCTTGATTCGTTCGTTACGTGGGCATGGCGCCGGCGTCAGGATATCGAGCGAGAGGCGCCGTTCCTCGATCGGCACGCCGAACGCCGCGAGCAACAGGAAGCGCAGCGTATCACGCACCGAGCCGACCACAAGAAGGCGCCGACGCGCACGATCGACCCGGCGGAAGATGCGCATATCGCGGACGCGCACCTGTTTAAAGCCGACCTCGAGCGCGCAATCGGGCCGGACGCGCCGAAGCGAAAACGCGGACGGCGAATCTGATAAAACGACGTTGCGCATATCTCGTTTCGCCCGACGACCGGACACGCAGCCGCTGCCCACGGATGACCAGCTTCGAAGTCTTGGACGATGGCGTCTGGACACCACGATGCGACCTACACCGCCGCTTCGATCCGGGCACCGGAGTGCGCGCGGTCGGGATCGAGCCAGAGCGGCCGGCACAGAAGAAGTCACTCGGCCGGCAGATGTAGCACGTTAGCCAACCATGAGTTTGAGGCTCATTCCGAGCTCTCGCCAATCAGCATACTTCTTTCCGGCATGCGCCGGATGCGGGATCAAGACGCAAAGCGTGTTACCGCTTTGGTAGAAACCGGCTTCGTCGAATACGCCGCCGGCAATCTTCTCATACTGCGAACGACAGCCGACCCCGTAAAAAACGGCGATTTTCGGCTTGTGCGTGGCTAGCCGGTTACGCAGCGATTCAATGCGCCCGGCTTGGTATGTCGCTTGATCAGCGAACACGTACGTCTTCGCAGCGATAGCCGACAATTCAAGCACGGCCATCTCGCCCTCGCCGCTCGCCGAGCCGAATCGATCTCGCTGGTACACATGCGAATCTTCATCGCTGGCTGTAAATCCCAGGACGATATGGATTAGCGGCTGCCACGTCCACTGCTGGATTTTCGGCTTTGGTGCGAAAAAGTGCGTCTGTCGTTCCGGTTCAGTCGAAACGAGCTTATTGTAGTCCTGCTCGTGCTCTTTGGCATCGAGCAGCGGCGTCGCGCCAAGCTGATACCACGACGTATATATTTCGGGGCAATCGTCGCCGCCGGGTTCCATGCCGATGACCCAGTACGGCGCCTCCCAGCGCCCAAAGCCGAACCACTCACGCGCCGCTCGCTCTTTGACGTCGAGCAGCATCTGGTCTTTAAGTAGATCGCTCACGGACATCCTCTACGAGCACAGTACGCGGTTAGTATCGGCGCTTCTTGACTTCTGATGAGACAGGCACTTTACCGACAGCGCGACGCTCGCGGTTGAACGACATCGTCGGCTCGATCTACGATACCGGGATCACAGACCCCGATACCGGCAAGAACGTAAAGGGGGGACCGTATAAAACATTCACGGATTTGCGCCTCTTCGACGATGCATGTACTATTCGATGAGTAAACGCGACGAGCTCAGAGCGCAGAGCCGACAAACAGGGACTGCATCTTATAAACGCCGTCGTGTTGCCACTTTCCAAAAGTCACCGTCGCTTGGCGACGCGGGGTCGCTACGCTTCGTCGGCCGACGCGCCTCACTTCTACGCGTGTCGCAACGCGCTTCATAAAAGAGAGACATCCATCCAATGAGTTCAAAGCCAGAGTTCTTTTTCTCGCCGCTCTCGTTCGGAAACAAAGAGGCTTATCTCCTCAATGGGACACGCTTCAACATCATCTCATTTGCGTACCAGCCGAACGCCGGCTTTGAAAATTCCGACGTGTGGTATGTTCGAGTTGTCGTCATCTCCGGTGGAAATGACGGGGTTCAAGAAATTTTGACGTTCGCGCCCAATCCTCGTCGTGACAAGCAATTCGGCGAAGCGCAAAACTTTATCGAGTTGCATGGGCCCATCTGGAACAAGCATCTCATCCGTCCGCATCTGGCATATTTTATAGAAGACGAACCGCTCGCAACAGCCGCATAATCGACTGTGGGTGGACGCTCGCCGGATCGTCCACCCACAGTTACTGCATCCTACAGGCCGTCGTTCTACCTAGCTCCCAAAGGATCGCGATTATACCATGCCTCCCGTGTCCAGCCTTCAATCAGCTTACATGCGTGTTCGTTTGCGGCTCTACCTGAAGCCATTGCTCGGGCGCAATGGATTGACAACAACCGCGCTAGCAAATGCGCTCGGCGAAGTCGGGCTCGGCGAGATCTCTTCATCCCGTGTATCAGAGTGGGTTAAGGGCGAACGTATCGCGAAGCCGGAAACCGCGTTTGCCATCGGCGAGACATTGCGCGAACGCTTCGGCTTTAGAACAAGCGGCATGGAGGCGCTCTACGCGTGCGGTCACTTCTGTGACCTACTGCGACTTTTCAAGGAGCTGACTATACATTCTGAAGAGTCCGGAACAAAAGCCGTGTTCGCATACTGCGCGTTGCCGTTCATCCATAAGCGCCTAGACGACGAATCGCTCCTCACGGCCCTTCTCGACACGAGGCCCGACGCTGAGCGGTATAGAGAGCTCGTGAGAGGTGCGTCCCGGGCACTGTTTGAGTTGCGGCTTGAGCCGTTGCTTCGCGATGCGGACTGGGAAACGGACTTTATTTGCTCGGACGCGTCGGTTCGTGCGGTCCGAGAGATTCGCGATGCTGACGCGCTTCCAGCTATTCAGGGAGCCTGGACTAACGTCAACCGCTCCCGTACGAGCTCCTCTCACAAGATAACGCCCATATTCGTACCAAACGCAAGCGCGACCGAAACAATCGGGGCAATAATCGAACTGTCGCGTGAGCGTCGTCTTCGCAACTCAGTCCCCACGATAGCGGGAGCATATCTCTGGCGGCTAGCTTCGGAGTGGGCTAGCGAAACCAATCCCTATGCCTTCGAATATTTCAATATTGCCCTGCCCGCACTCTTTAGTCCGCGCTACAAGGTCGGCACGTATACCGACACGCAGCGCGTAAAATGGGCTTCTCTCGACTTTTATCGCGAGACAGTCGAAGCCGAGTGGCTCGGCGAGTCAGAGGAAGACCTCAGGCGCCGACTGACCAGCCGGAGTGATGAGTTTAGTAACAGGTCCTACTTCAAACTCTGTTACAGTGACGAGCAGATGCTGGCGTATGAAGAATACGAGTTACGTGTCGACGCCGGTGAAGACCCCTTCTAATTGAAACGCCCTTATCTATACCGGGGGCCCGAACTTTGTTGGGCGCCTTCACTTGATACAATACCACCGGCTGTTCGCGCTCGTGGATTTGGCCCTAGCAACACGCTATGTCCTGCGAACATCATAGCGGTCTGAAGGTTAGCCGCTGAGCCAGTTGCGATCAGCGGAAGTCGTGAGGATTCATGCTCCTCGGGAAGTCTCCACCCACCCGCTCGGCGTCGGAGCGCAAAACGCCGATGTATTTTCGCTTCGTTGTTCGCTCTTACGAAAGAAGGACGTCTCGTGCACGATTTCTCAGGTAATCGCCCACGTTTTAATGGTACCGCGGCCGCTGTCACGGCAGCCGCCACTGCGGCTAGGGGGATCATGTTGGCTGGCGGCTTTGGCACATATGTGGCGATGTCGACGGCAATGTCCTCAGCGGCAGGAGCGATTGGGGTTACGCTACCGTTTGTTGCGTACACAACCGCAGCTACGGCTTTATCGATTGCCCTCGGCCCTGTCGGCCTGGGCGTTATTGGCATAGGCGCGCTAATGACACTCGGTCTCTCTAGAAAAGGCCGATAACCCCGTGCGAACGTCCCAGCTGAAGCACGCTCGCTCACGATCACCAGCCCGGAAGCCCATGTCTTTTCAATGGGCTACATTGAGCGAAGCGCTTTACGGCGGACGCGATCGACTCGACGTAATTTCGCGAATCCGCCTTTGGATATAGGCCATCGGGGATTCCAGGCTGTGGGTTTCCCCCCGACCCCCCCTTCCCATATCCTTGGCAGTCTGTTCGTCTGTTCCGTTCGTACCGAACGGGGCACCCACTGCGCTCCCGTCGATTCGTTCGCGAATCGACGCTCGCTCCGGGGTTTTTAAGTCTGAACTAGCATCCTCATCAACGTCATCAGTCAAAGCAACGGACGAAATTCCGAACGGTTTCGACGGGCGCGGGGCCGCAAAGTCTGATGGGGCGGAGGGACTTGGCGCAGATCGAACCAGAGAGCTGATTTCCGAGAGCCATCGCTGCACGGAGCGGACGCCAGCGCCCAGGCGGCGGGCAATTTCGTCGGTCGCGACACCCAGGCTATGCAGCATAGAAGCCGCTACACGGCGACGTTGGACTTCCGCGAGGTAATCGTCGCGCGGCACGCTCCCACGCGCCCTGCGGGCCGCCAGGTCGCGTTTGCGATCGTTTTCACGGCGGACGGCCGCATCGGTGCGGACCCGCGTAAGGCTTCCGCCGATGTACCGAGACCACACCCAGCCTGCGACGCTTTTCGCGGTCGCGAGGGCTTCTTGATCCGTATATGGATGCGATGCTGCCGGGTGAGCTGCGCGGACCTCCTCCGCAATCGCGAGGGCGCGGGCGTCGACAACCTCGTCCCATGTCTCGCGCGGCCCGCAGCGGTACTCGCCGATCGTCGTGTACGCCCAAAAGCGAAGCCGGTCGAACGTCTCGACGTTGCGGCCGTCAGTGCGGATCTCGGTTCTAGGCCGCGGCGCCAGCGCGGGAAGCTCTACGTGCGCCGCAAGCTCGCGGAGCGAATATGGCTCATCGCGACCGCTGAAGGTCTCGTAGCGCGCGTGGAAGGGATTGTGCTGGACAAGTCCGGCATAGCCGGCATCAGCCCGCAGGGCCCGCGTGTACGCGCGTTCGATCGCAACGAAATAACGGACGGCGGCCAGATCCGCAGCGTTCGCGCCGTCGACCCGGAGCCATCCGCGGAGCAGATACACGTAGTGCGCGTGGCCGTTCGCCGGGTTCACGACGGTGAACGACGGCTCGGCGAGCACGGCGTCGCGCCAGTAGGTTGCCGCACGCGGGCAATAGCCGGACTTCACGTGTGGTCGGCGATCGCACGGACAGTCGACATCAAAGCGCAGCGCGGTTTTCCAACCCGGCGGGTCCGGGGCGATTTCGCAATGGCGCAGGGCGACGTTGCGCTCCGCCCAAGCCAGGCCAACGTTAAGATCGTCCGAGCACCGAACGCGAAACGGCAGGCACTGCGCGAAGTGCGCGACGGCGTTGCTGACGCGCACGTGGGAAACCAGCGTGAGGACATCACGTTCCCCGGTCGCGCTGCCCGTCGCGACTGGCGCACCGGACATTACGTCCTATGGACCTCACTCGAGGCGCCTGACGGCCGAGAAAGCGGAGCGGTCTGCGTCGTAGCCTTTCCCACCACCGCCGCCTCGTGGGTCGCAGGCAATGCAGCGGCTAGGGTGGACAGGCCGGATGTTCATCGGCTACGATGAACGAGGCTCGCCACCTATGGTGCGGAACCCGCCCCGGTCTCCCGATCGCGCCTAGTTTTCCAGGCCGGACGCGACGAGAGGTGAGAGGGACGAGCCCCCAAAGTGGACGCCGTCGGTTCCCAAGCCGGCGGCGTTTCGATTCTTAGTCGATAATTGCGTCGATTATCCGACGGTGAACCTAGCCGGCGCAAGCGTTCTCACACGATAACGTCGGGGTTCTCTCACGATAGCGTCGGGGAGAGAGCGGGTTCTCACACGATAACGTCGGGGATGGACCGGCCGGTGAGAACCGAGGGACTGCGGTAGACGAGCAGCCTCCTGGCCATCCAATCGTCAATAAAGCCGCGCGGTGGCAGTGGATCTTCAGCGAGGCTGGGCTGCAACTTCCAGGCGCCGATGATGCCATCTCGCTGGATGCTGTCAAGGGCTTTATGGAACCGTAGGATTTGTCGGCCGACGTTGGGGCCGGCGAACGGAGCTCGGATCTCTCGGACCACGTCGCCAACCGTCGGTTTCACTATTCCGTTCGGCTCGTTCGCGAGAAGAATCGTCAAAAGTCGCGCAAGTCTACTTTCCAAGACTTCGCGGTACGGGTCATACGTTAGTGCGACCGCCGGAATACGCGGATCACTACGCAATGCAAGCGCGTCCACCCAAGCGCCCAGCTCATACCAGACGCCAGTCGCTGAGCCAGTAACAAAGTCGTACTCAAAGCCGTGGTCCTCGATTGTCGGCGGGATCATGCCACGCCGGCGGCGTGCCTTGTTCCCAACCAACGCACCCATGTTTACGACACGCAGGACGCTCTGATGCTGCTCCTCCCGATCTTCGCTACGATGCCCGGCGCTATAGGTCGCTCCGAGATCCGCGCGTCCCTCGCGTTTTTCGGTTTTACGCCGCTTCTCGATGCCGCGAGCATCGAGCATCTGATCATAGGAAATGTACCACCACCCCCGATCGTCGGCTTCGTTGTCCACTACATTGTTTACGAGAAGATCGAGCGTCACCTGATCGATTTCTCGCCACCGGCGATGCGCTTCAGCAAGCTCACCGCGTTCTCGTTCGGACAAATTGCGCTTGAGCATTGCCATCGGTCGGACCAACACAACCTCGGCAACACTTCCACCGTCGCGCATCACGATTGAATCTCGAGCTTCGTCGGTCCATCGCTCGCCGAGTTCAGTTGCACCGGCTAGTGCGAACGCGATCGCGCGGCGGCCAAGAGTTGTAGCAATCGTGACGCGGCTTCCGCGGACAGCTGGCGGACTAACCCGCCGCGGCGGTCGCGCCATGTCAGTTCTGCGCACTTTCGCCTTCCCTTTGGCTTCGATCTTAACTTCAATACGTGAGGGATATGCGTCGTTACCGAACCCAGAAACGCGCATAGCGTCATGAAAGGTTGAAATTTCTCGCTCGTGTCGTTGTTCCATCGTCTCCGATGGCAGCAGAGACAATTGCGTTGGTGACGTCCACCACTCGCGTGCAATAGCCTCAAACGCTGGCCATCGCCCGGGCGCCACGGAACATATCACCGTTTCATCGTACTCCGGGCGCTCAATGACGATCTCGTCGGACGGCGGTCTTGCTTCAACGGCCGTTTTAACAGTGCGCTTACGTGGACTCATCGCGGCGGTGCTACCAAGCCCCGTCGCCAGCCCGTTGAAGTGAGGCGCTTATCGTCGGAACGAAACATCTGTGGCGCGGAGCTTACTCTTGGATAGGATGAGCCGCGCGGTCGCGCGCAACGAGGTCTTGCAGGTATGCGCTAGCGTTCGGCGCGAGCTGGCCATTCTGGAGGCGATACGTGCGCCAGCGGACGTCGACAAAGTTTGCAAGGGCGGTGTCCATCGTTACATGGATTCGAACGTAATTAGTTCGGCGCGGGCGGGTGCCAGTTTGGGAGGCATAACCGTAGGCCGCCGGCGGCGGGTCGGTCGCCGGCGCGGCAGCCATCGCTATCCGCTCCACGGGAGCCTCCGAGGAAGCGACGACCGGCACCGCATCAGCGATCGGCACATGTGGCTTGGTGGGCTCAGTGGGCGCCACGCCCACTGAATGCGCTTCTTCTGCCGGCGACGAGCCGGCAGCCATTTTTTTCACGAAACCAAGACGGCTTGGCTTGCTCATGAAACGAGTTCCTCGGCGACAGCGGCGTAGTCGGCGACGGCCGTCGCACCCGGTGAGTAGTCAAAGAGGGTCTGCTGCTGACCCGGGGCTTCGGCCATGCGGGCATTCAGCCGGATCCCGGTGTGTAGCGGGGTGGTGCCGGCGAACTCTTTGAGCAGTGCGGAGATTTCGCGTGCGAGGGCGACGCGCGCATCAATCTTCGTTTGTAACGTGCGCAAGATGGGCGCTTTGGTGATGACGCCCGCCCGTTCGAGTTCCGCAATTGTCTCCTGGACCGAGGTGATCTTCGCCAGGGCAAGGATGCCGTCTATCGGGGTGATTACATCGGTCGCGACCGCGAGGGCATTCCAGACGATGAAACCCATCCCCGGCGGACAGTCGATGATCACGTCGTCGTAGTCGTCGACGTGTCTGAGCGCGCGGGCGAGGGCCGTGGAAGGAGCGGGCGTCCGCCCGAGCTCGGCCTCAACTTCGATCATTGAAGGCGAGCCCGGAATCAGGTCAACACCGGCAATGCGGCTCTTCGCAATCGCACGCCGCAAGAGCTCACCATCAGAGGGCCGGCGCATCACGTCGACGATCGTCAAGCGGGCTTCTTCTTCCGGGCCGACCCAAGTCGTAAAATCGGCCTGCTGATCGATGTCGATCGCGAGGACTCGACGGTTAAGCCGCGCGAGTGCAGCAGCAAGGTGCACCGCGGTCGTGGTCTTTCCGACGCCACCCTTGAGGTTGGCGCACGCATAAATCCGCATCGCACTTCTTTCCGTGGGCGGGATGGCTACGGTAGGCGCGGTGTGCGTCTTGGGCACGATGGCTACATTGGGCGCCCACTGAAATAATCCCGTGCTGCCCACAACATCGCAAAACGCGTTGTCACCACAATAAAGCCATTTCCCGGGGACTTCAGTGGGCGCAATGGGCGCCCACTTATAAATTCGCCCGGTTTCTCGAATCCAATCCCACTGAATCGCGCGGTCGGAGGCGGCTTTCCGCGAGCAGCGCGAGTTGTTGGTTATAGGCTGGCATCCCCGGACGCAGGCGTATCGGCCCAAGCATCATCGCCCCGACCTCGGCGTGGATCGCCGCGGCGACGTCGGCTGGAGCCGAAGCCAGAAGCTCCAAAGCCGCCTTGCGCGTTTGGGCTAAGCGCTTGCTCGCAAGCACGCGCGCCTCTTCTTGCTCCCGTGCCTTTTGGACCTCGCTTCGATCGTGGGTGAGGTCGTAGCGGTGCGTCCGACAAGCCCACACATACTTGTCGGGCTTGGATTGGTCCCGACGAACGGCGATCACGTCCTTGCGCCCCAAACACACGACGCACGGGCCTTTTTCCGCGATGCCGTATTTGAGATCTCGGTGAGTACGCACCCGCGCCGTGACCGCGGCGGCTGAAGAAGAAGGAGCCGTGGGTGATGCGCCACCGGCCGGCTGATGAGCGAGGCGCCTGCGCGCTCTCCACCGTTGCATCGCCTCACGATAATGCTCGTGACAGGTCTTTCCGCCAGGCCTTGCCGGCTCGCGGCACCGATCGCCTTCCAACCGCTGGGCGGCCGTCCGGTGATTACCCGGCACCTTGTATACCTGACAAAACCTGATCAGCGGGAGGGGACCAGGCGGGGTGAGATCGTCGATTTCACTATCAATATCCCGGGCCGGCATGCTCCATCCTCGGCTACTGCTACACGTTTCACCTTCCTGACTTCCGAGAACATTCACTTCTCGGAAGTCAGCATGAGGACCACGTCAAACCCTCGGATGGCACGACTATCGCCGCCGAAGCCCTCGACGACGAAGAAGAAGTGCCGCTCGCGGTGCCATCCGCCGATACCGCGCGGCGGCGAATCGCGCAACTACGCGCCGACGCCCGCGCCGCTGCCCAACGAGGGGTTCGACGCACAGTCGTGCTGCGAGGGGCCATTTGGGCAGTCCCGATCATCGAGTGCTAAAGCACCGACGTCCCGTCGCGATTTACACGTTCTCGAAACTGGACGTGGCCAGAGTATTCGAGAATTAGCAATCGAGAATGGGTTTCGAGAAGCGCGGAGCACCATTCTCCATGAGCGAGTAACCGAGCCAACCTGACCCTCTCGAAAACGACCGTTTTCGATAAAAGCGATTCCGACGGAGCTCGCGTCGTCGTCGCGAAAACCATCGGGTGGATTACCACTCCCCGACGGAGCTTGAGCGTGGCTTTCTCCGCGTCGTAACACGCGGATATCCCGAACTCCAAGAACAAATCGAGTCCTGCGAGATATCCGACTATGACGTGGTTGGGTTCTGCTACGTGAACGTACTTGCCGGTCCGCCGTCGCCTGAATTGTTTATGGCGAAAGGGCCGGTCCTCGATCTCACACAGATCGATAGGCACCTCTTGGAGATCACCAACGACTTGCGGATGGCTGACCCCAAGATGGACTGCGTCATCGTGAGTCTTACAACCGATCGTGCGGGGATGCTCTCGGATATTGAGGTGGTTTCCTACGGGGACGGTTACGTCGTCGACCCGTATCGCCTGTTCGTCGATGCGGCTGCATCGGGGTCACCAGCGCTGACCTATCCGGACCCCCGGAATGTTCAGGCCTGAGACGGGCCCCCAAATGGCCCCTCACGACACGACTGTGCGTCGAACCCCAACGACGATCGCGCGCAAGCTCGCGCCGATCGAGCGAAGGCCGTTTAGAAGGACGCCTCCACATAAAGAAACGACCGCGAGAGGTCGAGGGTATAAAGGTCAGATGTCCAACCCTTGTCCAACTTCGCCGAGAGGAGACGAGTGCCACTCGAACTGCCGCCCCCCGACGACGGTACCTTGGCACGGTCTCCCCTTGCGCTCGTGGCCTGCCAAGTTCGCTTCTGCGATCCCGTCCGGCCCCTTTCCGGAAAAGTTGCGGCGGAGCTGTCGGCGCGACTCGCGGCCGCCGAAATGGCCTTTCCGCGCGTCGACCAAGTTCAGCTGCAGAATCTGAACTTAGACGTCGGCGCGGGAACGGCAAGAAGCGAGCCTATTGGTCGCGGATGGCGACTCCAAACGGATGACGGTCGCTGGATACTAACTCTCACGCCGGACACTGTGACACTTGAAACAACGCGATATAGAACATGGCGCGACGACTTTCGCGCGCGATTTTTCACGATCGTTGAATCTATCCACGCGGTAATAACGCCCGGCGCCGAGACTCGCTTGGGCCTTAGGTACGTTGACGTAATCGTTGACCCGCCCGTCGCAAAGATGGCTGATTGGACAAATTGGATTGACCCGGCATTTCTTGGTCCGATTATACACCCAGGTTTGGGACCTGGAATTAACAACATTCAGCAGCAGATCTCGCTCAATCTTGACGATCGTGTGCGCGCTACCGTACGCCACGGCGCATATCCAGATGCTGCCCGGAACAATATGCCCACCTACTTGGTCGACACCGACATTTTTCGGGAAAGCTTATTGCCGTTCGACACAGACGGAATTTTTGAGATGACTGAACGCCTCCACGACTGGAATTTACGTTTGTTTCAGGCAATTGTCACGCCAGCGATGCTCGTCCATCTGCGCAACCCCGAAGCTGTCGCGCCTTGACGTACGCAATGATGCAGACCACTCGCTATGCACCAGGGACGCGGAGAGAGACACCTTTTTCAGAAAACGATCACGACAACGCTGCAAAGAATAGCCTTTGTGCCCTCGTCGCGGCCTTCGTTCCGCCCGTCTATCCGTCGCCGCGCCGCGCCGCATCGGTGATAGTTAACGGACAGGGCGGTTGGAACATTATTGGTGTTCTCGAGACGAATGAGTCGCTCGCGTCAACTTTTCGCACTGTCTATGAGATCTTAGAGTTTGTCAACTGCTCAATTGGGCTAGCGTCTACATCAGTTTCTACCGACGTGCTCCTCAGGGGCGCGCCAAGCCTCTGGCATCACTATTTTTCCAGCGCTGCCGACTATACACTGATCACACCAATGGACGCAATCGGGAATGCGTACATCGACACCTTTGTGCAGGCAACATATCTCGAACCAGCCGACACGCAACCTCGTGTCATTGAAGCAGGCGAGGTTTTCGAGGAGGAGAACGAGAGCGACGTCCGAGTTGCCACTCTTCAAGCCTTAGACCGGGTGCAATCTTTTATGGGCTGGACTGACGAAGAGATGGCCGGTGCCGGCAACTTCAGGCGAAGTTCAATGTACAACTGGGCGCGTGGCACAAGGCCGCAAGTGGCAAAGGTGTCCGGGCTTCTCGGGATAGACGCTTTCTTGACGAGTCTACGACGCCAACTGGGCGACGAAGTGGCCCGCACTTGGCTCGACGGTGGTGATGGCACCCGAACACTTCGCCTTCTGCGTGGCGAGAGCGCATCCGTTATCACCGAAGCGGAGTCGATCATCTTCCCGTTAGTAACGCTTCGTAGCGATGAGGGCTACTGGGGCGACGCCTCTAGAGTCGTTGCGCACTAACCTCCTGAGATGCACGATGACGTCGCGACTGCATGGACGCAGGAACGCCGAGAAGCGCTATCGGGTCTCGACCAAGGTCACGTCATTGAAGGTCTGCCGTTTTTCTACCTCGGCCAAAGAAGCGGAGCTGCGGCAAGGCCTTCCACGCACCTAGGGCCTGAAGCTGGAATTGTCTGCACACCACTCGATGGTCCATATACTCCAGCATTTGGCATTATTACATCCCAAAGCTGTGATCTGGCGGAAGAAGCGGATCCACCCAAACGCCCATGGTTTCTTGCTTCACCGGTTTACGAACGCACCGATTACGGCGAGCGGACGAAGCTAAATGTTGAGTTGATAGGGGTGCGTTACCTCGTCAAGCTAACCGGAGCGCGGTTTCAGGACTCTAATTGGATCGCGGATTTACGGATTCAAGTTCCCTTTGATAAGGCTGTTTTAGTCGGCCGCCAAACGTACCCCGGATTCGAAAATGAAGGGTCGGGACGCGCCTTCGCTCTTCGCCTTGCCGATCTGTACTCTCGGCCGGCGTTTCCGACCAAGGTGTCGACCCATGTCGTAGAGTCTCTGCGCAATTGGTTTCATAATCGTGACAAACGCATTGCCGCGGTCCGCGCTGCCGAAGTTCGGCGGTTTGGCCTGCGCGTATCGAAGAGCGAACCCTATGATGTCCAACTTCTCGTATTGGTTGATCCATCACGCAGCGTAGACGATGCGGCCAAGTGCTTACAAGAGTGGTACCTTAAAGCGAATCCCGCAGCTGCGCTTGTGGGTCTCAATCTTCTTCCGATAGAGTACGGGTCGGTGCAGACGATGAGTGCAGCGACATTTTTAAGCTACCAACCGGTCGCGCTTGATTACATCACGCAGCCGACGCCGAGGAGCTGAAGGCAGGCCTCGCTCAAGATGAGACGTGAAGTGCTG
Organism: Candidatus Velthaea versatilis; assembly: GCA_003134035.1. Classification (GTDB taxonomy): domain Bacteria; phylum Vulcanimicrobiota; class Vulcanimicrobiia; order Vulcanimicrobiales; family Vulcanimicrobiaceae; genus Velthaea; species Velthaea versatilis. The sequence goes on from PLAE01000001.1 coordinate 35,964, forward strand.
CGGCACGGTGGTCCTGGTCATACCCGACGATCTGCGGGGGCTGCGCCCGGCGCTGCTGCTCGTCGGCTGGACGGCGGGACTGCGCTGCAGCTAACTCGTGCCGCTAGAGGTCGGCGCCCTGAGCTTCGAGCCGGGAAGGGGTGGTGCTGACCATCCGGCTTCGCTTTCAATCATGCAATTCGATTCGGACGGAAAGGTTCGGGTAGGCTCCCTCAGATACAAACGGTTGACCGATGTCCGAACCGCTCGCAGTAACCCCGTTCCCAAAGCCGAGTCGACCAGATCGAAAACTCAACTCGGACGTGTCGCCCCTACGCTTGATGAAACCGTGAAATTTTCGCTAGAAGCCGAGGCCCTGAAAAACTCTCACTGGCCTAAGTGTGACGAATTAGCTACGGCGTTGGGACAGCGAGGAGTCGCCGCGACCGACGCCCTTAAAGCCGCTGCTACGTCTCGCACCAAGCACGTTCGGAGCGCAGCGTTGAAGGCGCTATATGTTGCGAACCCTGCTGAAGGTAAGTTGCTGGCGGACAGATTTCTTACCGATAAAGCGTTCGAGGTGAGAGAAGCCGCGGCACACATTCTTGGCGTGCCAATTCCCCCTTAAGCGTGACAAAGACCGCGCCACGCGCGCTACCCTCACGCTGTCCGGCCGCTCTCCTAGGACGTCAAGTTTTCCAGTGCTTCTCAACACGCACCTTGAACCAAGCACATGCAGATACCCCGTTCTGACTTCCGAGAAAGTCGGATAATAAATTATTTCTCGGAAGTCAGAATTACGTTCATGTCGAAGCCGCGGATGGCATGGCGATCACCGCCGAACCACTCGACGACGAAGCAGCAGTGCCGCTCGCGGTGCTCACCGCCGACACCCTGGCGGCGATCGACCGGCTGCGCGCCGACGCTCGGTTGGCCGCCGAGGCCAGCCGCGCTCCGTCGAGCGAGCGCGCCTATGCCGCCGACTGGCGCGACTTCTGTGCCTTCACGGCCCGGATCAGCCGCCCTCGCCTTCCGGCCGAGGCGGAAACCGTGGCACTGTACGTCGCGGACCTCACCCGGCGCGGCCGCCGGCCGGCCACGATCGCGCGCAAACTCGCGGCGATCGCCGTCTACCACCGCTCGATGGATCATCCTACGCCGACCGAGCATGACGTTGTGCGGGCCGTTGTACGCGGCACCCGTCGCCAACTCGGCGTAGCCCAGCCGCAGAAGACCGCGCTCGAGCTCGAGGCGCTCCGCGCGGTGGTCCTCTGCATTCCGGCTGATCTGCGCGGGCTACGGGATCGGGCGCTGCTGCTTATCGGATGGGCGGCGGCGCTGCGCCGCAGCGAGCTCGTCGCGCTCGAGATCGGCGATCTGGGCTTCGAGCCCGAGGGGGTCGCGCTGACAATCCGGCGCTCGAAAACCGACCGCGAGGGCGCCGGCGCAATGGTGGCAGTCCCGTTCGGAGCAGAAGGAGAAGGAGCGACCTGTCCCGTCGGGGCGCTGCGCCGCTGGCTCATGGCCGCGGCGATCGACAAGGGGCGCGTCTTTCGGCGGATTGATCGCCACGGCAACCTCGGAACGGCGCTGTCGGATCGGGCGCTGGCGAAAATCGTGGCGGCCCGCGCCACCGCCGCAGGCCTTGAGGGCAACTTCGCCGGGCATTCGCTGCGCGCCGGCTTCGCGACAGCGGCCGCGCGCGCTGGTCGTTCCGAGGCCGCGATCATGCGCCACGGACGCTGGAAGAGCGTCCAGATCGCCCGCCGCTACATCCGTCAGGGCGCGCGCTGGGATGACAACCCAGCTGCTGACCTCGGACTATAATCATCGAATGCGTACGACAACTGCTGCGTCCAATGTCGAACGAAAAGCGTGCCGCGAGGTGGTCGCGGTAGCGCGGCGCTTTGCGGACAACAACAGCGTTGCGCTCATTCCGATCACACTGTGCGACGAATCGAGGCGCACGAAGCGGCGCTCGCCGCACTTTAGAGTGCAACCTGAGCTTGGCAGATTCAATGTCTGACATGCCACCGGCGGATGAAGAGCTGGATGGTCGGCAGTCTCGCACCGGCGGCGTTTAATGAACTAATCGCAATCGTCGGACCTTCCGGTAGTAGCATGCCGGCCCCTTGCAAGTGGAAGGTTTTGGATCGTAGATGAGTTTAGGTGTACCATGAATGCCGTCGAAATTGAGGAAGCTATAACGGCGCTGGCTGAACGCCAATTCGATCGAGCGGAGTTTCCGTACCTATTCCTTGAGGCCTTCGGCAACAAGGACACCACCATCAAGCGCTTACGCGCGGGAGTATCAAATAAATCCGACCGCGGTGGTGTTCTCCAAACTAACAACATTCATATCGCCGTTGCCGAACCCGGCGAAGTTACCAGAACCCTTGCTGCACTAAAAACCAGCCCTGCCACGACTAAAGCCAAGGCAAAGTTTGTTCTGGCGACTGACGGCGACACTTTTGAGGCAGAGGATCTTGAGTCCGGCGAGACCTTTGCCTGCGCCTATGCGGATTTCCCCAACCATTTCGGGTTCTTTTTGCCGCTTGCCGGTATCACTACCACCAAGCAGCTACGGGACAGTTCCTTCGATATTCGAGCAACGAGCCGTTTAAACAGACTATATATTGAGTTACTGAAAGACAACCCCGATTGGGCCAGCGCCGAGCGCCGCCATGACATGAATCACTTTATGGCACGGTTGATCTTTTGTTTTTTCGCGGAAAATACCGATATTTTCAACGGCACCGGTCTTTTTAGCGCGACAACAGACCAGATGAGCGCCAAGGACTCCTCCAACACACATGATGTGATTGGTGAGCTATTCCGTGCAATGAATACTACGCCAGCGGATCGCGCTGATGCCGGCCTGCCCCGCTGGGCCCACGCCTTTCCCTATGTGAATGGCGGGCTCTTTTCCGGCAGCCCTGTCGCACCGCGCTTTAGCAAGATAGCCCGGTCCTATCTTCTACACATCGGTAATCTCGATTGGACGAAAATAAACACCGACATCTTTGGATCAATGATTCAGGCGGTGGCCGATGATGACGAGCGTGGCGCGCTCGGGATGCATTACACCAGCTATCCGAACATCCTGAAAGTTTTGAATCCCCTATTTCTCGACGACCTGCGCGTGAAATTGGCAGAAGCGGGCGACAACCCCCGCAAACTGCTCAATGTACGGAACCGCCTAACGCGCATCCGCGTCTTTGATCCGGCGTGCGGAAGCGGTAACTTCCTAGTTATCGCTTACAAGGAAATGCGGGCTATTGAATATGAGATAAATCGGCGACGCGGTGAAGGCGACCGAGCTTCCGACATTCCCCTTACCAATTTTCGCGGCATTGAGTTGCGCGATTTTTCCGCCGACATTTCGCGTCTTGCGCTCGTCATCGCAGAATTCCAATGCGACGTTATATATCGCGGTAAAAAATTGGCGCTTGCCGAGTTTCTACCGCTAAGCTCAGAGAACTGGATTACGTGCGGAGACGCGCTGCGGCTAGATTGGCGGAGCGTCTGTCCTCCGACTGGAACGGGCGTTAAACTTCATGCCGATGATTTATTTGGAACGCCGCTTGATCAGGCCGAGATCGACTTCGAGAACGAGGGTGGGGAGACGTATATCTGCGGGAACCCACCTTACAGCGGCCAGTCCGAAATGAGCGAGCGTGAGAAGGACGGTCTGGCTGCCGTGTTTCGCGGAACAACGGTTGCGTGGAAGTCTCTCGACTATGTCTTCGGTTGGTTTCAAAATGCACTGAAGTTCTGCGCTGCAGACAAAGGAACTGTTTGCGCTTTCGTTGCCACAAACTCCATATGCCAAGGGCAACAGGTGCCCGTTTTTTGGGATCCATGCCTAAAAAGCGGCGCACACATTAATTTTGCTCGGACATCTTTCAAGTGGGCGAACCTCGCCAGCAACAATGCAGGCGTTACGGTAGTAGTGGTCGGCATATCCTTTCAGGAACGGCGGGCCAAGCTGTATGTTGAAGACGGGACAGGGACTCCGTTTGAACGGAAGGTCGACTTTATCGGTCCGTATTTGACGCCTAATAACGCCACCATCGTACACAAAGCAAGCACACCGATTAATGGCCTGCCGCCGATGGATTACGGCAGCAAGCCCGCCGATGGTGGCGGGTTGATCGTAACTTCCGCAGAGTACCGCAATGTGTCGAGCGCGGGTGTCAAACGCTTTTTAAAACCATACCTGGGTAGCGATGAATTTATAGACGGCAAACTTAGATACTGCCTCTGGATTACATCGGCGGATTTGCCAGAAGCCCTTTCACATGCTTTCATCCGTGATCGGTTGGAAGCCGTTCGTGCCTTTCGCGCGAAGAGTACGAAGGCCAAAACCCGTGAACAAGCTTCCGCTGCCTACGCCTTCGCGGAGATACGCCACGGAAAAGAATCTGGCGCGGATATCCCAGTGATTATTCCGATACATACGAGCGAAAATCGCTCTGCTCTACCCGTCGGCGCGCTAGTGCGCGGCGCCGTGGTTTCAAACGCAGCATTTGCTCTCTATGACGCTCCACTTTGGAATATGGCGCTTATCGCGTCGCGCTTGCACATCGTCTGGGTCGCAACGGTCTGCGGCAAATTGGAAACCCGATACCGCTATTCAAACACGCTCGGCTGGAACACGTTTCCTGTGCCCTCACTCACCTCGAAGAACAAAGCTGACCTTGTACGCTGTGCAGAGGACATCTTGCTTGCCCGTGAGGCACATTTCCCGTCAACCATCTCCGACCTCTATGACCCGGACGAGATGCCCGCCGACCTGCGTGAGGCGCACGATCGCAATGACGAAGTGCTGGAGCGCATCTATATCGGACGCCGATTCCGCAATGATACTGAGCGGCTGGAGAAACTCTTCGACCTTTATACGAAAATGGTTGCCGGGGCGGCGACGACGAGAAAACTCAAGACAGGGGCAAGTGCATGACGAACGAGTTGAAGGCGGTCCCGGCCGTTTCGGTCTCCTACGCCCAGAATGGCAGTTCCACTAAGAGCAATGCACTCGGCATGAGGCCCATGCAGGAGCGCGCCTATGAGAAACGCGGCGAGCAATATCTGCTGATCAAGTCGCCGCCGGCATCCGGGAAGAGTCGTGCGCTCATGTTTATCGCACTCGATAAGATCGCCAATCAAGGCCTAAAGCAAGCGATTATTGTCGTCCCGGAAAAGTCGATCGGCTCCAGCTTCAGCGACGAGCCGTTGAGCAAATACGGTTTCTGGGCTGATTGGACGGTGCTTCCCAGGTGGAATCTTTGTAACGCCCCAGGCGAGGATGGTGGTAAAGTCAACTCGGTCGGAGCTTTCCTTGAGAGCGGCGACAAGGTGCTGGTGTGCACTCACGCGACCTTCCGCTTTGCCGTGGATAGGTTCGGTGTGGAAGCGTTCGATGACCGGTTGATTGCCGTGGACGAGTTCCACCATGTGTCCGCCAATCCCGACAACAAGCTTGGCTACCACCTCGGTCAGTTTGTTGCCCGCGACAAGGTGCATATCGTGGCAATGACAGGCTCCTATTTCCGCGGCGACGCCGAAGCCGTGCTTTCGCCGCAGGACGAAGCGAAGTTCGAGCCTGTTACCTACACGTATTACGAACAACTCAACGGCTACGAATACTTAAAACGGCTTGAAATCGGCTATTACTTTTATTCTGGTGCGTACGCCGACGAGATCCTGAACGTGCTGAACCCAGCAGAAAAGACGATCGTCCACATCCCCAGCGTTAATTCACGAGAGAGCACGAAAGACAAGATCAAAGAGGTTGAGCACATTATCGGCGCGTTGGGCGAATGGGATGGCACTGATCCCGTTACCGGCTTCCAGTTAGTCAAGACGACAGACGGACGGACTCTACGTATCGCCGATCTTGTGGACGACGATCCTACCAAACGTGATCGGGTATCTTCAGCGCTGAAAGATGCGCGCCAGAAAAATAATCGTGACCATGTCGACATTATCATCGCCCTTGGTATGGCGAAAGAAGGCTTCGACTGGATCTGGTGCGAGCACGCGCTAACCGTCGGCTATCGCTCGAGTCTCACGGAGATCGTGCAGATCATAGGTCGCGCAACCCGCGATGCGCCCGGCAAAACCTACGCGCGCTTTACCAATCTGATAGCGGAGCCGGATGCTTCCGAAGCGACTGTCAGCGAGGCGGTGAATGATACGCTCAAGGCAATCGCAGCCAGTCTGCTAATGGAGCAGGTCCTTGCTCCGCGGTTCGAGTTCAAGCCGAAAAACACGCAGAACGGACCAACGCCGGGTTTTAATTATGGCGAGGGCGGCTACAGTCCCGAGAAATGCAACGTCGGCTTCAATGACTCGACGGGTCAGTTTGAGATCGAGATTAAGGGTCTTGCCGCACCGAAGAGCAAGGAAGCAGTTCGCATTTGCCGGGAGGATTTGAACGAGGTGATCGCCGCGTTCGTTCACGATAAGACGGCCATCGAGCGCGGCCTATTCGACGAAGAGCTTGTTCCCGAACAGTTGACCGAGATCCGCTTGGGCAAAATCATTAAAGATCGATACCCTGAGCTAGATGAAGATGATCAAGAGGCCGTGCGTCAGCACGCCATCTCAGCATTCACTGTTACGCAACAGGGCAAGAAAGCCGCCCTTGGTGATAACGGCGATAGCGAACCGAGTGCGAATAATGCGCTCATTGACGGCGTGCGGAGGTTTTCGATGGACGTGCGCGAGCTGGATATCGATCTTATCGACCGCATCAATCCGTTCGGCGAGGCCTATGCGATACTGGCGAAAGCCATGAGCGAGGAGAGCCTAAAAAACGTCGCAGCAGCGATTGCCGCGAAGCGCACCAGCCTGACGCCTGAAGAAGCGAAGGACCTTGCCTTGCGCGCCGTCCGATTCAAGAGAGAGCGGGGGCGCCTTCCCACGATCAGCTCGACCGACCCTTGGGAAAAGCGGATGGCCGAGGGCGCCGCGGCTTTCGTGCGTTTCAAAGATGAAGGCCGCTATGAGTGAGGTCGACCTTGACGAGCTACGGGCAGAGCTTCGCGAATTCGCTCAACCGGAGAAGAAGGCCGGACGCACTCAGCGCGAGGAGCGTGTCATTGCCGGTTTCGAGGAGATCCAACAGTTTTTCGATAGGGAGGGGCACGCGCCGCGGCACGGCGAGGAACATGACATTTTCGAGCGCCTGTATGCCATACGTCTCGATCGACTGCGGGCACTTGAGGAGTGCCGCACACTCCTAATGGCTTTCGACAATCAAGGCTTGTTGACGAGTGTGGAACCTAGCTACACCGCACCTATTGAGGACATGGACGAGGACGCGCTCGTTGCCGAGCTGGATGGAGCGGCGGGCACAGCGGATATAACGAATCTGCGCCATATCCGCAGTAGCGCAGAAAAGCGAGCAGCAGAAGAAATCGCTAATCGCACGGCGTGCGAAGATTTCGCCACGTTTAAGGCGCTATTCGATCAGGTCAAGAGAGATCTTGCTGCTGGCACACGTGAGGCACGGCCTTTCCAGAAAAAGCAAGCGGAGATCAAAGAAGGCGAGCTATTTATCGTCGGTGGTCAGGTCGCCTACGTCGCTAATGTTGGCGAGGCATTCGTGACGCAATACGATCGACGTGATAGCCGGCTTCGTGTCATTTATGACAACGGAACCGAAAGTAACGTGCTCTCGCGCTCCCTCCAGCGCGCTCTTTATCGTGATGAAACAGGGCGGCGCATTACTGATCCTTCGGCGGGACCGCTATTCGCCGATGAAGCCGAGACCGACGATTTAGCGAGTGGCACGATTTACGTCCTGCGAAGCAAATCAGATAACCCGATTGTCGTCCAGAACCGTGACGTTTTGCATAAGATCGGCGTGACCGGTGGCGACGTCGCACGACGTATCGCCAACGCCAAGATCGATCCAACCTTCTTGATGGCTGACGTTGAGATCGTCGCTACCTATGTCCTCTACAACATTAACCGAACCAAGCTTGAGAACCTAATCCATCGTGTGTTCGCTCCCGCGCAACTCGATGTTGGCATCAAAGATCGCTTTGGTCGACCGGTTGTTCCGCGCGAGTGGTTTCTTGTTCCGCTCTTTATCGTCGATGAAGTGGTTGAGCGGATAAAGGATGGTACGATCACCCAATATACCTACGACCCGACATCGGCACGCCTCGTAGAACAATGAGGTGACTGGTTTGATGCCGCTCGGATCGTCAACGCGAGCCTTAGCGGGCTGATTAACATAAACGCTCTTGGAAACGTAGATGACTTCAAAGGCCGATCCGGCCGGACCGGACAAACGTATTTGTTTTCCGTCGCCTTCTCGTAGGTCATTTCAGCCGCGATAGTTTGCGTCGGAAGTTCCGCATTGATCTTGGTTATCTCCTACAACACTGAACGGTTACCGTGGTTCATGCCGAAATTTCTCGGCATAAGATGCCGGGTTTATGGGGTTGTCGCGCGGTGCGCAATCCCAGCGACTCGACGTGACCCCTGCGCTTTCATCCGTGCCGCAGCATCTTTGCGGCACGCGCACACCTGTGGGCCTGTCGGTGTGCTCCGTCGCCAGGGCTCCGGGCAAGGCCTCGCGCATCGCGCCCCGTCAGTTCGGCGCCCGGGGCAAGCCTGTATGCGCGCAGCTCCTTGATGGGCCATTGTGCCTTAACGCGACTCCCAAGG
>PLAE01000030.1 GCA_003134035.1 Candidatus Velthaea versatilis
GACGCGGCCGCCGGTCCGCTCGGCGATCGTGCCGAGCGTCCCAAGGCCGGTCACGGCGCCGGCGTGCCCTTGTCGTCGATGTGGAGCAGCTTCTCGACGTCGCCGGTGATGTCGACGCCGCCGTAGCCAACGTATTGGCGCGTGAACACGTACTTGAGATGCCGCTGTGCCTGCACCGTCTTGGCCGCGTCTTGAACGTCGTCGACCAGCTCTTGCTGCGCCGCAACATACCGTTTCTCGAGGTCGCTCATCTCGCGCCGCTTTTCCGACTCGGGCTTGTTCGAGTGGACGATGGCGGCGTTGTCGGCCGCGATCTGATTCTGATAATTCTGGAACTTCGGCCAATTGGCTTGGAGCCGCTGCGTATCGATCAGCCCGACGTCGGACTTCGGCGCGCCGGTACAGCCGGTGAGCGTGGCTGCGCACACGGCAATCGTCGCGAGCAGAGAAAGGGCACGGGTCGACACGGTGAGTCTCCTATTCATGCAGGGTTTCGACATCTTTCGAGACGTCCGCGGTGAGATCGACGCCGCGGATTTCGGCGACCGGATTGCTGACCACGACGGCGAGGCCACGTTGGTGCGCCATCGTGGTCGCCTCGCGTTTGATCTGTTCGACCATCTGGTCGTAGAGCTCGCCACGCTTGCGCTGGAGGCTCGCGATCTGTTCGCGGGCATCGCCGCCGGCGGCGGCGTCGGCGCCCCCGAGTGCCGCGTAGCGGCGCGAGAGGTCGAGCCGCGTCCGCTGAAAATCGTCGATCGTCGCTTGGGCGTCGGCGGTGAATTGCTTTTGGTAATCGGCGTGCAGGTGCGCGATCCGGTCGCGCAGCGCGGGGGGCAGGTTCTGCGCCGCGGCGCCGGGCTTGCCGGGGGCCACGACGGCCGTCGTGCCTGCCGCGGGCGCCGAAAACTGGCGCCGCAAATCGTTCTCCCGGTCGTGCAGCTTTGCGAGCGCGCGCGCGTTGATCGCCGTCGCCTGCGCGCTCATGTCCGCGCGCACGCGCGCACGTAATTTCGTTTGGAGCGCGGCCAGCGTTTGCGAATCACGGTTCTTCATCGCGCCCACCGCGTCGGCTTCGGAGCGGTCGAGCGCGTCGAGCTTGGACCGCGCGTCCTGGCGTCCGGCATCGTCGAGCGCGAGGCTCGAGAGCTTCGTCTTGAGGGCGAGGCGTTCGGCCGCGTCCTTGTTCGCAAGCTCGAGCGTGAGCGCGGCTTCTTTGGACTGCAGTTCGTCTTGCTCGGCGCGATACGTGCGGTTGGCCCGGTCGGCGATCGTGCGCTGCATCGCTGCGAGCTCGTCCTGATTTTGCGCCGCGAGGGCGTGTTGATACGCGCTGAAATCGCGCTGTGCACCACGCGCCGCTGCCGCCGACTGCAGGCCCGCGGTTTGGGCGACCTGGCTTGCGACGGTGCCCGCGCCGGGTGCGCTCACGCCGCTGGCTTTGCGCGCTTGCGCGATCGCTTGCGCCTCACGATCCTGATACTGCTTCAGCTTTTGATCGAGCAGGGCTTTGGCGCGGTTCGCCGCGTCCTGGAGCTCGCGGGCGATCTGCGCCTGCTGCTTCTTCACGTCGCCGCCCGCGAGGGCGTGCGGCACCATCCCGCCCAGCGTCAGTGCGTCGATGTTGGCGTCGTACTGTGCGAGTTGCGGATAGAGCGGATGGTGCTTGATCACGTCGTCCATCCGCACGTAACCGATCGGTCCGCCCGAGGACGGTTCGGTCCCCGGCGTCACGGTCTTCGCACACGCGGCCAGCGCCAGGAGCGCCACCAGCGCGAGCCCTCTGTTCATCGAAGTTACTTGATCGCGCCCGTGACGTCGGTCGTGATGTCGGTTCCGCCGAAGATGATCATCGAGCGGTCGAGCACGAGCGAGAGGCCCTTTTTCTTCGCGATATCGGCGATCGCGCCGCGCGTCTGGTCGAGCACGGGCTTGACGACCTTGATGCCTTCATCGTCGAGCGCCTTGCGATAGTCCTTGAGAACCGCATCGCGATCGCTCTCGGTCTTCACCGACTTCATCTTGTCGGAGGCCGACTTGTCTTCGCTCGTACGGAACGTCGCGAACTCTTGTTCCGCGGCTTTGATCTTCGGGACGTTGTCGATCGCCGATTGATCGACGTAGCCGACGGTCGAGGGCGGCGGCGTCGCGACCGGCGGGACCGGATCGCCCGGGCTCGTCAGCAGATCGCGCACGTTCTGCGTGATGTCCACGCCGCCGGCCACCACGATGCGTTTATCGATGATGACCGAGAGATTCTTGCTCGAGGCGACCGCGGCGATCGCGACTTGAGCTTTCGCGAAGAGCGGCCCGAACAGCTGCTGCTGCTTCTGCTGCATCTGCGCTTGGAACTGCTGCTGCAACTTCTGCTGCTGGTCTTGCGGGACGCCTTTGGCGCGCGCGGTGAACTGGCGCTGCAGGCCCGAACCGAATTCGTTCAGCTGCCGGTTCGCGCTCGCGAACGACGGCAGCGACGAGAGCGCTTCCTGATCGACGAAACCGATATCGGTGACGTCGGCCGCCAGGGCCGCCGGAGCGGCGAGCACGACCGCAAGCGCCGTCGCTGCAAGGATGGGATACCGATGTTTGCTCACGATTAAAAACTCTGTCCGATGCCGAAAGCGGTATGCGTTCCCTGGGTGCCCTTGGCGAAATCGAGCCGGATCGTTTTGAGCCCGAGTTGCGGGA
>PLAE01000091.1:0-142 GCA_003134035.1 Candidatus Velthaea versatilis
AACATCGTGCTGCAGCGCATCCGCGGGGAGTCGGTCGCCCAAATGACGCGCCGCTACGCCGGCAGCGCGGGACAGAGTTTCGGTGCGTTCTTGACCGACGGCCTGGTGCTCGAACTCGAAGGCGACGCCAACGACTACGTCG
>PLAE01000091.1:208-12837 GCA_003134035.1 Candidatus Velthaea versatilis
TCTTCGTGCTCGACGCCGAGATCAGCGGGATGCGCGTCGGGCCGACCGAGATGGTCGCTTCCGCGCTCGAAGCAACCGATCCGGCCGCGGAGCGGCTGCGCGACATCCTCGAACGCCATCTGCGCGCGACCGGGTCGAACTGCGTGCGCGCCCTGTTCGACGATTGGGATCGCGCCCTCGAACGGTTCCGGCGCTACGCGCCGGCGCCCAAACTTACTTCGGAGCCGCGTCCGGCTCGTGAGCCGGCTCCTCAGGTTTCTTCGCCGTAGCTTGGGTTGTCGACTCGATCGTCTTGCGGAGCTGCTCGGTCAGCGGACCGAGTTGCTCTTGGGCCTTGGCGACGCCGGCCGTCAGCGCTTCTTTCCCCGTCGCGATGAAGCCGTTGAGGTGAGTGAGCGCTTCTTCGAGATGCGGTTTGGCGCCGTCGGTCGCTTCGGCGATGCCGTGCACGAGCGATTCGCGAATAACGTTCGCCTTGCCGACCGCCTCGCGAATAATCGGCGGAGCCGCTTCAGCACGCTTGTGCATCGCATCGCCGACCGTTTTCTGGATCCCTTTGACCCCCTCGAGCGCCTTGGAGATGAGGTCGTTGTTCATCGTTCGTCTCCCGTCAACAAGCGTTGTTATTCGGCCCAATCGCCCTGGGTCACCGTCATCACCCAGCGCATCGCCCGGGCGTATTGATCGAGTTCGCGCACCGTGCGTTTGAGAAAGCGGAACGATGGAGCCGTACGCGGACTGCTACTCGGATCGGCATCGATCCGTTTCACGTAGTCGACGACGGCATGCAACTGGCTCTCGATCCGGTCCCAGCGTTCGCGCAGCGTCCGTTCCGAGGCGTCGGGAAGCCGTTCGACGACGGGCGGCGCGGGATGCGCGGGGAAGTTCATGCAAAACTCGAGGCGTGCCAGCGCATAGGCGCTCGTACCGCCGATGAACGAACCGAGCAAGTTCACGAGTCGGGGATTGATGGCGTACTCCGCAGCGGACGACGACAAGGATGACGCGACAGTTTGGTATCCCGTTGCCCCCGCATGTGCGCTAGCGTGGCGGGGTCGGGCGTCTACAGAAGATGTTCGGCACAGCGTGCCGGAACCGTTTTGAAGAAGGGAAGCTTTTGAGCAGCGACGAGCGCAAGTACATCATCATCGGTAACGGCTTCGCCGGCACGACCGCCGCCGAGCAGTTGCGCAAGCTCGACCCGGTCGGTTCGATCACGATGTTCGCCGACGAACCATACCCGCTGTACAACCGGATCGCGCTCCCGCCGCTGCTGCGCGGGCAGGTTACCGAAGCCAAGGTCATCATCCGCGACCTGGCGTGGCACGAGAAGCATCGCATCGATTTGCGCTTGGGGACGCGGGTCGAGTCGATCAACGCGGCCGGCAAAACGGTGGTCGCGGCCGGGCGCGAGTGGCCCTTCGACGCGCTGCTCGTCGCGACGGGCGGCAAGCCCAACCCAGCGGAATCGCCCGGTGCCGCCGGTGCGCACAACGTCTTCAATTTCCAATACATGGATGATACCAAAGCGATCTCGCAGCAGTTGCAAAGCGCCAAGAGCGCGGTTTCGGTCGGCGGTTCGTTCATCGCCTATGAGTTGGCCGAAGCGTTCGTGTCGCGCAAGGTCGAGACGCACTGGCTGGTGCGCGGACCGCGTTTCCTGCGCCGCATGCTCGATGAATTCGCCGGCGAACTGCTCGACGAAGCGGCGGCGGCCGACGGCTGTCACGTGCATTACAACGAGGAAGTCAAGGAGTTCGTGCGCTCCAACGGGGTCGTCACCAAGGTCATCACGACGAGCGGACTCGAGATCGCAACCGACTGCGTCGGGGTGGGCCTGGGCCTCACGATCAACACGCAATTGCTCGCCGGCACCGGCGCCAAGATCAGCGCGAACGGCATTCGCTGCGACGACCGGCTCGAAACGGAGATCGCCGGCATCTTCGCGGCCGGCGATGCCGCCGAATTCTTCGATCCGATCGCCGAGATGCACTATCGCATGGGAACTTGGAACAACGCCGGCGCGCACGGCAAAGTCGCGGCGGCGAACATGGCCGGCGGCGACGTGCGCTACCACGACGTGCCCGAGTATTCATCGAAGATCTTCACCGATCAAACGATCACTCAGTTCGGCCTCTCGCCCGAATATCGCAACGACCTCGACACGGTGCGCAAAGTCGACAAGGATCTCAAGCACTATCGCGCGCTGTATTTTCACGCGGACCGCCTGGTGGGCGGCGTTCTCATCGGCAAAGGCAACCGCGCGGGCAAACGCAAGTATCTCGAAGCGATCAAAAACAAAGACCGCTTCCCGAAAACCGAATGGCAGTCGATATTGGATTGGACCGCGTAGCGCGACGAGTCGCTCGAGCAATTCGCGCCCGGGCTCCGCGGGGCGGTCTCGATCGACGCCGAGCCGCTCAGCGTCCCGGGGTTACGATGAGCGGCTCACCGGCCAAGGCGCGCTCGATGTTTGCCTCGAGATACCGCGCAAAAAATTCTTGTCCGTTGTTCGAGCCGGACCAGCGGCCATACCGCCAACCGAGCCAGGTTACCATCAGCGCGGCGGCCAGCACCAGCAGACCGCCAGCGGCGTTTTCGTTGATCGTGCTCAGATCGACGAACTTCGCGTAGGCGGGCTCGTGAAGGGTGATCGCAAGCGAATCGACCGCCACGCCCAAGATGTTGTATATGCTTGCCATCAATATCATGAGTAAGCAGCCCAAGGGAAGCGCCCTCGCCAGCGGTACGCGCGAAAAGACGTAGCCGAGAGCGAATTCCGCTACGCAGACGTCGACACTGCTGGGCAGAAAATGAACGTCGAAAGACCACTCGCTCGTAGCAACGAACGCGAAGAGCAGGCAGCTCGCAACAATGGTGATGCGGTTCGTCAGCAGGACGACGGCCGCGGGTCGATAGCCGGCGCGGAGAAGATAGGCTCGGCCGAGCTCGAAGATCAGCACGAGCGAAACTGGGTCGATTTCGTATTCGAGCTGAATCCCATGTCTTATAGGCGGCAGGTACGCGACCGCTGCGTATATGAGACACGTCGAACCGAAGACGGCAAGATAGAAATCCGTCCGAGTTGCATTCGTGATCCCGAGATACAGCGCCAGCAGCGCAACGAGCGATGAGAGGTCGGTCTGAATCGCTATCGCCCCCGTTAATCGCCACGAAACGACTATTCCGCCGACGAGCAACAGCGCAAAGATCGGCAGCGCGCCCGGCGTCGGCAACGAGAAGAGCACGCCGGCAAATCGTCGATCGACGATGAGTTGATAGATGAGAAGTGCCGAGAAGAACAAACCTGCTTCGCCCGCGGTGCTTACGTGGTCAAAGCTCACGATGAACAGAAATGGAATGCCGCTCAAGAGGATCACTGGTCGCGCCGCCGAGCCCAGCCATAACGTTAAGATGGCGACAGCCGGCAGATAAAGCACCGAGAAGTTGAGCCCAAAGCTCGTGTTCGCAGGGGCGATTCCGGTCAGCCACAGCCCGACGAGGGCAACTGCGTCCAAGCCCGGAAAGGCTGCGGCCGCCGCGATTCGGCGTGCGTTTTGGGCCCAGATCAAGCCGTTTGCCCGCGCCTCGAGCCACGCGAGTGCGCCGCGGACCGCACTAAATTGGACGGTGATCGCGAGTCCCATGAGGGCGGCCGTCAGCATTGAGGTCGACGTCTGTTGCCGTATATATCCCGCTTGCGCATAGGGATTCGCGTAGCCGCCCTCGCCGGACATCGCATTTACGGCACCGATGAGCGGCAAGCCGGTCTGCCCAGCGATGACCAACGCGGTGACCGCTAACCCGGCCGAATAGCCGAAGATGCTCGCGGCGCAGACCGTCGTCCAAACCGATATCCGCCGCAGCGAATCCGGGCGAGCGAGTGCGATCATCGTAAGCATGGCGACCGCCGGGATGATGGCGAACGGTGCCTCCTGCGCGTACAACGACTTCGGGACCGTGAACAGCACTGCCGCCGCGAATCCTTCGAGCACCAGTGCCCCGCCGCAGATGCCGAAAACGATGCTGACGCTCGTCCCGCGGGCGGCCCGGATCGCGAGGGCGGCGCCGCCGTGCACGAGCGTCAACGCGGTGACAACGATCTGCCACGGTCCGACCGTCGAGCTGAATCGCAGGCCATTGACGTAGACGCCGCTCACCGCCGTTTCGATACCGAAAAAGACCACGGCGCCGGTAAAGCTCGCGACAACGGAATATGCGGCTACTGTTGCAAACCGGACGCCGGTTCGCCGCGCCAGCAGCAGCGCGATTCCGACCGCATACAGAGGCAGCGCGAGCCCGAAGATCTCGACGACCAAAAAACTGCTGGTGTAGAGGTCGGCCTCGAACGCGACAGCGGTGCGGACCTGTCCCGCGGCGAGCATCAGACCGGCGCCCGCCGCGAGCAGGCCCGGCAGGTCCGAGCCGGCCGCCGTTATGAAAACGACCGGCCGCGAACCGGTTTTGAATTGCCACCCCGGCGCCGTCGCCATCGCAAAGCACGGCACGACGGCCGCCGAGATCAGCAGCCACGACGCAAGCGGTATCTGGCGCAGAGCTTGGGCGGGAACGAGCACGAGCGTCAGGCCCGTGACGACGCAGACGAAGATCGCGACGGCGAGCGGCACCAGACCGAACGGGGTCGTGCGATCGGTGCTGTCGTTTAGCGCGCAAGCAAGACCGGCGATCATACCCAACGCCAGCGCGCTCGCGACGGCCACCACCGGCCACGCAACAACCGAACTGAAATCGAAAGCGGAGATGCGCAATTGCATGATCCCGCTGATGATCGGGACGACGATGAGCAGCGCAATGCTCATCGAGATTGCCGCACGCAGACCGTTGTACTCGACGCGGGCGCGCCCGCGGGCGATCGTGCGGGCGACGACATCCGGAATCTCGAGGTCGAGTTGACGCAAATCCTCGCGGTTGCAGAAGCGCAAGAAGATCGCATCGCGATAGATGCTCGTCGGGTCCTTGCTCACCGCGTCGTTTACGGCGTCGCCGAGCGTTTCGGCAGTGATGGTGAGGCCCGCGCCGCTGGGGCTGACCGCACTCAACCAGTGCGCGAATATTTCGCGCGCCGCCGCGGTCGTTGCGGCGCCCAGCGAAGCGGCGAGCTTGAGCCGCAGCCAATCCGGCATGCGTCCGTAACGGAACCATGGCAGCGCCGCGACGGCGGCAAAACTTGCATCGTCGGCCAGTGGGTTGCCGCCGGGCGACAGCGAGCGCGTCACGTGCAGCGTCAGATCGGGACGCAATTCCGGAAACAGCGCGAGCACGCACACGAGTTCAAACTCGTTGGGCGTCAGTTCGAGGGCGATTGCGTCGAGTAGCCGCTCCGCTTCGCTTTCGCCCGGGGGACTGTCGCGGTGCCAGCGGAGCGCATTGCTCGGCGCGCGCGCCAAGAGACCCGGCCGGACCGGCTGTCGCTCGAGGGCGGGCGCGGGCCGACGTCCTGCCGAGCGCAGAAAGCCGCCTAAGATGGTAAAGCCCACCGGCGTGGCCGGAAGCACCAGCAAACCAGCCTCGGCCAACCGGCGCTCGCGCCACGACCAACGGCGGCGCGGGACCGGCGTGAGCAACACGACGAGGCGCCACGCTTCGAGGGTCTGCAACGACGCGCGCAGCCGGCCCAGCCACGGGTCGAGCAGTGCCTCTCCGTCGCCGACGATCACGAGCACGTCTCCGTCGTAGCGCGCGCTCAAATCGGCGAGCGTTACGGGTGCATCGTCCTCGCTGCGGAGCGCCGTGATATCGTGCGTGAACGAGTATATGGCGCTCGGCACGTTCTCGCGCGACAGCCGCGTGACGAGAGCCCGGGCGACGGAAGCGACGTGGTCCCGGCGGGCCAGCGATTCGACGACGACGGGATACTCGGGCAGTCGATACGTCCAGCCCGCGACCAACGTCGGGTAGCCGCCGCAGTGGGCGGTCGCGCGCGCGCTGGCCGTCGCATCCGGTCGGCGGGCGCGAAAGCGCCGGTGCGTGCGCAGGCCTTGCGCGGCTTCGGTCAGCTTCGGCGCGGCAAACAGCGGCGCGACCGTCGTCCCGGGCCGGATCGTCGTCAAGGACCGGCCGTCATACGGGCGGCGGTCGATGACCGGCCGTCGCTTCTTGCGCAAGCGCAGGTAAAGCAGCCAGCACAGCGGCGGCACGAGGCACAGGGGAATCGCGGGCAGCTCGAACGGGAAGAGCCGTATCACCACCTGTTTGGCTTGCGCGAGGGGGTCGCTTGCTGCCGCGGCTACGGCCGGAGGCGGTCGGACGGCCACGGGCGGAGCGCGGTCGATGGTTGGGCGGTTGCGGTTTGCGTAGAGCGCGACGAACACCAGAAGCGCCGCGCAGAAGATCGCGGCGAGCGGCAACCCCCAGCGCAGCCAAAACGGAAAGCGACGTCCATTTGGCGATGGCGGTGGTGGCGGCGCGGGAAATTCTGCGCCGATCGTGAGAAAGTCGGCGAGGAGCGCGGGCAGGTTTGCCTGCTGATGCGCCGTTGTGCAGACGATCGGAGCCAACCAGCGCGCGAGTTCCTCCGCGGACGCGGGCGAGCGCCCTTGGTCGTGCAGCGTTTCGAGCAAAGCCGCGATGCGCAGCGCTTCGGCCGGACCCAGCGCGTACTGATGCTCGCGCAGAAAGCGGACCAGGGCGATCGGGTCGAGTGGCGGCAGGCCGGCTGCGACGGTCCGGCTCATGCCGAAGCCCAATCCTCGAGTATCGACCGAGCGGACGTGAGATCCGCTTCTTGCTTGGCGATCACGTGGACGAGCCGCTCGAGCGGTTTTTCCATGTCCCGGCGGCTGCGAGCGGCGGCGATGGAGTCGCTGGTACCGGCGAGCTCGAGCCATTGGAGCAGCTCGGCGGTTCCGGGGCGGCGCTGTAATTTCGCGCGCCAGAGTCGAAACAGCTCGAGCAAATCACCCAAGCGTTCGATGCGCAGTTTCCCCAGCCGAGAGCGCACGATCGCCGTGAGTTCGAGATCGTCTTCGGGAAACGCGATATGATGAAATGCGCAGCGTCGCAGAAAGGCGTCGGGCAGGCTCTTCTCGCTATTGCTCGTCACGATGACGATCGGCCGTTTGGCGTCTTTTTGCGGCTTGACGCGCAGGTCGGCTTCCGGAATGGCAAAGGCCATGCGGTCGAACTCTTCGAGCAAATCGTTGGGCATATCGCGCGGAGCTTTGTCGATCTCGTCGATGAGCACCACGTAGCGAGTCGGCCCGGTCCAGTCGCGCGCCTCGGGCAGTAAGTCGCCTACGACCGGCACACGCCGCGGGCGGGCCGCACCGAAGACGTCATCGAGGAACTTTTCGTCGGCGTGCAGTTCGCGGCCGGAGCGGTGCAGCAACGGTGTTTGGGGATCGCACGCGCGCAGTATCGCTTCGCCCAGCGGGCGAAACTCGATGTAGTCGATGAGCGGCCGCTGCGTGCGCCCCGGCTGCGCATCCCGAAAACGGGCGAGTTCGTCGATGCGGTACAGCAGATCGTCGCGGCCCGAGGTCGATTTGACCTGCATCTCGAGAAAATGTCCGCCGAATCGTTCGTGCGCGAGCGCGGCCGCCACGGTGGTCTTGCCGGTTCCGGGCTCGCCGGTGAGCAGCAAGGGCTGACCGAGCAACAGCGCCACCTCGACGGCGTTTTGCATCGCTTCGCTGGGGAGATACTGGCCGTTTTCTCGCAGTTGCGGTTCGAGCGGCGCCGGAAGCTCGGGTTCCGCTCGCTGCGTTCGACTGCCGGTGAAGATCCGCTCCGCGTCATTCATGCGCGGATCCTTGCAAAAACCGCTCCACGTGCAGTCGCAGGTCTTTCAAATAAAATGTCTTCGGAAAAGCCGCGCTGACCGTCGTCCCGAGCCGGTCGACGATCGCGGCGTTCGCGGGCGAAACGCTCGCGCGGATCTCTTTCAACCACGGCTTCAAGTCGATCGGATTGCACTCTTGGAGTTCGGCGAGTTCGCCAACGGTAATGGCGGTCGTCGGAACGGCTTGCGCGCGCCACGTCTGGGTCTCGGCGAACGTCGCTCCGACGAGCAGCAGATGACACAACGGCCGCTGCTGCTTGCGGGGTCCCGTGCGATCGAGGAAGGCCGCCCATTCCGCTAACGTCAGCGCCATCGACGGCGTGAGCCGGTGCTGCGTCAGGTCGGAGAGAAACAGCCGTGGGCGCGTGCCGTCGTCCCAAATTTCTCGAAACGTCGCGGGGTCCGACGGCGGATCCCCGCGGCCCGACACGAGCTCCCACAACTCGCTTTGCAGATCGGCCGCCGCGTCGATCGGAGCGAGATGCGAGCCCGGCCAGGTGAGCGGCGTGAAGGTGGAGATTTCCGGCGGCCAGGCTAGGTCGCGCGGCAGCGTTTTGAGCGAGAAGCGCTCGGGCAATTCTTCGGGAGCGTGACGGTACTCTGCTGCCCCGGGGAGCAAACAAATGATCGAACGCAAACGCGGCGGTTCGTGCTCGCACGAAGCGATGACCGAGCGCTTATGAATGCGCTTGAAGTCCAGCTCCTGCACATTGCGGTCGAGCAAACAAACGAAGCGGTCGAGCGGGGGTTTCTCGCTCTTTACGGTTTGGGTCGGGAGCGTTGCCGCCCCGGCGAGCGCAACGCGGAAATCGCGCCGTTTCAGCAGCGGTTCCAAGCGCACAGCGCGAAAATCGAAAATGCCGTTCGTGTTTGCGGTGGTCACGACGCCAATGAGCGTCCGCTGCGCGATGAGGGGTGCGCCGGAAAATCCCTGCCAACCGTCGTTGGGTGTGGCAAGTGAACCTTGCCGCGAACCCAGCACCAACTCATCGATTTGGAACGTTTCGGAGAGGATTGCCGTGTAGGGTTTGATTTGACCGACGATTGCGTGCGAATCAGCGCGCTTGCGCTCCGGCGAACTGCCGTCCATTCGCGCAAAACGCGGAAAGCCGACGGCGAACACCTTGATGGCGGGATAGCCTTCGTCCAGATTTTCGCCGACGTCATCCAAGCCGATCAAGGGTGCGTCGTCCGGATCGTTATCCGCCGAATTCCCGACCAGTTTGAGCAGCGCCACGTCGGGCCCCCGGGCCCGCAGGTCGCTCGGCCAAGCGAGTTCCGCCGCCCGAGGCTTGGGCGAGATGCGGGCATGCCCGATCGATCGCGCACTGATCGTCAGCTCACTCACATCGACACAGCCGCCGTCCCATTCATCGGGGGCGATCACGTGGCGTGCCGTGATGATCACGCCGCCTCCGAGCAAGAAGCCGCTGCCGGAGCTCCGCTGTACCTTTCCCGAGTGGGTACGGTGCGAAAAGACTTCGGTGAAGCGTTCTTCTTGCGTCATCGGGCGGCGAGCTATTCGAGCTCGTCGTCTTGTGCGCTCACGTTGACTTCGGTTCGACCATCGCTCCCGACCGGTTCGAGCGTCAGTTTTATCGTGTGCGTCAACGCGTTTTCGTAGCTGCCTTTCGCGCCTGCGTCGATCACCCAGAACTTCACGCCGCCGTGCGCCTCGTCGGACCGCGTTATGGCGAGTTTGAATTCCATTTCAATCGGCTTGAGGTGGAACTGCAGCGGTTTGCCGGCTCCATTTTGCACCGCCCTGAGCAGCTCGTCCCGTAGGTCCCCGATCGCGCTCGCTAATGAGATCGGGCCAGTTGAAGTCATGCTCGTTTCCCCGCTCGAAAAGGTGGAACGGGCGAGCCTTTTCGGCAAGCCCTACCTTCGTCCTGGGTCCGCCGGACGTGATCGAGCGAGTACGGCGCGAACCGGTACAGCGTGACGGCGGGCGAATATTCTTGCGCTAACGAACGTCGAAGACTACGATGGCAGCCATCCTGGACTTCGCCCAGATCGTCGGCAAACGGAACACGATTACCGCACCGAGCGAACTCCGCACCTACGAATGTGACGGGCTGGCCGGTTTTCGCGTTCGGCCGGCGGTGGTCGTGTTGCCCGAAACGACCGAGCAGGTGGCCGCGGCCGTGAAGCTCGCGCGGTCGCTGGGCATGCCGATCGTTCCGCGCGGTGCCGGAACCGGGCTCTCTGGGGGAGCGCTGCCGGTCGATGGGTGCGTCGTAATCGGCCTCGCGCGGATGACGAAGATTCTGGCGATCGATCTCGAGAATCGCCGGATGCGCGTGCAGCCCGGGGTGATCAACCTCGACATCTCGCGCCGGCTGGCACCGCTGGGCTATTATTACGCACCCGATCCCTCATCGCAGAGCGTCTGCACGATCGGCGGCAACGTCGCCGAAAACTCGGGCGGTGCACACTGCCTCAAATACGGATTCACCGTCAATCACGCCGTCGGCGCCACGATCGTCACGTCCGACGGCGACGTCGTGACGCTGGGCGCGCAGTCCGGCGAACCCGACAGCCTGGGCTACGACCTCATGGGCGTCCTCGTCGGCAGCGAAGGACTGCTCGGTATCGTCACGGAGGTCGTCGTGAAAATTCTGCGCCGGCCCCAAGCGACGCGCACGATCTTCGCCACGTTCCCCTCGACCGATGAGGCCAGCGGCGCGGTGTCGTCGATCATCGCGTCGGGCATCGTGCCCGCCGCCATCGAGATGATGGACAAATTGGCGATCGAAGCGATCGTTGCCGCGACGCACGTCGATTGGCCGCTCGACGTCGGGGCGGCGCTGCTCATGGACGTCGACGGCGTCAGCGCGGAAGTCGAAGACACCGCAGCCGCGGCGTCGGCGCTGATCGAAGCCGCCGGCGCAATCGAAATGCGCACGCCGCACGACGAAGTCGAGCGCGGGCTGATGTGGAAAGGCCGCAAGGCGGCTTTCGCGGCGGTGGGCCGCATCTCGCCCAACTATTACGTGCAAGACGGCGTCATTCCGCGCAAGGACGTGGCCGCGGTGCTGCGCGAGATCACGCGCTTGGGCAACGAAGCCGGATTGCGGGTCGCCAATGTTTTCCATGCCGGCGACGGCAACTTGCACCCGCTGGTCCTCTACGACGCCCGCATTCCGGGCCAAGAGGCCAAAGCCGAACACGTCGGGGGCGAGATCCTGCGCGTGTGCCTCAAGTACGGCGGTTCGGTGACCGGCGAACACGGCGTCGGGCGCGACAAAGCGTGTTATTTGGGCGAGCAGTTCTCGGGCGACGATTTGGCGACCATGCAGATGGTGCGTTCGGCGTTCGATCCGTACGGCGTCCTCAATCCCGACAAGCTCTTCCCCACGCCGCGCTTGTGCGGCGACAAACCCGGCGCGTATACCGCGCACCCGGTCGAAATTTCGGGTCAAGCCGGCCGCGGATGATGGTCGCCGGAGTCGAACCCCGCACGCTCGTCGAGCCGCAAAGCGTCGACGAGCTGACCGACCGCGTTCGCGAGCTGTACGCGCGCGAAACCCCCTTCGCATTCATCGGCGGCGGAACCGAGATGGAGCTGGGAAACCTGCCGCGCGCACTCGACACGCTGGTGCGGACGACGGCGTGCACCGGCGTGATCGATTATGCTCCGGAGGATCAAACGATCACGGTCGAAGCCGGCATGACGATCGCGGCCGTGAGCGATGTGCTCGCGCGCGAGCGCCAATTTTTAGCCATCGACGCACCCGATCCGGAGCGCGCGACGGTCGGCGGCGCGATCGCGACGAACCTGTCCGGACCGCGCCGGCTGCGCTACGGCGGCATCAAGGATACCATCGTCGGCGTCGAAATCGTGCGGCCCGACGGCGTGCGCGCGCGCGGCGGCGGGAAGGTCGTCAAGAACGTCGCCGGCTTCGACATCCCTAAGCTTATGGTCGGATCGCTCGGCACGCTCGGGGCGATCGTCGGCGCCACCTTTCGCGTGTTCCCAGTCGCCGAGCGGCGGGCGGCGCTGATGTACGCCGTCTTGACCGTCGACCAAATGATGAGCCTGTGCGCCGAGTTGATCGGCGCAGCGCTCGTGCCCGCCGCGGTGACGGGCTTCGCGTGTGCGAAACGCGGCCGCTACGACGTCGTCGTGACGTTCGAGGGATTCGCGCGCGGCGTCGAAGAGCAGATGACGACGGCCGCCGCGATCGCTGTTCGGTTAGGTGTCGACGCGGAAGCACTACCCGACGACGCGCTCGCGGCGCAGGGCAAACGCGAGCGCGCGCTGCGGCGCGGCGCGAACTGGCACCTCACCGTCTGCGCCCCGCCGACGGCGCTCGCGCACTTCGTGGCGACCACACCGTTCGCCGACGATGTCCGCCATGCGGTCGATCCGCTCTTAGGCACGGGGTATTTCGCCGCCGCAGAGTTCGACGTGGCGACCGTCGCGGCTTGGCGTACGGCGCTCGGCGGTGGCTCGGCGGTCGTCAACGCGTTGCCGGCGCAAGCCCGGCGCGGTTTGGATAGCTGGGGGGAGCCGCCCAAAGCGGCGCTCGCGATCATGCGCCGTCTCAAAGCCACGTTCGATCCCAAGGGCCTGTGCAACGCGGGCCGCTTTGTCGGAGGTCTCTAAGACGGTGAATTTCCGTTCGTTCCGTTCTACAAACGCGGGACTTCGGCCGTCGGCCGCTCGAACGGAGTTGCGCTAGATGTCATCGCCGCCGCGCAGTTTCGACGATCTCATCGGCGATTGCGTTCACTGCGGGTTCTGTTTGCCGGCCTGCCCGACGTACGTCTCGTGGGGGCTCGAGATGGATTCGCCGCGCGGGCGCATCGATCTCATGAAGGG
>PLAE01000017.1 GCA_003134035.1 Candidatus Velthaea versatilis
CCCTGTGGGAAGCCTGGGAGGCCACGTCAAACGCCGCCCAGGGCGTTTCTCGGAAGCTGGCCCTCGATTTCGTGGGCTGACGCCTGTTCGCCGGATACATCCCATTGAGACAACTTCTCAATGTCACGTAATGTGAGGCACGGGCGTTCGATGTCGAGCACCGATCAAATAATCTGAGCACAGTGCCATTTAATGTGAGCAGACCCGTCGCCCCAGTGTCACATAATTTGAGCACGATTTCGCGATGAAATCGAGCATGGCTGGGGATGAAATCGAGCAGCTGCAGATAGACATCGGTACGTATATGGTCCCGCCGGCATGTCTGATGAATCCAGCACCGATCGCCGAGCTTTGGGCCGCAGGTTCGATCTTGCCGCCCGACGGTGGTCCCGGATCAACCGCTGCCGGCGTGCCGACGCGGTCAAAGCCGCCAGCGCTCTCTGGATCGGATGCCGTCAAGCCCGTACCGCTCAGACCGCAAGATCACACGGACCTGACCACGTCCCAATTGGGACAGCAGCCTTAGCGGGGCGCCGAAACTTTTACCGTTTTGGAGCGTTGGGTATTTTTAGCCTGGATGGAATTTGCGCTGGGCCCGTATATGGAACAAGTCCTAGTGTCGTTGCCATTTTAATAACTCATTGCGGCGTATGACCGACGGACATACGATCTAACTTAGCAAAGGCGCCGAGCGAGCGCTGCCGGGTTATCGCACTCAATGCGATCATGAAAGCGACTCCAAGCATAGGATAGGCCAAGGCACGCTGCGATGCCGACTACACGGCTCGCGCCATCCCTCTTTCACCGAGGCGCCCGCGGATTCAGGGCAGCCTTTCGTCGAATCCATGCGCCCTCTCCGGCCTCCGTCATCTCCGACGCGGTGCGGTACACCGGCGCCGGCAGCGAATCGAACTGCCGACCGTCGTTAGACGCGCGCGAGCGAGGCGTGGTGGCGATAGAACTCCACGGTCTTTTGCGTGCCTTCGGCAAGCGACGTTTTCGGCAATCCGGCGAAAACGGTGCGCAGGTCGCGTTCGTCGAGTTCGGGCGCGAACGGCAGCGGGGCGCCGGTCGCGTCGATGCGTGCGCCGGGAATAAGCTCGCGAATCGCGGCGATGATGTCGTCGGTCGATGCGATCACGCCCTGCAAGCTGAAGACGTGGGCGCCGGCCGGCGGTTCGGTCGCGGCACGCGCGAAGATCGTCGCCGTATCTTCGACGTAGTCCATCCCGGTCGAACCCGTGAAGGGAATCGTATACGCGTCGCCTTGCGCGGCGTGCCGCATCGCGATCGTCGGTCCGGCGGTGATGCCGGTTTCGCGGCCGGGACCGTAGACCGTGAACGGGCGCAAGCCGACGCTTGAAATCTTGTGATCGATCCAGTACGCCCGCGCATTGCCTTCGTTGCAGAGTTTGAAGGCGCCGTACTGCGTGGTGGGGTTAGGCGTGATGCCGTTGTCGGGTCCGAACACCGCGACGCTCGACGCGTACGAGATGCCCGTCACGCCCGCGGTCTTGGCGTGTTCGAAGACGTTGAGCGTCCCGAGCACGTTGATTTTCGCTCCGCGGATCGGGTTCTCGCGGCAGTACGGAACGAGGATGCCGGCCAAATGAACGATCGGCGTGCAGCCATCCACCGCGCGTCCGACGTCATCGTATTCGACGATATCACCCTGCGCGTGCGTGATGCGCGAGTCACCCGCCAGTTCGCCCAAGATCTGATCGTAGAAGCGCCGGTCGTTGTGGTTCTCGAAGATTCGTACCGTGTGGCCGGCCTCGAGCAGTTTGCGCGCGGTCCAGGCGCCGATAAAGCCGTAGCCGCCGGTTACGAGCACGTTCATGCGCGATCAGTTCTCCGTTGGAAAAGGTGCGAAATGGTCAGCCCGCAAGCTTAGCGCGTCGGAGTCTTCAGCGACCGCATAGCGGCCGCCGTTGCGCATCGTCGCGAGCGCCGCCGCCGAGACGATCATCGCGTCGATGTGCAGCGTGTTTTTGATCCGCGCGATGCGCGCGTCGGCGAAGCGTTCGACGCCGGCGGCGACGAGCGCGTGATGGACGGCTTCGCGGTCGGTGGCGCACACGACCGGAAGCCGCGCGCTGGCGGGCTGCGCGGCGGTCAGCGCATTGAGGTACGTCGCATGCCAATCAATTTTGTCCGCTAATCGCCGCAAACAGAAATCGGCCAGGCCGACGCCGTTGGCGTTGCCGTGCGAGTGCTCGGTGAGATCGCGCACGAACAGCTGGCGAATCACCGGTGTCGGCGACTTCTGCGAGCGGCCGTCGACGGCGCGCGCCGTCACGTTGGTGTCCATGCCGGCGCCCGAAAGATCCTTGCCCATCTCGTCGACGACGAGCAGATCGAGTTCGTCGAAGGGCAGCACCGACAACAGCTCGCGCGCCTTCACCAACAAACGCTCCTCGTTCGACACGATCTCTTCGACGGGAAAGGCCTCCACAGCGTGCGTGTTGCCGCGATGATCCTCGACGAAGCCGACGCCCGCCACGATCGGCACCCGCGCGAACTGCACGGCGCACACTTCGCGAATGATCTTCTCGTAGCCATACTGCTGGAACGCGGCATGATAGGCGGCCGCGCCGATCGCCTTGCCCAGGCCGATGGACGTCATTTTGAGCATCCCGCTCTCGATCGCGCCCGAAAAATCCGTATGCGGTTTGATGCGCCCCGCGACCACGATCGCGTCGGCGCGCACCGCATTGGCGTCGCAGTACACGCTGACGCCGCTGGGTGTCGTGCCGACTTCAACCACCTCCATCTCGCTTACGATCGGCGCGCCGACCGTCGCTTCGGTGACGCCGAGTCCGGCCAGCATGTCACGCTGCCCCGCTCCCGTTCCGCCGCCGTGCGAACCCATCGCGGCGACGAAGAACGGCTCGCCGCCCGCGTCGCGCACCGCCTGCGCGAGGCCGCGCAGGAGCTTTGGGACATTCGCGATCCCGCGGCTTCCGGCGGTGATCGCCACCCGAGCGCCACGGGCGATGCGGCCGCGCAGCACGTGCGCGAGCGCATCGTGCGCGGCGTGCTGCGGATCGGCGATCGCCGGCGCGACGAGTGTGTCGCGGACGACGCGCGCCTCGATGACGTCCATCGTGAAGACCTCCGGAAGAACGGTCGCCGCCGGTTTCGGGTGGTGCGGCGCGCGAAGGACTTGTATGGTGACTTCACAATCCCTAGTGGATCGACTTTGTCGATCCTTCGCGTTCGGGCTTCGCNNCGGCTCGGCTCTGCGCCTCAAAGACGACGACAACGTCGCTGTTTGTCTGCGCATGGTGCCGAGCGGGGCCGAACTCGATTTCGTGGGCCAGCGCGTCGTCGCGCGGGCGGAGATCCCGGCCGGGCACAAGATCGCGTTGCGGCCGATCGCGGCGGGCGATCTGATTCTCAAATACGGGCAGACGATCGGGCGAGCCGGCGTCGCGATCGCGCCGGGCGAACACGTTCACGTGCATAATGTGGAAGGTACGCGCGGGCGCGGCGATCTCGGAGTAGACGCCGCGGCGGCGGTACGGGGAGAATTGCGTTGATCTTTCAGGGCTATCGTCGGAGCAACGGGACGGTCGGCGTGCGCAACCACGTGCTGGTGATGCCGTCGGTGATGTGTGCCAACCACGTCGTCGACCGGATCGGGCGCAAAGTGCCGGGCGTGATCACGATCGGCCATCCCACCGGCTGCTCGCAAGTCGGCGCCGACTTCGAGCAAACGAAGCGGACGATGGCCGGATTCGCCGCCAACCCCAATGTCGCCGCCGTGCTCGTCGTCGGACTCGGCTGCGAGACCAACGAATCCAAGGCGTTGGCGAGCGAGATCGCCGCGCGCGGTCAACGGGTCGAAGTCATCGGCATCCAGGAATCGGACGGGACGAGCAACACGATCGCGCGCGGCGTCGAGATCGCCCAGCGCCTGCTGCGCGAAACCGAACCGATCGGGCGCACCCAAGCCGACGTCGCCGAGCTTATCTTAGGAACCGAGTGCGGGGGCAGCGACGCGTTTAGCGGGATCACCGCCAACCCGGCCCTGGGCTTCGCCGCCGACCGGCTCGTGGAGGCCGGCGGAACGGTTATCTTAGCCGAATTGCCCGAACTCGTCGGCGCCGAACATTTGCTGGCCGAGCGTGCGACGCCGGACGTGGCGGCGAAACTGTACGAACTTATCGGCCGCGTCGAAGCGCGGGCGCGCGCCATGCACGTCGACATGCGCGGCGGCAACCCGACCCAGGGCAATATCGCCGGCGGATTGACGACGATCGAAGAGAAGTCGCTGGGTGCCGCGTACAAGGGCGGTTCGACGGCGCTGCGCGAGGTGCTCGAATATGCCGAGCGGCCGCGGCACAAGGGGCTCGTCGTCATGGATACGCCGGGCCAAGACATCGAGCAGCTTACCGGAATGACCGCCGGCGGCGCGCAAATCACGGTCTTCACCACCGGCCGCGGCACGCCGACGGGTTCGCCGATCGCACCGGTCATCAAGGTCGCGACCAACACCGCGATGTTTGAGCGGATGCGCGAGAACATGGACATCAACGCCGGCACGATCGTCGACGGCACCAAAACCATCGACGACGTCGGCGGCGAGATCTTCGATTGGATCATCGCGGCGGCTAACGGCCGTCAGCCGGTGGCCGAGGCCTTCGAGTTCCGCGATTTCGCGATCAACCGCATCGGGCCGTCGTTTTAGGGTCGCACCGCATCCGCCCCGATTCTGCCGCCGCCGGCCTCGACGCAAACGAAAAATGGCGGGTGCTTGCGCTCATGACGTCGGCTCAGGCCGGCTCGTCGCTCGTCCAACAGGCGCTTGGATCGCTGTCGCCTGTTCTGGTCGCCACGTTCGCGCTCTCCGAGGCGCAGTTGGGCGTCGTCTTTAGCGCCATTCTCCTTGCGGCGGCCTGCTGCACGGCGATCTCCGGTGCGTTCACCGATCGCTGGGGCGAGCGCAAGATGCTCGCCGTTTCGGCGACCATCATGACCGTCGCGCTCTTCGGCGTCACGCTGTACGCGAGCTATCCGTGGCTCGTCGCGATGGCCGCGATCTACGGCGCCGGCTATGCCGCGTCCACGCCGGCCGGCGGTCGCGCGATCCTGGCTTGGTTCGATCGCGACCGCGGCCTCGCGATGGGCATTCGCCAGACCGGCGTCTCCGTCGGGGCGCTCGTGGGTGCCGTCGGGTTGCCGTTTGTCGCGTCGTATGGCGGCTATCGGGCGGCGTTCGCGTTTGCCGCGCTGCTGGTCGCGATCCCGAGCGCCACGGCTTTCGCGCTCTATCGCGAGGCGCGCGATGAGGATGCCGTCGTCGTCTCGCTGCGCTCGGTGGCCCGCGGCATGAAGGTCTTGGCTCGCGATCCGCGTTTGATCGGCGTGACGCTGACCTGCATGCTGCTCTCCGCGTGCCAGTTCGTCATGAGCGCGTTTCTGACCGTCACGGCGGTGACGGTCGTTCGGCTTCCGGTGCACGCCGCCGGGCTGACGCTGGCGGTCGCGTTCGTCGCGGCCATCTGCGCCCGGCTTGGCTGGGGCGTCGTGAGCGATCGCTTCTTCGCCGGCGATCGGCTCGTGCCGTTGGCGATCATCTGCGGGATCGCCGCGGCCGGTTGCGCGATTTTGGCGTTCGTCTCGCGCGGCGAGGTCGGCCCGTTGTTTGCCGCCAGCACGTTGCTCGGACTTTCGGCGGCGGGCTGGAACGGTTTGATGGCCGCGGCACTGTCCGAGGTCGGCGGGACGGAGCGCGCCGCGAGCGCGCTGGGTTTGGGCTTGACCGGGATTTTCGCCGCTTCGGCGATTGGGCCGTCGCTGTTCGGTTTGATTGCCGACCGGACGTCGCTCGCTACCGCCTGGGCGATCGTCGCGATCCTATCCCTGTTGGCGGCGGCGCCGGTGCTGCGGCTTCGCGCGCACCTCGCGGCCCGGCTTACGGGCGCAACGTGACACCGGTCGAGAAATAATGCGGTTTGGTCCCGCCCGACGCGTTAAATGTCGTGCCGAGGCCGACGGCGAGCGAGACGCTGCGCTGCGCACGCCAAATCAACGCCGCGTCCCCGAACGACTGCGCGACTCCGCTGCGGCTGCCCAAATGCGTGCCGACGTCCAAGGCGAGACGAGTCGAGCGCGTAGGAGTGATGTCCGTTCCGAGTATCGATCGCGGCTGGACCGTTCCGAATCCCGCATCGTGCCGAGTTTCGACGCCGACCGCCGCCCTCAGCGTGATGCGGGGCATCGCAAGGTAACCGGAGCTCAGGTCAAGCCGATACTTCTCCTGACCTCCGCTGGTTGCGAACTGCGATAGTTGCGGGACGGCCGCAATGTCGCCGGAGAGTTCGCTGCGCCGATTCGCGTGCAACAGGTACACGAGTCCGTAGCCGAGATGCGTCGTCGGATTGAGCTCGGCTCCACCCAACAGCGACTCGGCAACCGATGACGGCGTATCGATAAAGGCTTCGAGCCGATCAGCGATCCCGGCTCGCAATCGGACAAGTGGAAAAGCGGCCAGCGCCGTTCCGCCCACGGCGGAGGCGTTCTGAAAATACGTCGCGTCGACGAGTGCGCGTCCGTGCTCGACTGGGCACAATGCGGGTAGGACTGCGGTATCATCAACGACGGAAAAAAAATTCGGCCGCGCGCACAGCGACGGCTCGGTTTGACCCGCCAGCGCCGGCACCGCCGTCGCGGCGAGAATGAGCGGCAGCAGAACCGACACGCTGCGGCGTCGCCGTGGGCGAGCAAACGAAAAAATAAACATCGCATAACCTTTCGCGGCGCACATCATGGTGCCGATCTTCTCGATACACCGGCCGCTCTTAGACGACGATTCGTGTGGCGCGGTTCAGCCGTACCGGGGCAACTTCTGGCGGGTCGATCCTCGGAGCGGCTCCGTCGACCCTTCGCGTTCGGGCTNNCGACTGCGTCGAATCCGTTGCGATCGGCCTTTGGCCAAACCGCTTGTCGGGCAAAGCCCGACAGGCTCTAGAAAATCGACGTGCCCGAACTCGACCTTACCGTCGGCGACGAGCACCTTCAGAATGGAGGGCTGAAACGACAAGCCGAGCCTCGCTGCACGCACCGAGCTACGCCGGTGAGTGTAGCGAGACTTGGACGCTCCGAAGTCAGTGTCGGAAAACGTGCGTTTACGCCTTCGTGTTGACGTTTGATCCGACCGAAGAGTAGGGATTTTCGCCGGTCGCGAGATCCTTCTGCAAGTCGCCGTCGGCATCGTTTTTAGCAACTGGGGCGTTCGACGCGTTTTTTGCGAGCGGCGCGGCGGCCGGGAGGCGCGGCGGAGCAAGGGAAATTGACGTTGCGGCCGATGCTTGGATGGACATAGGTGTCCCTTTCTTGGTCGTACGGTGCGACAGGCAAGCTGTCCCTTCCAACTATCGGAGGCCAGGGGACGTCCCTGAGCAATTCAGCTCCGGGGCACGCTCGACTTTACAAATTGGGCCGCAGCCCGATTCGCTCAAACCATTGAGCGCAACGATGCACGCGGCGATTGACGACGCGCGATTGATTGACTTTATCGCAGATGCGCGGACGAAGCTTGAGTCGTTCGTGACCGGCGGCTCGACAGTGACAGGTACGCCCGCAAAATGAAGAAAATGATTCGAATTTGCCATTGCGCAACGAGCCGGGCCGAGCGCATGCGAAGAGAAGTCGGCGCAGACTTTCGAGCGCGTCTCGGTACCGCGAACGCGAAAAGGAAAACGAGAAAGCCTGCGCGCAGGCTTTCTCGTTTCCGCGACTTTGCGTTTCCGCGACTTTGCGTTTCCGCGACTTTGCGACTCCGCTGCTACGAGTTCAGAACCAACGATCAGAGCGATTCGACGTAAGCGGCGACGTCGTTGACGTCTTTTTCGCTCAGCGGGGACGGATACAGCTTGGGCATCGGCGCTGTGGGGTCTTTTATCCAGGCGACCGTGGCGGCTTGATCTTTCTTGGCTTTTTCACCCTTGAGGCTCGGACCGACCCCGCCTTCCGTACCGGTTGCGCCGTGGCAGGCCGCGCAATTCGCAGCGTAGAGTTTCTTGCCCGCGGCGGGATCGCCGGCCGGCGCGGCAGCGATGAGTTGGACGGCCGATGCGGCGCCGGCCGGCGCAGCTGACGACGAATGCGCCATGCCGGCGAGCGCAGCCGTCGCTGCACCGACGATGGCGAGAAAACGCAGATTGTTATGCATAAACCTCCAAATGAGCAGACACGACAAACGTATCGAAAGACAAAGCGACGAACGCGTTACGAACGGCGAAAAGCGATTCCACGTTCAAGGCCCGAGCGGCGTAAACGCCCGGCAATTTCCCACTGGATAATAGGTGCGTCACCGAGCAGCGCAAGCCTTGGTCATCCTGCGACCCGAACGTAACATTTAAGTCTGCCGGAGACGCCTCAGCTCTTTGCGAGCACCTCGCCGCTGCTGCTCCCGTCGGTGCTGGCGGCACCGCCGACGCTGATGTAAGCGTCGCCGGAAATCTCGCCGCCGATGCTCGGCGCGCGCAGCGTCGCGCGTTTGCGCGCACGCCGCGCCTCGAACGAACCGTCGGTTGCGCTATGTTTGCCGTACGTGCCGTGCCGGTAGAGCGTCGCGTACCTGCCGCCGACGCCGCGCACCACTTCGGGCCGTTCGATGGCCGCCCGCATGTCGGCCAAACCGAGCCGCTCGAGCGCCGCGTGCGTCGAGCGCGAGAAATCGGCGTCGCCGTAGGCGAATTGCGGAGCGGTGTCGCCCGGCGGCCGTTCGAGCATCAGCTGGCAGACCTCGAGACGCGCGGGGGCCGTGCGCCGCGCTTCGACCTCGAGTTCGTGCGTATCGAGCACCGCGGCGGCGGCGTCTTTGCGCGAACCGTACGCAATCGATTTTTGACGCCAAAACACGTCGTCGAACGAGCGTGGCGCGGAGCCCTTGCGATCCCAGAGATCGACGAGGAACACGATCGTGTCGCGGGTCGCGTCGGCGGTGAGGTCTTCAGCGAGGTCGGCAATCGGCGTGTTGCTCGAGAGACCGCCGTCCCAATACAGCTCGGTGCCGACGCCGATCGCTGGAAACGCCGGCGGCAAGGCGGCGCTTGCGAGCACGTGATCGGCGCACGGCGCGATGCGCGGCCATTGCGGGTTGCGCGAAGCGAACGAGTTGAAGAAGACCGTTTCGCCGTCGCGCACGCGCGTCGCGCCCAAACTCAAGCGCAGCGCACCACTGCGCTCGAAGGCGGCCCAATCGACATGCCGGTCGAGCGTCGCGCGCAGCGGGGCCGTGTCGTAAAACGCCAGCTCGCCGGCGTTTAGCGGTCGCGACCATTGCGCGACCCACGGATTCTCCAGCGGATTGAACACGCGCGAGCCGAAGAAATTCGGCTGACCCAGCGGATTGAACGCCGAAAACGCCCAGTTCGCGTATTTCGGGACCAGCGCCGCAAGCGGGTTCGCGCGCAGCGCCGGCGGCAGCCGATCCCAAACCGCGCTCGTATCGAACGGCGGAAAATTGGGCGACAGAATCTCGTCCCAGAGCGCCCGCAGTTCGGCATCGGCATCGCCGCTTTTCGGTCCGGCGATCACCGCGGCATTGATCGCGCCGATCGAAATGCCGCCGACCCACGCGATCGCCGTACCCGCCGCCCGGCACGCCTGGGCCAGCGCGGCGTGCGCGCCGACCTGATACCCCCCGAGCGCCCCACCGCCTTGCAGCAACAGCACCACGCGCTTGCCGCGTAATTCCAAACGCGGACGATCGTCGTCGTTCGGCATGCACCCTTCCGTTCGTTGCGAGCTGGCTGGCGCGCTTGCGCGCATCGAACTAAAGCACCGGCTCGGGGTATTCTTCGCACCAGCCGAGGCCGCGTTCCCGCCCGTTCCGAAGAAATCGATCCGTTCAGCTCGCGGAGGACGCGTTTTTTCGGAGGTCGGCAACGGTCACGATCAGCGCGGCGACGTCATCGAGCGGTCCCGACTTCGGCAGCACCTCGCTCACTAACCGCTTCGCTGGATGCGCCTCGAAGGCGTCGAGTGCGGCGAAGCGTTCGCGCAGCAGCG
>PLAE01000068.1 GCA_003134035.1 Candidatus Velthaea versatilis
GCTATGCCAGGCTTAGCGCGGCCGGCCAATTGGTGAAGCTGCGCGAGCCTCACGTGCACATGAAACCGTTCGCTCGAGGGCCCCAGCGGCACGGTCGCGGCGAGCGCTCCCTGCGCCTCGGCGAGAGCTGCCGTCGGATCGCCGTCAAACCAGCGCAGCCGTGAGCGATGCAGATGCATCCGAGTCAGCCCGGCACGGTCGCCGAGTGCGGTATAGGCTTGCAGCGCGACGTCGATCTGGTCGCGCGCGTGACGGCGAACCCTCGATCATCGCCGCATCGGCGAGCTTTTCGTTCAGGCGGGCAATGACCGCGAGATCGGTCGGGCCGGTGCCGATCGCCGCTTCGAGAAATCGGATCGCCGCCGCATAGTCGTGCAGTTCGGCGGCACGATCGGCGGCGGCCTCATTGTACCGCAACGAGCGCTCGGGGTCGTCCGCGAACTTCCAATGATAGGCCAGCCGGGCGGCGTCGACCACGCGTTCTTCGCGCTCGAGCAACTCGCCGATCTTGCGGTGCGCCTGAATCCGCCGCCGAGGTGAGATCTGCGATTCAACCGCGGCGCGGGTCAGCGCGTGCGCGAAACGCCAGTCCCCCGACCCGGGGTCACGCACGACGAGGGCATCGCGCTGCGCGCGTTCGAGGAACTCCTCGATGGCCGCCGGGGTGCAGCCTTGAAGTAGCGCGAGGAAAACGGGCTCGATGCTGCCAACCGCAGATGCGACATCGATGACTTGGCGCGTCTGAGCGTCGAGCCGTGCGAGCCGTTGGAGAATCGGATACGTGAGCGCCGGCGACGCGCCGTCCTCGCCGCCGGCAAGCGCGTTGCGCAAGAGTTCGAGCGCGAAGAGCGGGTTGCCGCCCGCCAATTCGGTGATGCGTCGGACGCGGTCGGCGTCCAGACTGCCGCGCCCGCGCAGCGCTTCGCGCACGATCGTTGTGATGTGGCGCGAGTCGAGCGGGCCGAGCCGAACGGTGTGCGCGGCACCATGAAATTTGCCGGCAAAGTCAGCCGGCATCTCCTCGGGCCGCAGCGTCATAGCGACGAAAAAGCGCTCAGCCACGAACTCAGTCGATAAGAAAAGGAGCAGATCCGTCGTCGCCCGATCGGCCCAGTGGATGTCCTCGAAGAACAATCCGACTGGCCGCTCGCGCAAGATGCCGCGGAATGCCGTTGCGACTGTCGCGAGCCGCTTTGCTTTGGTCAGCTTCGCGTCGGCATCGAGTGCGGTCCCGACCCCGCGCAAGTGCTCGGCGAGGCGGCCAGTCGCCTCATCGATCGCGCGCGCGATGGCGATCACGAGCGGCGCGTACGGATCGCGGACTTGCTCGAACGCCTGTACGGTAATGGTCAACGCGCCAAAATCGGCCGCGCGCCGGCGCACCTCAGCCATGAGCCGCGTCTTGCCGATGCCGGCTTCTCCGTCGATGAGCGCGACACTACCCGGCGCACATCCCAGCGCATCCTCGAGCAGGCGCAGCAAAAACGCGATCTCGTTCTCGCGACCGACGAGCCGCGGCGCCGCAAGCGGCGACGACAACATGGGACGACGTTCGCGACGCGCAAACACAGGCCTGGTTTCGAAAGTGAGGGCCGAATGTTTAGCCGATTCAAATGCCGCCGGCCAATGCGCAATACTGCGCGTTGTCGCATCGGCGCTCGCTATCTGCCGTTGACGAAAATATTACCATATTACTATTTAGCGACCATCGATAGAGCCCGTCATGGGCTCGTACGACCACTGCGGACAGGCGGGAATCGCGGCGACGCTGCGCACAACTCCAGCGTCGGCCGCAAGCCCCACCGCCTCTGCATGTATGAGCCGCGAACTTCCTTGGGGGTGGGGCGCTCGGTAGCCGAACGCTTCTCATTCATTCTATTTTGGGAAGCGCGAACTCGACCTCGATCTTATAGTCGCCGCTGACCGCCGTGCCGGACACACCTGTCCGTGAACAACATTCATATCAGTCGAGGAGCGGAAAGCGGACCGAGAGCGCGGGGAACCGGTGGAAATCGCGGTCGTTGGTGTGCAGCGTCGCGCCATGTTCGATCGCCAGTGCCGCGAGGTGGACGTCGGTGACCCGCGGTCCTGATAGGCCGGCGTCGACGAGAGTTTCGGAAAAAATCGACCAGTGGCGAAGACCCGGCTCGAGGACAGAGACGTTGTCGCGTGCCAGCCAAGCGTTCACAATAGTAACCGCCTCTACCGGACGTAAGGGACCTTCCCGTACCCGGTGATCCGTCGCGACGCGAACGAAGGCCAGAATCGTGACGAGCGGCAGACCAATAACCGGCTCCGTCGAGAAGGTCGTTTCCAGCCACGCTCGGGCGCGGGCATGCTCTGGTGCTGCCATGTCGTAAGCATAAAGAAGCAGGTTGACATCGACCGCGATCACCTCGAGCGTCCCGGGCCGTCGAGGCGATCGAAAAGGTCATCGATTTTGTCGTATTCGTAGCCCGGTCTAAGACGAAAAAGATGCTCGTCGTTGATAACAAACGGCGGAAGCTTCCGCGCGTGACGCTGAGCGGCGAGTCCCGTCCGGATCGCGTCGTTGACAACCTGCTTGAACGGACGCCCGCTCTTGCGAGCTTCTGCATGTAGCTTTGCCGCAACATCTTCGTCTAGGGTAATTGTCGTCCGCATAGCATCATGATGCTATGCGGACGACATCATGATGTCAAGCAGCTGGCGCTCCGCCAGCCACGCGTTCACGCAACTGGCGCCAGCGCATCAGCGCGAGTTCGCGCAGCGGATCGGATGAGAGTGTCCCGCTGGCAGTCGAAAGGGCACTCATCGTAGCCGGCCACGAGGTCGATGCTGTCCGCATTGTTATGCCCGGAAGTAGCCACCGGGATGTTCTTGAGTCCGCCGTTCGCAACACCGAGAGGCGCCGACCGGATGACCCGCGCGCCGAAGGAGGCCGCGCTCAAAGATCGAGCAAGTCCAGTGCCGTTCCGGCGATCTTCAGTTGATCGGCCGTGCACGAGCGCGGCGCCTTGTCGGTGCGCCAGCGCAGCGGGCGCGTCCCGTGGCGGATGCGTCCGCTAGTCACCTGGTCGAAACCGACTTCGAGCACCAACTCGGGGCGCAGCGCGACATACGAACGATCGCGCTCGGGGTCGCGGCTCCAGCGCGAAGGCGCATCGCCCGGCGCACCGCCGGTAAACCCAGCCGACGCATCGCGCAGCGGTTCAAGCCGCTCGAGCAGCGCCCGCCGTTCGGCCGTCGGGAAGGCGCTGCAAAAACCGATGTAATCGAGCAATCCTCGCCCGTCGTACAGGCCCAGCAGCAGACTGCCGACGCGGTCCTGCTCGCCGGCAGCGAGCCGGAAACCGCCGATCACGCAGTCGGCCGTGCGCTGTCGCTTGATCTTGACGCCGCCGTCACGCCTTCCGCCGGCGTACGCGAGATCCAAGTTTTTCGCGACGACGCCGTCGAGTGCGCCGCCGACCCGCGCAAACCAATTGTCGACGACCCGCCGTTCGACCGCGGCCGGACTTAGCCGCAACTCCGCGATGCCGGCAAACGCGCGGGCGAAGCGTTCGAGATGAGCGCGTCGTTCCCGCAAAGGCGAACCAACTTCGAGCGAACCGTCGCAGCGCAGCAAATCGAAGACCGCGAAACGGGCCGGGGTCGTGCGCGCCAACATGGCGACCCGGCTTGCAGCAGGATGAATCCGCTGCTGCAGCGCGTCGAACGATAACGCGCCCGCGACCGGCACGACCAGTTCGCCGTCGAGCGAGAAGCCGTCGGCCTCGAGCCGTTGCAAAGCGGCGACGATTTCGGGGAAATAGCGCGCCAGCGGCTGACCGTTCTTCGATACGAGTTCCACGGTCTCGCCGTCGCGGTGCGCGATGCACCGGAACCCGTCCCATTTGGGCTCGTAAAGCCACTGCGGACCATCGGGAATCGCGGCGACGCTGCGCAACTCCATGGGCTCGACCGCGAAGCCGGTCACGACGCGCCGGACTCGGTCGCGGTTTTGCGCCGCGACCGGCGCGCCGGAACGCTGACGCCCGCCAGCAGCGGCCGCAGATCGAACCGGCCGCGCTCGGCGCGCATCGGCGACCACAAATCACCGACCCGCGCAAACCGTTCGCGCACATTGTCGAGCCGGAAATGATCGAGTTCGATTCCGCTCTCCACTTCTTCCCACGTTACCGGCGTCGACACGGTCGCCAGCGGCCGCGCGCGCACCGAATAGACCGACGCCAGCGTCTTTCCCCAGGCATTTTGGTTGTAGTCGACGAGAACCCGCCCAGCGGGGCGTTTGGCGATCCGATATTCGGCGGTGATGATCTCGGGAAAGAGCCGCTCGAGCGTTTGCGCCAGGGCTTTGGCGAACGTCCAGACTTCTTTTTGCAGCGGGCCGCGCACGATCGCGACGTACACGTGCATGCCGGACGATCCCGTCGTCTTGACCACCGGCGTCATGCCCAAACCAAGCAGCGCGTCGCGCACCCGCAGCGCCGCTTCGCGCACCACCGCGAACGGCGTTCCTTCGACGGGATCGAGGTCGAAGTGCAGATAGTCGGGCCGGTCCGTGTCGTCGCAGCGCGCGTACCACTCGTTGAGGTCGATGCAGCCCAGGTTGATCGTCCACAACAGTCCGGCGGCGTCGTCGACGATCGGAAAATCGATCACACTGCCCGAGCCATGTTCGATCGAACAGCGGCGCAGCCACGGCGGGCTGCCCGGCGGCGTACGCTTCATGTAGAAGTAATCGCCGCCGACCCCATTGGGATAGCGCTTGAGCACCATCGCGCGGCCGGCCAGATAGGGCACGACGAGCGGCGCGATGTCCGCGTAGTACTGGAGCAGATCGCGCTTGGTGAAACCGCGCTCGGGAAAAAACGGCTTGTCGAGGTTGGTCAGCGTTACGACGCGGCCGGGCGCGGCTTCGACGGTCGCCGCCGGACGATCGTGCGGAATGGTTAGCGTGCTCACGCGCTGGGCGCCTCCCGGAAACTGCGGATCATGCGCCATGTACCGCACGACCGGCGAAGCGAACACTGGCCACGAACCGCGCACCGCACGCGTGCCGAACGCGGGTTCGCATCGATCGCCGGCCGCGAATCCCTAATCGTCGAGCGTCGAGATGTCGCCGATGTCGGCTCCGGTGGCCTGGGCACGCAGCAGCCGACGCATGATCTTGCCGCTGCGGGTCTTGGGCAGCTTGGCGACGATCTCGACCCGGCTGGGCATCGCGATCGGACCGATCTCGCGCCGCACGTGCGCGCCGAGTTCGGCCGCGAGTTCGGCCGATGACGCGAAGCCGGTGCGCAGCGTAACGAACGCCACGATCGCTTCGCCTTTGATCTCGTCCGGCACGCCGATCACGCCCGCCTCGGCACACGCGTGATGCGAAACCAGCGCGCTTTCGACGTCGGCGGTCGCCAAGCGATGTCCGGCGACGCTGAGCACGTCGTCGGAGCGACCCAGCACGGTGATGTAGCCCTGATCGTCGATCACCGCGACGTCGCCCGCGGTATAGGTGCCGGGAATCGTATTGAAATACTGCGCGTAGCGAGCGCGATCGTTCCACACGTCGGCGAACATATAGGGAGCCGGCGTCTCGAGGACGAGCAAGCCGCCTTTGTTCGGCGGCTCGGGTACGCCGAGCTGATCGCGAACGGAGAACACCAGCGGTCCGAGGGACCGGCCACTGCGATCCGGGCGAATCGCCGAACTCGGATAGTTGCCGATCGACGGCGCCGCAAGTTCCGTTTGCCACCACTGATTGCAGACCGGGACGGCCCGCTTGCCGACCGTTTCGTACAGGAAGTGCCAAGCCTCGGGGTTGAGCGGCTCGCCGGCGCAAAACACCGCCCGCAGCGATGAAAGATCCTTCTTCCCCACAAGGTCGGCACCAAACTTCATGAGCATTCGCGCCAGCGTCGGCGCCGTATACAGCGTCGTTACTTTATGCGACTCGATGATTTCGTAGACGGTCCCCGGCGACGGATAATCCGGCGACCCTTCGCGAATGATGTTGCGGTAACGGTTCGCCAGTGCGCCGTACACGATCACGGTATGGCCGACGATCCAGCCGATGTCGCTCGTGCACCAGGTCGTTTCGCCCGCCCCGATACCGGTGGTCCGTTTGAGCATCGTGCTCGCGCCGACGAGATAACCGCCGTGGGTCATCACGACGCCCTTGGGTTTGCCGGTGGTACCGCTCGTGTAGAGGATGAACAGCGGATGTTCGGCCGGCACGATCGTCGCGTCGCGTTCGGGCGGCTGGTTGTCGCAATATGCCTCGAAGTTTACTTCGCGGCTGTCGCTGGGCTGGGACGCGGTGCGGCGCCATACGATGACGCGGCGCACGCGCGGCGTGCGCTGCACCGCTTCGTCGACGATCGATTTGAGATCGACCACTTTTCCGCGCCGATACGTCACGTCGGCGACGATGAGCACTTGCGCGCCCGCATCGTCGATGCGGTCGCTCAGCGCGGTCGCTCCCAACCCGGCGTACACGACGGAATGGATCGCGCCGATGCGCGCACAGGCCAGCATCGCGACGATGCCTTCGAGCGTGAGCGGCATGTAAATGCAAACGCGGTCGCCGGCGGTCACGCCGTCGGCCGACAGGGCGTTGGCCAGCCGGTTCGTGCGCGCCAGTAACTCGGCATACGTTACCGTTTGTTCGGTCCCGTCCTCAGCGATCGCGTCGTAGGCGATCGCCTGCGGATGCGACTTCGCGTGACGGTCCAAACACGACACCGTAACGTTGAGTTCGCCGTCGGCGAACCAATGCTGATCGTCGATCGTGCCGGCAAAGGTTTGCGCGGGATGCTTGGCCCAGGCGATGCCGGCGGCGGCGTGTGACCAAAAACCCTGCGGATCGGCGGCCGCGCGCTCGACGTATTCCGCTTGGTCGGCGATCGGAAACCAATGGGCGACGCCCCCAGGCGCCGCAAAAAGCTCGCCTGTCGTCAGCAAACCTTCGATATGACCCTGATAACCAATCACGTTATACCTTCAATCACGCTCACACTTTAATGTAATCGTGTTCTGAAATGTACGGTCCGCCCGTCGCCGCCGTAATATGGTAGGTCGCGTAGTAATGACCCTTTGCGGCCGCAATCTCACAACCAACGGAGGCGTTCGATGAATCGATACGGGTTACTTTCATCCACTCGATGCGCGCGCTCGGGTCGAGAAACGCCTGTTCGGACGGCGTTCCGGCCGTCGCGCCGAGCAGGCTCTGCGCGCTTTGCACGTCCCCGCGGATAAGTGCATCGAGGTAGCGGCGCACGACCGCGGAGGCGCGTTGGTCGTAGGTCGACGTGCTGGGCGACGGGAGTGGCGTCGCGGTCGGCGGCACCGGCGTGGCGCGGGGCCGCAACGGCGTGTCGCTCGGCGGTGCCGGCGCCGGCGTGCGGCT
>PLAE01000245.1 GCA_003134035.1 Candidatus Velthaea versatilis
CGAAAGCCGAGGTAAGTCCAGTTTAAAGTTTAAAGCCCAGGAAGCGGCGGAATGAGCGCGATCTGCGTCTTCCCGTCCTTGGCGTAGAGCATGATCGACCCGCCGGGGCAGGCGAATTTGGTGCCACCCGGCGCATCTTGCCGGTGGCATGCTTTTGCCGTGTGCGACGCGCAGCACGCCTCGACCACGAAGATTCACGACGAAGTCGCCGTTATCAACGGCAAGCGCGAAGTGGCATCACCATCGGCGCTCTCCCTTGCGGCACGCCCGGCCTATCACCCGGCCCGTGCGCCGGCCGTGCCGAACGGGCGTCGCGCGCCGGAGCACGACCAGGCTGGCCGCCTACCGCGGCAGATCGCTCCGCTCCGCCGACGATCGACCGGCGCGAAGTCCCGGCTCGGCCTTGTTAGGCTTGATCGGCCTCACGGTCGTTGAGCAGCCCCGGCGGCAGGTCGACGACGATGCGCTGTTGCGCGATGTCGACCGACTTCACGAACGCGCCGACCATCGGGACGAGCGTCCGCGCGGTGCCCACGACGAGCATGTCCTGCGAGGGGTAGTGTTCGACCGCCACGACGTCGCCCAGCCGGCGCCCCGCCGCGTCGACCAAGCCGCAGCCGACCAAATCGGCGTCCAGATACTCGCCGTGCGCCAGCACGACATCCGCGCGATCCAGCGCCAGCGTTGCTCCGACGAGCACCTCCGCCGCGTTGACGTCGTCGAATCCGTCGAACGCCGCGAGCGGCCGGCCCTTGTGCATGCGCGTCGCGCGCACCCGCAAGTCCCGCTGCGAACCGTCGGCAAGCCGCACCCGGACGATCGTGCCCGCCGCGAGCGCTTCGGCACCGAGGCGAGTCGCATCGATTTTGCACTCGCCACGCAATCCGAACAAGCCGACGATCCGGCCCGCGTTCAGATCACTCGGCGTCATCACCCTCGGTGGCGTCGGCCGGCGGCGTATGTTCGAGATCCGACTCTTGTTCCACGTCGTCCTGATCGACTTCCGCGTCGTCTTGATCGACGTCGACGATATCGACGATGACCCGGCCTTCGGCACTCGCGCGCACGAGCGTCCGCAGCGCCTGCGCGACACGCCCGCCACGGCCAATGACTTTACCCAAATCGTCGGGATCGACTTCGAGTTCGATGATCGGCCCGCGCTCGCCCTCGGACTGCCGAACCACGACGTGATCCGGATTCGTCACCAGCTTTTTCGCTAAAAACTCGAGCAGTCCAGCCGCACGGAACTGCGAAGCAACCGGATCCGCTGGCTGACGCGACGGGCGTTCGCGCGGGACAAACCGCTCCCCGCCGGTGCTCGCGCTGTTGCGCCGCGGGCGCGCCGGCCGCTCATCCTCCGGCTCGATCTCATCTATAACCGTCTCGCCGGTCGCAATCTTGCGCGCCCCCAGCGTGGAGCGATGCTCGTCTTCTTCGGGGGTGTCGTCGCCGAACAGTCCAAACTCGTCGTCGAAAGCCGACACAAAATTACTCGGACTTCTCCGACTTCGGTTTGCGCTTCGTTTCCGGGACGAACCCGCGCTCGACGATCCCCAACTCGGCGAACAGGCGCCGAACCGGA
Source organism: Candidatus Velthaea versatilis (assembly GCA_003134035.1). GTDB lineage: Bacteria > Vulcanimicrobiota > Vulcanimicrobiia > Vulcanimicrobiales > Vulcanimicrobiaceae > Velthaea > Velthaea versatilis. The sequence continues at coordinate 1,583 of PLAE01000245.1, forward strand.
TCGGAGGGCTGCGCACCTTTGGAGATCCACTCCTTGGCCTTGTCCTGATTCACAACGACGGTCTTCGGTTCCGTGCGCGGATTGTAGTGTCCCAGAATTTCGATAAAGCGCCCATCCCGCGGCGACCGCGCATCACTGACCACGAACCGATACGTCGGCTGTTTCTTGGCGCCCATCCGGCGCAATCTAATACGAACCATGCCCTTACTCTCTATCAAACAAAGCCGCAACCCCGCGGCCGAATGTGCAAAACTCTACCATACCGCAAGCCACCTTAAAGCGCCACCCGCCACCGACGCGAGAGGCCCGATGCCCCGCAAAACAGGCGCATCCCAAACTGCCGACCGCGAGAAACCGACGCTTCTTGACCGCTGACCCGCAAACCGAAGATTCTGAGCCGCCGACCCCGCAGACCAACGCATTCACCCCTCCACCTCCAAAGGCGCGGGTGAAGCCTTGCCCACCCAAAGCCTGATGATGGCCGGGGTGGTTGTTGTTGCTGGCGGGGCATCGAACAAGGTCGCGAAGCCCGGAGGGCGAGAGCGAATTTTTCGTGAGTAGCATTTTCCCACGGATGGGAAAATGCGGGCGACCCCGCGAGCAGCAACGACCACCCCGGCCATCACTGTCCCAGCCCCGGCAAGCGCAACCCGCGCCGCCCACCCTTACCGCCGAGCTGCTTCATCATCTGTCGCGACGCTTCGAACTGCTTCACCAGCCGATTCACATCCGACACCTGGGTTCCGCTGCCCGCCGCGATCCGCTTGCGCCGCGAACCGTTGAGAATATCGGGTCGCGACCGTTCGCGACGCGTCATCGAGCAAATGATCGCTTCGACTTTCTTGACGTCCCGCTCGTCGATATCAACATTCGGCAGCGCCTTGGACAGACCCGGGATCATCTTCATGATGTCGTTCATCGAGCCCATCTTGCGGACTTGCCGTAGCTGCTCCAAAAAGTCGTCGAGGGTGAATTCGGATTTGCGCAGCTTTTGCGCGATGTCTTTGGCTTGCTGCTCGGTGTAAACCGCTTGGGTTTTCTCGATGAGCGTAAGCACGTCGCCCATGCCCAAGATACGCGAGGCCAGCCGGTCCGGATAAAACGGTTCGAGCGCGCTGAGCTTTTCGCCGACGCCGACGAACTTGATCGGCGCGCCGGTGATCTTATGGATCGAGAGCGCCGCGCCGCCGCGCGAATCACCGTCCATCTTGGTCAGGATGACGCCGGTGATGCCGAGCCGGTCGTTGAAAACCTTGGCGACGTTGGTCGCTTCTTGACCGGTCATCGAATCGGCGACGAAAAGGATCTCGATCGGCCGCACGGCAGCCTTGATGTTTTCGAGCTCGGTCATGAGCGCGTCGTCGATCTGCAACCGGCCCGCCGTGTCGATGATGACCGTCGGGATGCCCAGCCGTTTGGCTTCGGCGACGCCGTCGCGGGCAATCTGGACCGGATCGCCTTGACCGGCGGCATACACCGGTAAATCGATCTGCTTGCCCAGGGTCTGAAGCTGCGCGATCGCGGCGGGACGGTACACGTCGGCGGCGACGAGCAGCG
>PLAE01000241.1 GCA_003134035.1 Candidatus Velthaea versatilis
GGCGGACTGCGCGAGCCATTGCGCGCGCAGCCGCCGCAGCACGAAGAAGGCCAGCAGCGCGGTAAGGACGTCGAGGCCCACAACGATGAGAAATACCGGCACCCAGCTGCCTGCGGCGGCGCGGATCGACGCGGCGACCGGGCCGCCGAGCACCGAGCCGACGCCTTGGGCGATATACAGAATGCCGTAATTCGTGGTGGCGTGTTCGGGACCGAAGAGATCGGTCAGCATCGAGGGGAACAGCGAAAAGATCTCGCCCCAGCCGAAAAACGCGAGACCCGTCAGCAGCACGAACATGACCGGATTATGCAAGAAGAGCAACAAGAGCAGAATCGCGATTGCTTCGGCGCCGAACGCGACGCACATCGTCAATTCGCGGCCGATGTGGTCCGAAACCCAGCCGAAAAACGGCCGCGTGAGGCCGTTGGTGAAGCGCGAGATCGTCAGCGAGAGCGGAAGCGCGGCCACGCCCCACACGGGCGACGAGGCCACACCGTAGTCTTTTGCAAACGGACCGACGTTCGCGACGATCATCAAACCGCTCGTCGACATGAGGCTCATCATGACGAACAAGAGCCAAAACGCGGGCGTGCGGACCATCTGCGCCGGCGTGAAGCTGCGCTGCGTCTGGCGCGCTTCGCGTACGGCATCGTGCGCCGGCGCCAGATTCGCGGTACCGGACGGCGGGTTGCGCAAACCTTGAGCTGCGAGGATCCCGACCACGCCTTGCATGATGCCGAACACCGTTAGCGTCGACGCGTAGCCCGACGCGGCGAGCATGCTGCTGATGGGGAACGTCGTCAGGATCGCGCCCGCGCCGTAACCGGCCGCGCTCACGCCGGCCGCCAAACCGCGCCGGTCCGGAAACCAGCGCACCATCAGACCGATCACTCCAACGTAGATGATGCCCGTCCCAAGGCCTCCCAGGACGCCGTATGTCGCGTAGAGCGCCGCGATGCTCGAGGCGTGCGCCGCGAGTATCCAACTCAACGCGGTAAGCCCGGCGCCGGCCGAGACCAGCAGCCGCGGACCGAAGCGTTCGACCAAATACGCTTGAAACGGTGAGAAGAACGTTTGCACCACGACGAGCAGCAAGAACGTGACCTGCAGTGCTGCGAGCGACCCGCCGAGTTCCTTGCCGATCGGTCCGACGAAGAGCGTCCAGACATACTGCGGGCTCGACACCGCCATCATTGCGATGAAACCGAAGCCGAGCTGCAGCCAGCGGTCGCGGCGGAAACGATCGGTCATTGCCGTCCTCTCTCGAGCGTCGGGGCGGCATGGAACGCGCGGCCCGTCCGGGCTTTGTGCTCGGCGCAGCCCACTTCGCCTTCACGCAATTGGCAAACGTGTTCCCGCTTCGATCCGACGCACGGAGGGTGCGGCCGTCGCCACCGGTTCGGGCAAGCCGTCGCGACCGACTACGACGCGCCGTCCGTGCCGTCAGCGGGCGTCTCGAAACTCTCATCTCGGCGGCGCGCCGAGCGTGCGCTGTTCGGCCGAGTGCGACTCTCCGGCGGCGAGCGTCGGATGCTCGGCGGCGCTTCGGGCGCGGCGTCGCTTGCGATGCGATGCGGGAAGGCGTAGAGCACCACATCGCCGCGCTGCAGCATGTCGCCGCCGCGCAATATGGTGAGCGCCGTGTCGTGCCAGGCGCACAGCGGCACCGCGCCGTCGGGCAGCGTGCCGGCATCTTCACGGCGGCGGCGCACGATCGTGTGTTCGGCGGGGCCGTACGCGACGCGCCCAAGCGTGCCCGGGAAGTGCGCCAAGCCCGCGAACGCCGGCGCGCTCAGCGCCGCCGGCGAAAACGTTGCGATGCCGAAGAGTTCGGCCGTGGCCTGCGCAAAGGTGCGGTTGTTCATGCGGACCACGAGCGGCACGTCGGGCCGCAGCGCGCGGGCGCTCAAGGCGATTTCGAGGTTGCCCGGATCGTTGTTGGTCAGCACGACGAGCGCGGCCGCGTGCGGAATGTCGCACAATTCGAGCACTTCCTCGTGCGTCGCGTCGCCGGTGAGCAAATCGATGTCGTTGGTGCGCGCGAGACGCATGAGATACGGATCGGGTGCGGGATCGACGACCACGACGTGCTTACGCGCGCGCACGAGCAGATCGATGACCGCGCCGCCGATGCGGCCCGCCCCGCACACGACGATGTGCCCGCGGCCGCGAATGCGGCGCAGACCTTGCAGCGCGGTCCACTGCGCGCGCGTTATCGCCGAGCTGACGTAGCCGATGAAGATGCTCGTGAGCATCGTTCCGCCGATCATCGCCGCGATGACCGTCAGGGTGACGGCGAGCCCGTCACGGGTTACCGAACCGTCGCCGAAGCCGGCGTTGGTCGCTAATTGCGCGACGTCGAACGCCGCCGAATCCCACGTCGAGCGGACCGCGAAGTGAAAGAACAGCACCAGCGAGCCGTAAAAGACGAGCGCCCCGATCAGCGTCGCGCGCAGAATCGGATCGATGTGCATCGCCGAACGCAAGCCTTTGGCGGCTAGGCGCAGCAGCACGTCCGAGCGCGCTTCGCCGGTGGCCTCGGCGGCTGGGCGGCGTTCGTGAATGCGGCCGAACGCGACGACCCGATCCGTTTGGGCGATCAGCGTGCCGGGCAGCGGCATCTCGCGCTCGCCGACCGCGACGATGCGCGCATCGACGATCGCTTCAGCGGCCGTGACGGTCAGGCCGGCGATGCCCAGTTCCGCGGCGCTTCCGGCCGTAAAGCCGACCAGCGCGCCGGTATCCGGTTCAGGAAACCGCAGGGCGAAAAAGCAGCCCGGGTCCAGAGCGGCGCCGGCATACGTCGACGCGGCCTGCGCGGCCGGCGAAATGACCGAACAGTCGGGCAGGTTCTGCTCAATTTTGCGCCCGATCTTGGTCCCGAACTGACGCAGCACCACCCGTATCTTGGGATTGAGCATCCGCGCGCGCAAGGCGACGGCCAAGTTCGCTTCGTCGTCGTTGGAGAGCGTGAGGATCGTCGTCGCGGAGCCGACGCCCGCCTCGAGCAGTGCTTGGCCGCTGTCCGGGGCGCGGCTCACGACGACTGCGCCGATACGCTCGAACGCCGCTCGGCGTTCCGCGCTCAGGGCCGAAACCACGCTCACGCTGCTGCCGCTCGCGATTAGCTCGGCGCAGACCCGCTCGGTCAGAGCGTCGTCGCCCGTGACGAGAGTGATCGCGCGCGGCACCATCGTTCGTGGTTCGCCGCGCGCCGCGCGAGTCTTACGCGGCCCAACCTTCGGCGGATCGGCGGCCCTCGGTGGCGAGCGGATCGGTCGTCGTGCGTCAATTCCGTGGGTTGATTACTCGGCCGACGTTTGCTGATCCGTGACGTTCTGCGTCGAGGCCTTCGCGTTGCTCGCGAGGACTTGCTTTTGCAGGTTGCCGATCAGCGTTGATTGCGCCGCCGCCGCCTGGTTCTGGATGTTGGTGACGGCGTTGAGTATCGTCGAGGTCGTGGACTCGGTCGAGTCGGTCGACGATGACGTCGCGGGGGCTGCGGTCGAGTCGGCCGACGAACCTGAATCCGCGTGGTGGTGGTGCCCGTGATGTGCGCCGCCGGCTTTGAGATCGGCCGCGAGCGTCTGCTGTTGGGCGGGTGAGAGCACGGCATTGACTTGCTGCTGCACATCGGCCTGCGACGTGCCGTTTTGCTTGGCGTTCGTAAAGACCGCGCGCAATTGCGTGCGCTGAGCTTCGGTCAGATCGAGATTGGAGAACGGCTGGAGCGATTGCCCGCTTTGCGGACTCGCACTCGCGTAGCTTTGCGTTGCGGAAATCGAGACGCTTTGAATGCCGGACATGGTGTTGATGCTCCTATAGAAGGCGAGACGTTACTCTTCTGCTATCGGTTCGGAAACTGGTAAAGGGCTGAGAACGCGAGCCCTCACGAGCCATCATGCGCAAGTTGCCGTAAAGATATGCTTGACGGACGGCACCGCGACGTGACTCTTCCATTACGCGGGCTTGCCGTACAGCGGTATACTCGGTACGCCGTGCTCCCAAAACGCGCCGGCTGACCCGCGCGAGCTGACGTCCAGCCGCGCCGCCAGTGGACGGAAAGGGCCGACCGTGGAAACGCAGGACATCTTGGACGGGATGCGCGGCTGGATCGAGACCGTCGGGCTCGTGCCGCCCGATTACGAGCAGTACGCGCCGCTGGTGATCGACGGTCTGCTGCACTTTCTGAGCCGCCTGCCCGCAACGCGGCTGGAGGCGATTGTGGCCGCGCAGCTCGAGTTGCCGGAGTCGGCCGAAGCCGACGAGCGGCTCATCGGGCTTTTGCGCCAGTGTCCCACCCTGCACAAACTCGGTCAGGTGATCGCTCGCCAAGCGGGCCTGCCCCTCGACCTGCGCGCCCGGCTGCAGGGGTTGGAATCGCTCGCTCCGGCACCCGGCAGCTACGACATCGACGCGATCGTCGCTGCCGAAATCGGCGTGATCGAGGGGCTGACGGTTGCCCCGGACGCGCTCGCCGAAGGCAGCGTGGCATTCGTCGTTCCGTTCGAGTTGCGCTCCGCGGCCGACGGCAGCATTCGGCGCGGCGTGTTCAAAGCGCTCAAACCCGAGGCCTCGGCGCGGCTGCTCGAAGACCTCGCGATTTGGCCCGAACTGGGCGAGTATCTCACCGCACGAAGTGCCGAGGTGGGGCTGGCAGCGGTCGATTTTCGCTCACTGCTCGAAGGCGTGGCGAATCTGCTGCGCAACGAGATCCAACTCGATGGCGAACAGGAGCGGCTGAGGCGCGCGCGCCGCTTCTACGCCGACGAGCCCAGCGTGATCGTGCCCGAGCTGTTCGCCTTCTGCACCCCGCGGCTGACGGCGATGGAGCGCGTCGACGGCGTGAAAGTGACGGATCCGAGCCTGCCGGTTGACCTGCGCCGCCGTTTGGCGCGCACGATCGTCGCCGCGCTGCTGGCCAAGCCGTTTTGGAGCACGCCGGCCGGCGAGCCGTTCTTCCATGCCGATCCGCACGCCGGCAATCTGTTCGCCACGCCCGACGGAAAGCTCGCGATTTTCGACTGGGCACTCACGACGCATTTGAATTCCGACCAATGCTCGGCCGTCGTGCAGACCTTGGTGTGCGCCGCGGTGCTCGACGAGCCGGGCGTCGCGGCGCAGCTCGCGGCGCTGGGCGACATCAAGGCGCCGGCCACCGTCGCAGCCGGAATCGCCGCGGCCGTCGCCGGCGTGCGGCGCGGCGCATTTCCCGGGTTCGCCTGGCTGACCGCGCTGCTCGACCGGCTGGGGCGCGACGGCGCGATCGTCTTCCCCGAGGAGACGGCGCTGTTCCGCAAATCGCTGCTGACGCTCTCGGGCGTCGTGCGCGACGTCTGGCCCTACGCCTCGGTCGACGAGGTGCTGCTGGCCAGCGGCGGTCGTCGATTCGTCGCCGAGTCGTGGTCGCGGCCCTTGGCCCCGTTCGGTTCGCGCGCGTTCGCGACCCACGTTTCGAACAGCGATCTTGTGCGGCTCATGACGTCGCTGACCTGGACGCCCACCCGCTACCTGCTGGGAACGTATCGCGATGCGCTCGAGGTTCTGACGCGGTGAGTCGCGCCTTCGCAGGGAGCTCCTATGAGGCGCGTTTCAAGCGCGCTTGGGAGTCACGCTTTCGGGTGGCTCCAAACTTGCGAGGAGTGAGTCCTCGAACGCGGTGACGTGTTCGGATGAGGCCGCGCAGCTCGGCGTCGAGATGGCGATCCGGCCGCTCGAAGGGCAAAAATTGCCGGCCTGGGTCATCTCGCAGCAGGACGTCATTACGAAGGACAACGTCAGCAAGTTCCAGTGATCGCGCGGATTGCCGGCGCGGCGCGCCCGTGAGGTTGGTATGACCAATGCGTTACCACGAGTCGCCGCTGTGCCGGCGGCTCTGGCGCTCGAAGGGCTCTCCAAGTCGTATCCGGGCGTTGCGGCACTGCGCGACGTGAGTTTTTCCGTCAGCAGCGGGGAGATCCACGCGCTGCTGGGCGAGAACGGGGCCGGCAAGTCGACCTTGCTCAAAATCATGTCGGCGCCGTGCGGCCGGATGCCGGCCGGATCGTGCTCGACGGTGCGACGCTCGATCTGCACGCGCCGCTCGACGCGCGCCGCGCCGGCATCGCGCTCATCCATCAGGAACTCGCGCTCGTGCCGCAGATGAGCTCGGCGGCCAACATGTTCTTGGGCCGCGAGATCACGCGCGGCGCGAGCCTCGACCGTGCCTCCATGGAAAGGCGTGCGCAGGAACTCGTCGACCGGCTGGGCGTCGAGATCGACGTGCGGCGGCCGGTCCGCACGCTCTCGATGGCGCAGCGCCAATGCGTCGAGATCGCCCGCGCGCTGTTGTTTGGCGCCCGCGTGCCCGCGCTCGACGAACCGACGGTCTTGTGTCCTCGGATCTGCCCGAAATCCTCCAGGTCAGCGACCGGATCGCCGTGATGCGCGAGGGCCGCATCGTCTACAGCGCGGAGAAAACGTCTGATAGGACACGTCCCGCGTGCGACCAGCTTTGCCGCAACCCAGACCATGCCTCAACGGCGTTATGCAATGAGCGCGGCGATTGTAGCGCCGTGATTTGCGATCTGAGTTGATGCTCGCTCTGGCCGATCGCTTTCTCGACCGACGGTCGCCAGGTATGTGCGAGCGTCTTGGACGCCGTAGCGCACCGCAAGAGCGTGCAAAGGGATAACCACGGTTTTGCGTGCGCTAGAGCGGCAAGATGTTTTATTGGTCGTGGGTTGTGCGCCGCTGTGCTGGCAGCTACCACGTCGACTTCGACGCGACGAACGGCAACGTCCCCGTCGCCATTGCTTCCGGTTGCCGACAAGGTGTATTCGTGCCGGCCAACATCGCGCAACGTCACTCGCCGGCAATCTCGTAAAAGGAACAGGTCGCCGATGCTAGGGTTCATGCGCAAGCGGTGCGCGCCGGTTGCCACATAGCACAACTGTGTCGATTGCCCCAGGACGACCCGCGTTTGTTTGGCCGAAAAACTCGCAATCGTAACGCTCGGCGGTGCCGTCGTCAACACCGCCCCGTGCGGGCGAGTCAGCTGCGCTCCGATGACAATGCCGGCGGTGACCAGCATGAGGCCGAGGGCGTACCACTTCAGTGCGCCAAGCCAGCTTGCAGGTACCGATGTCAACCCCAGGCGTTGCCTGAGATACGCGCGGGACGGCAGACCAGGCTGCGCGGGTGGCGCGTCGGTGGGACGGCGATTGTCGGCCGCGCCGACCTCAGATTGGCCGGCTTCGAATTCGTGCGAAAGAGCGTCAATCATGTAGGGCTGTATCCGATACCGCGTGCTTGCGACGATGTGTGCCATGGCTGGGCCATCGTATGAAGTATCGGTCGATTGCTCCGGCGACGTTAAGGATGCGGCCTTGACGGCTGGCCACCGCTTGGTACGGCCCAGGCTAAACGTGCGCTGCCGGTTTCCCTACGGGGCGGTTTCGCGGTTTCCTCAAGAACAGAGCCCCGCGCAAGTTACGTAAAACGCACCGAACGGAACGTGCGCCCTGGTTCGTACTTAGTTCTTAGTGCAGCGATATCGCCGGTTCGCCCAGCGACTCTTCGAGTTTGAGCAGCGTCCCCTCATCGCTGCGGCCGTCGCCGTTAAAAAGCAAGTTGAGCACGACCGCGCAGAACGCCGCCAGCGTGATCCCGCTGTGCACGAAAGGTCCGGCCCAGCCCGGCAGTTGGCTCAGCATCGTGGGCGCGACGAGCGGTATCATGCCGACGCCGATGCTGACCGCGACGACGAGCAGGTTGTGGCGTTCGTTCAAGCGCGCGCCGCCGAGGATTTTGATGCCCGTCGCGCAGACCATGCCGAACATCGCGATACCCGCGCCGCCCAGCACGGCGTTCGGAATCGAGGCCACGATCGTGGCGAGTTTCGGAAAGAGCCCGAGCGCGATGAGGATGCCGCCGCTCGTCGCGACCGCCCAGCGGCTGCGCACGCCGGTCATTCCGATGAGGCCGACGTTCTGCGAGAACGACGTATACGGGAACGGGTTGAAGCAGCCGCCGATGATCGCGCCCATGCCGTCGGCACGCAGCCCGCGCACCAGCGTCCCGGCGTTGACCGGGCGTCCGCATACTTCGCCCAGCGCGAAGAACATGCCGGTCGACTCGACCATCGTCACGATCATCACGATGCACAGCGAGACGATCGGGCCCAGATCGAAGTGCGGCAGACCGAACCGGAACGGCCGCACGATATCGACGAGTGGCGCGCCCGCGACGCCCGCGAAGTTGACCATGCCCAACGGTACTGCCGCGAGCATCCCGATCACCAGGCCGAGCAGCACCGAGATGTTCGCCCAAAAGCCGCGCATGAAGCGGTTGATGAGCAGCACCGAGACGAGCACGATGGCGGCCAGCAGCAGGTTGACGGGCGCGCCGAAGTTTGGCGAACCCACCCCGCCGCCGGCCCACTGGATGCCGACTGCCAGCAGCGTGATGCCGATCGTCGCGATCACGGTCCCCGTGACGAGTGGGGGAAAGAAGCGCAAGAGGCTGCTGAACAGCGGCGCGATCGCGATCGCGAAGATGCCCGACGCGATCACCGCGCCGTAGATCGTCGGCAGACTTGCGCCCGACGTGCCGAGCGCGATGATCGGCCCGACGCAGGCGAACGTGACGCCCATGACGACCGGCAAGCGGATTCCGATGCCGCCGACCCCGATGCACTGCAGCAGCGTCGCGACCCCGCACGCGAAAAGATCCGCGTTGATGAGTCCGGCCTGCTGCTCTTTGGACAGGTGCAGTGCCGCGCCGACGATGAGTGGCACCGCGATCGCTCCGGCATACATGACGAGCACGTGCTGCAAACCGATCGCCGCCATCTGGCCGGGCGGAAGCACTTGCTCGATTGGGTCGATCGCGTCGGTTCGGCCGGGGGGGCTTTCGCGTAATGCCTGCATCTTCGATGATCGGCGACCTGCCCCGGCGCGGCCTTTGTGCAAAGGGCCGAGCGGAGCGCCTGGCCTTGGACGAAATCGCCGGCCCGGCGTCCGATGGGCGGCGGCGTTCGTAGCCTCGCCGCTCGACCCTTACTCTAAAATCGTTAGGAGAGTCTTCCCGCTGACCCGTCTTTCTTTCGCGCTCGCGATGGCCGCGACCGCAATTACTTTTGCTGGTGCGCCGGTCCGGGCCGATGCTCCGGGGGATGATCGTCGAAGTGGTTATCCATGTGATGGATACAAACGACGACCATCGTTTGCGAAGCTGCGCTCGGAAGCGCTTCGACGTTTGGCGCGCGCGGTACGTTTGCCCCGCGACTTACTTAGCCGTGTGGCGGCTCGCTGTCGCTCGACTCTGGATCCAATCGGACGTGCAAAATCCGGGATCCTTTGTGTGAAGTTCCAGGACTTCGAGGGCCTTGCTGCAGGCGTAGAAGGTGCGGAACGGGCCGGCGACCGTCGCATTTCGGTCGACGACGTAATAATGATGTTCCGGCTTGGCGTTAACGGGCGACGCCGCACCGGCAAGCAGTGGGATACCGACAAGCGACGCTGCGAGAAGGGAGACGGCGACTGCGTTCATGCACGGAGTCGTGCCCGTCAACCGTCGGCGAATGACGAGCGGACGTGCCCGCTGCTGGGGGGCTTTCGGCACACGGTCACGCTGCGCGGAGCTGATAGGCACGCCGAGCGACTATCGCAGCGCAGCGCGATCTCCTGCTCGCCTCAGAGGTGGAGGCGTTGTTCGACGATCAGGGTCGAGGCGGCGAAATTGGGCGATCCGGGAACAAGCGGTGCCGTTGTTTGCCCGGCCGCTGAACTGCGCCGAAAGCTCACGAGAAGCGACGAGTGCGGTGTTTGCGCGGCCTCGAATCCGACAAAGAACAGCCGCTGAGCAAAATCGACGGGTTCGTCAAAGGTCCCTTTGACGGCGAAGCGCCCGACACCGATCGAGCCGATGACGTCGGCCGAGAGGTGTCGGGCGAAGGTCACGACGGCTTGCGGTGCCTCATACGAAATGGCGTCTTCGGGATGCGTCGCGACAAAGGGCCGATGGAGAGCGTCGTCGACGATATCGAGGCTCAAGTCGCCGTAAGGCAGATGCCAAGCGGTCCACAACGCGCTTCGCTTCTGTTGTCCGAACGTCGCGGCGCCGGGTTGTTGCGGCAAAAAGTACGGGTCGGCGAACCCGAGCCGCTGCGACGACGTCGTCGTTACGGCATCGATTTGGTGCAAACCCGTGTATTCCAAATGGACCTCGACCGGGGCTTTATCAACACTGAGCCGCAGCCGGTAGCCTTGGCGGTTGTCGGCGAGAACGGTGTTGTCGATGAGCTGGTAGTTGGATTTGAACCATTGGCCCGGCCAGGCGAAGGTCGCACCCCAGGTGTTCTCCGGGATTCCGTAGGGCAGGATCATCGTCGCGTAGCCGGGCTCGACGCGATACAAATCGAGCGAACCCGAAACGTGCCCGTGCGTCTCGATGAAGCCGGTATGGTAAAAATCGCTCGGCGTCGTCGTTCCCGGTTGGGCGGCGAGCGAAGCGGCATACCACGAGTGCCCGATTTCGGCCACGCCGTCCAACCCGAGAACCGGCAAGATGTGGAACGCGCCGCGCACGCCGGCTACGGTTTGTTCTTGGCCGCTCAGCGTGCTCGTCGATGCCACGCCTTGGGGATACAGCGTGAACTGCGGGGCGGCGCCAAACGACGCGGCCGTCACAAACGGCGTGCCGGCCGTCGTCGCGTGCAGCACCTGCCCCGAGAATCGCGTTCCTTCACCATGGTCGACGACGATCGACGCCATCGCGAGGTGCGCCGAATCGCCCGGCAGCGAGGGCAGATCGGCATCCGTCATTTCGAGCGTGGCAATGCCGTTCTTGGCGACGAGATCGAGGCCGTGCAGTTGGAGTGCGCTCGAGAGCGGCTGCCAGCTATCGAGCGTCGGAAGTCCGCTCGAGAGCGTTTCGGGCGGCGCGTAAGCGATTGCGGGATTTTCGCTCGTGAGCGCGGGCTGGGCGAAGACAAATCGATCGGTTTGCGAGAGATCGAACCAACCGGCGTGCAAAGTCAGCTTCCCGTCGGCCGTCGCCGCGCTGCCGGACAAGAGCGACAGGCGCGTCGCTGTGCCATCGTCTTGTCCGGGATGCGACGGAAACGCAACCGCGTACGGGAGTGCCGGCGAACCGAGATGCGGGTTGAGTGTCGGTAGCAGATTCTCGCCCCAGTACGTCGCATTGGTCGTACTGCCGTGAACGGTTTCGAGGCCCCCGCTCAGCGAGAAGGTGAACTTGGCCGTGGCCAGAGTCGCGGTCGACAAAAGTTCGGCGATACCCGCGTTCCCGCTGACTTGGGGCGTACTCGAGAAAAGATCGTAGGGCGTGTTGGGAGCGAGCGGCACGCCGGTGATAAACCCGTTGGCTTCGGGCGCAAAAACTCCCGGACCGGACGCGTTCTGCCCCACGAAGGTCAAGCTCGCATCGGTCTGTACCGATAAGCCCAGCGCTCGCGGTGTCGGCGTTGGCGCGGGAGATGCGGTCGCGGCGGGGGCGACCGTCGGCGCGGGGTCCGGCGAACCCGCGGGCGTCGGCGATGGGACGGACTGGTTCGCCGTGCTCGCCTGCGCGCTATTGGCCGTCGTTGCGCAGGCCAAAACAGCGAGTATCGCCGCAAGCCTGAGTCCGATGAGTCCCGTAGTGTTCACTGTGTCGCTCCGTGACAAATGGTCGAAAAAAACATTCGCCTAGACGGCGGGCGCGAACCAAAGCCCGTCCACGCAATCGAGGGAGCGAAAAAGATGGAGACGCGCCGACAAATTCAGGTCGGATTCAGCAAGCGCGCTACAGCTAGTCGCGCTTAGGCCGTTCGGTTACTCTGCCGTGAAACTTAAGTTCGTCAGCGTCGCAATTTGTTTGTAAAGTGAATCAAACAAATCGTGCAGCACGAACGGCGCTGACGCTCGTCACGGGCCGTTCATCGGTTGATCGGTTCTCGCCGCCGCGCGGCCGTCGCGTCGGCTATTTCAGACCCAGCGAAACGTCCGTGCGCTGATCACCGTCCCAGCCACCGTCCAAAGCCCGAGCACGGTAAGCCAGACCGCGAACGCCGCGATCGGCTCGCCGCCGACCGCGACGCCGCGAAACGTCTCGATGAACTCCGTTGACGGCAACAGCCGCAGCGCGGCGCTCACCGCGTGCGGAAAACGATCGATCGGCACGTACGCGTCGGACAGAAACGCCAGCGGCACCGTGAGGATCGAGGCGATGTTGTTCGCGCTTTCGGTCGTGCGCGCGAGCGCGCCGATGATCGTGCCGAGCGAAACGAACGTTGCCGTGCCGAGGATCAAAATCGCGACAATCGACAGCGGATTGCCGGTGATCTGCACGTGAAAGAGCAGCGCGCCGACCGCGATGAGAATGATCGCCTGCGCGGCCAGCAATCCGACGCGATAGGTCACGAGCGAGGCGAAGAAAATCCAGGCCGGCATCGGCGTGATGTAGACGCGGCGCAGCAAATGTTTCTCGCGGAAGGTCGCGAGCATCACGCCCACACCCCAAAAGCCCGAGCTGAGCACCTGCGCCCCGATGATGCCGGGAACCAGAAACGACGATGATTTGGCCGTCACGCCGTTGGAAAACGCGAACGAGAAGAGCACCAGAAAAAATACCGGCATCGCCAGCGTCCAAAACATCATCTCGCCGTCGCGCCGGAAATACCACAGGAAGTGCATCTTGGTCTGGGTCGCAAACATGCGCGCCAAATTCATAGCGCCGCCTCCTGGATCGTTTCGCCGGTGATCGCGATGAACGCGTCTTCGAGCGTCGGCCGGTGCATGTCGAGCGCCGTGATGGTGGTCCCTAATTCGTTGGCGTGCGTGACGATCGCGGCGAGCGCGAGTCCGGGCTCGGTTGTTGTCGCAAGCTTCCACTCCGCGCCGGTGCGGGTCCAGGTTCCGAGCGCTTCGAGCGCCGCGCCGGGCACGAAGCCGTCGGCCGCGATCGACACCGTCGCCGCGCCGCCGTACTCGGCCACCAGATCCGCCGGCGTCGCTTCGGCGACGATCTTGCCGCGTTGGACCATGCAGATGCGGTCGCTCAAGCGTTCGGCCTCCTCGATGTAATGGGTCGTGAGCACGATCGTTTTGCCGCCGGCGCGCAGCCGTTCGACTTCGGTCCACAAAATGCGCCGGCCGAAGGCGTCCATACCCGCGGTTGGTTCGTCCAGAAACAACACGTCGGGATCGTGCTGCAAGGCGAGCGCCAGCGCCAAGCGCTGCTGCTCGCCGCCCGAAAGCTGCGCCATTTGGCGGTCGAGTTTGTCCGCGAGCCCGACGCGTTCGGCCATTTCTTTCACGCGCGGCGGAATGCTGTAGTATGCGGCGTAGAGTTCAAGCACTTCGCGGACGTTGGCTTTTTCGGGCAGTGATGTGGCTTGAAGCTGGACCCCGATGCGCCGGCGCAAGCCGGACAAATCGCGCGGCTGGGTCGGATCGAGGCCGAGCACGCGGATGCTGCCCGAGGTCGGCTTGCCGATGCCGATGCAACACTCCAGCGTCGTCGTCTTCCCGGCCCCGTTGCGACCGAGCAGCCCGAAGATCGTCCCCGCCTCGACGCTGAAGCTGAGCCCGGCGACGGCTTCAACCGCGCCGTACCGTTTCACCAACCCGTCGACGGCGATCGCTACGCTCACCGGCCCTGTGACCGGATCGGCGCGCTCGGGTTTGCAGCCGGCCTGCCGCGCGGCGAACCTGGAGTCTGGGCCGCGGTGCGCGAAACATCACGCATGCGTTCGCTTGTCGTGCCCGTTTTGTTCGCGCTCCTCGGTGCCGCGCCGCATTCGTCCGGCGCAGCCGTGGGCGTGCCGGCTCCCGTGCTCGCTGCGCGCTCGCTCGACGGTGCTCAAATGCGGACGGGCGGGACGTCCGGCAAAGTCACGGTGCTCAATTTTTGGGCCACCTGGTGCCCGCCGTGCCGCGCCGAAACGCCGGATCTGGTCACCGCCTACGGCCGGCTGCACGCCCGGGGTGTCGCGTTTTTAGGCATCGACACGACCGAAACGGCGCCGATCGTCAAGACGTTCCTGTCCGCCAAGGGGGTCCCGTATCCGGTCGCCTTGGCGGGTCCCGATGTTTATAATGCGTACGGCATCGCCTACATTCCGACCACCATCGTGCTCGACGCCGCGGGCGTCGTTCGCGCGCGTTGGATCGGCCAAGTGAAGCCCGATCAGCTCGCGCGCTACGTCATCGACGCGCAAGCCGGGCGCTCGTCGACCTATGTGTCCCCGAATCAAGCGCGGATCGACGGCCTGCTCGCGCCCGAACGCTTTCCCTTCGACGCGGCAACCGACCGGCGCAACGCGGCCGTCGCGGCCGCGCAGCAGGCGGTTACCCGCGCGGATGCGCTCGCCGAACACGACTCGACGGTCGACTACGAACGAACGCTGCATGAGGAAGGCGCGCTGACCCTCGCTGCGGGCGCAGCGCTGCGCGACCATGCCGCGACTGCCGCACAGCGCGCTAAGGGCCTTGTGCTGATCGCGCAGGGCGACGGCGATCTCAACGAGTGGAGCGCGGCGGCGGGCGCCTATCGTGATGCGCTCGTGCTGCGGCCCGATTCGCCGCCGCTCGTCGCGAAGCTCGCGCGGGCCTATTACCGGCTGCACGACTATGACCGGATGATCGCGCAGGCGCAGCGCTACACGCGCCTGCGTCCGCGCGACGGCGACGGCTGGGCGGATCTCGGCTTGGCGTATCAGCGCGCGCGCCGGTTCGGCGACGCGGCGCCGGCCTACGAACGGTCGCTGGCGCTGCTGTCCGCCGATGCGAAGCAAACCCCGACGCAAGATGCTCTCGCCGACGTTGCCGATACCGCGCTCGACGCCGCTAACGTGGCGGTGTCGTTGGGCGACGCGGCCGCGGCGCGCCGCTCATTCGCGCTGGCTAACGCGTACGGCGACCGGCTGGGCGCGGGCGGTCAGTACGCGACGCTTAAACGCAACGTCAAGGAGCGCACGCAAGAAGGGCTCGTTGCCGTGGCGCTCGCCGGCCGCTCCGGAAAACCGGTCGTTTCGGTGGCTCCATGGACGGGACCGGATCTGCCCGGCAGTCTCGCCTCGACGTTGAAATATCGGCTGATCGTCGCGGCTCCCGCCGATGCGACCGTGACGTTGCGCGCGCAAGGCTTGCTTCCCGAGTGGGTCGCCTCGTTCTGCGCCGACGGCCTCTGCTCGCCCCAAACCGTGTCGTTCAAATCGCCGGCCGAGGGCGTGAAGACCTACGAATTCCAACTCGTGCCGCCGCGCGACGGCGCCCGCCCGGGCCGGGTGGCGATCACCGTGGCCGGCGGCGCCGCCGTCGACGTTCCCGCGCCCGGTTCAGCCCAGCACTAACGGCGTCAGGCGTCGACGAATCGGAGTTGGCGGGCACGCGCGAAGCCGCCGACCCACACGTCGACGATCGTCGTGTTATCGGTCGCGAACGCGAGGTCGGCGCGCAGGCGGCTCGGCGACGGCGGATGCATATAGACGCCTTGATCGAAACTGAATCGTTCGCCGCCCTGCATGCAGTCGTGCAGATACGCGGCGATCATCCCTGCGGCCATGCCGGTTGCCGACTCTTCAGGGATGCCGATGCGCGGGGCGAACATGCGGATCGACGCGTCGACGTCGTGATCGCCGAGGGCGAAGACCGCGTAGCCGAAGACGTCGGCGGTCGCCGAGATGGCCTCGATCGCGCGCATGTTCGGGATGATCGCGGCGAGCATCCCGGGATGCGGAAGCGGCACGATCAAGAACGCTACGTCGTGCCGCGCGACGGCCGGCGGCTGCACGAACGCCGTCGCTTCGCTTAGACCCAACGACGCGGCGACGCGGCGCGGATCGGGGCCGGCTTCGTAGCGCGCCGCGGGCTGCTGCATGAAAATGCACCCCGCGTCGTCGTGGCGAATCGCGCGCGGTCCAGCGATGGTATGTTTGGTCGTCGTCCCGGTGAAGCGTCCGCGCTGGGCGAGCAGCCCGAACGCCGCGATCGTCGCATGGCCGCAATCGGCAACGCGCACCTGCGGCGTGAAGACGTCGAAGCGAAAACCGTCGGCGGCCGGCGTGAGGAAAGCCGTCTCCGAAAGCGCAAGTTGCGCGGCGACGGATTGCATCTGCAATTCGCTCAGATCGGCGCGGTCCAGGACCACGCCGGCCAAGTTCCCGCCGTCACGTTCGTCGACGAACGCGGCGACGATCTCGGCGCGCACGTTCGTCGGCATGGTCGATGCTGCGCGAGGCGCATCCGGCAGTCCTCTGCGGGGTCGCCCTCACCGCGGCGTGCGCCGCTCGGCGACGAAGCGCAAAAATGCATCGTACAGGGTGCGCGTGCTCGTCGGCAGCGTCCGGTAGTAATAAGCGCTGGCGATGGCCGGCATGTCGCGGGCGGGAAGCACCGTGCGCGCCTGGCGCGCGAACGCCGCCAGGGCTGCGGCGACGGGCTTCTCGTTTCCGTCGGCGCGCACGACGCCGAAGGTCCGGGCGTGCGGCGCGGCATCGAACGGCGGCTGGGCGGCAAACTCGTCGGAATAATCGGCCCAACACCACCACAGCGCGCCCAACCGGCCGTCGGCGTGCAGGCGGTCCAGCGTGCCCGTGCACACGAACGCATTTTCGTCTTCGGTGAGGCAGGGATAGGTCGCGAAAACGGGATCGTCGCTTGGGATGGGTTCGGGCGTTGATTCCCCGGCGGCCGGGAAGCGTTCGAGCGCTGAAAATTTCCCCGGCGGACACGTCGGGTTGCCGAATCCGGTCACGAACACGGGCTGCAGCGAAAAGCCGGCGGTCAACATCGCGAAAAACGGCGCCAGCTCGGGGTCGAGCCGGCTGCGGGCGACTGCGGTCGACACGCTGTCGGCCTGGATCGAGGCGAACGCGAAGGGCGCGCACAGCGAGCCCAGACGGACGCTGCGGTCGGCGGTGAGGTCGCCGGCATACGTTCCCGCCGTGGCCGGTGCGCCGGTCGTTTCGCGCAGCACATCGGTTAGCCGCCGGGCCCACTGCGCTACGGTGGCTTCATCGGCCGGCGCCTGCGAATGTTCGCCCGATTTCACCCGCGCTGCCGTCGGTTCGCGCACGTTGCTGAACTCATGGCCGATATCCCACGCACGCAGCGCCGGGTGCCGGCCGATCCGCTCGCCGGCCGCCCGCGCGAAGCGCAGTTGCGCATCGAGCAGCGCGCCCACATACATGTTGCCGATCCCTAGCGGCGACTCGCGCGTGCCGCTGAACGTGCGAAAGCGGCCGCGCGGCGCCCTGCGGTCCAGCGTCCAGTCGGGCAGCCAGTTGATGCCGTCCATGTGGCCGCAAAAGAGCACCGGCAGCGCCTGCAGACCGGCGTCGCCCGCAAGGCTTACAACCGTCGCGAGGCGGTCGAGCATCAGCCTATCGATGCTATCGGGCAGCGGCGCGAATTCGTCCCAGCGGATGAAGAAGCGCACCGTGTCCAGACCCAGACCCGCGATCTGAGCGAAATCGGCGGCGATCTCGCCCCGATCGAAGCGCTGCCACATCGCGGTCGCACTGCGCCGCGGCCAGTAATTTACTCCCAGCGAAAACCGCATCGGCACGAAGTGTTCGGCCTCGTGCGCGCGAGCCCGCTGCTCGAATCCGGCGCTTGGGGTCCTTCAATCTTAACCCGACAATGCGGGCTTGCTGGCGGAGCGTAAAAGCTTTCCTGTGAAGAACGCGAGATGAATGCGCAATCGCTCTCAGCCGTCGCCGGGCTGCCCGGCGACGATACGTGGCTTGAGTGGCTGCTCTCAACCCGTCACGGCAGCGATGCGACATACGCCGCCGCGCTTGCTCCCGTCATAGCGGATATTCGCGACCGGCTGCTCGATCACGCAAATATCCAACCTGGTCAAGCAATTGCCGACATCGGCTGCGGGGACGGCCTGGCGGGGTTCGGCGCACTCGAGCGTCAGGCAACGACGAGCGTCACCTTCGTCGACATCTCGCCGGGCCTGATCGCTCACACGCGTGATCTTGCGCAGCGTTGCGGCTTGGACGAGCGCTGCCGGTTTATCGTTGCTTCGGCGGTGGCGCTCGCGGCAATCCCCGATGCGTCAATTGACGTCGTGCTCGTGCGGGCGATGCTGGCGTATCTGGAGGACAAAAAAGCGGCGCTGGGTGAATTTCGTCGCATCTTGCGCCCCGGCGCGCGCATCAGCATCGTCGATCCGATTTTCCAAGATAATGCCTTCGCGCTCGCGGGACTCGCGAGTCAGCGCCGGCCGGGCTCTTCGGACGTCGGCGCTCGCTATGCCGAACTCTTGCACCGCTGCCGGTCAGCGTACTTCCCCGACTCTCTGGATGGAATCCGCAGCAGCTCGCTGACGAATTACAACGAACGCGACCTCGTGCGCCTGTTCCAAGTAAGCGGCTTTGTCAACGTCCATCTTCGGCTTCACATCGATAGCGTGCCGGCTCCCGCCATACCCTGGGGCGCATTTCTTGCCAGCTCACCGCGGGCGGGCGTCCCCACCATCGGCGATATCCTCGACGAGCAATTCACAGCAGCTGAACGGGGCGAGTTCGAGACCATGCTGCGCGCGAAGATCGAGTCCGGCAGCATGCTCGAGCAGAACGTCAACGCATACGTCTTCGCCGACAATCCCGGGTAGCGAGAAGCGTGGCTGCCGGCAGCGTGCCGCCAGGGCGCCCCTTTCACGGTTTGGCGGCGTCTACGTTTTTCGTTAAAGCACGAAGAATAAGTACCTAAGTATTCTCTCGACTTTTTACCCCTCGAGATGTTTCGGCAGAAACCGTAACATCGCTGGCGGTAAGAAGTTGGAGTTGTTCCGGCATTTCAGCCACGAGGGCCGCGAGTTTGCGGTTCTGTAGCTGCGCTGCAACGCTAAGGCGAGTGAGTACGAGGCAGCGATCGACGCTCTGCTCCGAAAATTGTCGGCGGTTGCGTTCGTCGCGATAGCACTCAAGGAGCCCATCGTCGACCCACCGCTTGATCGTGTCTGGGCTTCGATTGACCCGTTTCGCAAGCTCACTTACTAGCACCGTCAAAGCCTATTCGTACCCCTTGCCCCCGTATCCCCCGGCAATGGAGGGTCGGGGTTGAACCTGGAGAAAGGCCGTCCCAAATGGCGCTAAATCTAGCCCCCGTGGTAGCAGACCGTACCGTGCTTTCGGAGGATCTCTCTATGGCGGGCGTCGACTACGGTCTGCCATGCAAGGAGGTCCAATACCGCCGGCGATTTCGGCTGGCTTCGAAGTTCACCAATGGCGGAATGCCATCGCGATTCTCGCTAGCGTCCACGTCTCCGAATGGAACGACATCCTGCGCGTTCTCGGTAGCTTCGTTCTCCGAAAGTCGTACATCGATAAAGGTGGCGGAAGGAAGTCGAAGGTCTCGGCCGCGCTTGATACCGCGCTTTACTCACTGGGCTGGCAGGAGAAGAAGTTTGACACGGCAGTCGTCGTGGACGGGGTTACGTATCCGAGTCCCACGCACAAGGTCGATTGCTATAAGGGAAAAGTCGGGCTTGAGGTTGAGTGGAACAACAAGGACCCGTTTTTTGACCGCGACCTCAACAACTTCCGATTGCTATTCGAGCTGCGCGCAATTGAAGTCGGAGTCATGGTCACGCGATGCGATGAGCTACAAGCCGTTTTCGATGGCTTGGGCCGGGGCGACAGCTACGGCCAATCTACGACGCACATGTCGAAATTATTACCCAAAATCGAAGGCGGAGGAGCTGGCGGATGCCCCGTAGTGGTCTTCGGTATCCGATCCGCATTGTACGACCCGAACTCTTAGAACTTGCGCCAGCCGAATCACTGCTCGCGTACGCTGAAGACACCCGCTATCGCACGGTTTTAGCCGATCCGCCATGGCGCTTCCAAAATCGGACCGGAAAAATGGCGCCTGAACACAAGCGCTTGTCGCGCTATGCGACTATGACGCTCGATGACATATATGAGCTTCCCGTCGCGCGGATCGCGGCTGAACAGTCGCACCTATATCTCTGGTGTCCGAACGCGTTGCTGGCCGAAGGCTTGGAAACAATGCGCCGCTGGGGCTACACGTACAAGAGTAACGTCGTCTGGTACAAGATTCGGAAAGACGGCGGCCCTGACGGCCGTGGCGTCGGTTTTTACTTCCGAAACGTGACGGAACTACTTCTATTTGGAATCCGAGGAAAGAACAACAGAACGCTAAAACCGGGCCGCACGCAAACGAACATCATCGGTACGCGCAAGCGGGAACACTCACGGAAGCCGGATGAAGCATGGGACCTCATCGAACGGTGCAGTCCAGGGCCACGGCTCGAGCTGTTCGCCCGTCATCACCGCTACGGCTGGCATCAGTGGGGCGACCAGGTCCAGCCGCCAGCGCTCCAACTTATAACGACATAACGTGTCGAAGTTCGGCGACGCGGCATACGATTGGATGCGCCGGCAGCGTCGGCATGTATCGACGTCGCGAGACTTATGGGATGCTTTATGCGCCGAACACCCTACTCTAACCGCGGCTGGCCCCAATCGCAAGACCCCGCGGACCACATGCATGAGAGACCTCCGCAAAGATCCCCGCTTCGAGGTTCACAAGGGACAGATTTCGCTCGTGCTGACGTCTTTAGGAACCAAGAGTTGAACGCGAACGAAGCTTGTGATCTATTTCATGGGCCTGTTCGGTCTCGCATATGTAGCGTCGCGAGGCGCGCCCGCCCAACACGGGGCCGACACCGCCCGGCTCTCTCGCGGACTGGCTCGTAAGCGGCGGGGCGGGGAGAGGCTGCCCGGCACGGAAGCGACGGCGTATGCTGCATTTGATCGCGGTGATCACCGCCAAGCCCGGCCAGCGTGCTGCGCTGCTCGCGATTTTCAAGGCCAATGTCCCCAATGTGCTGGCCGAACCGGGCTGCATCGAATACGCTGCGACTGTCGACATCACCGGATTCGAGGGTCTCCAAGCGCCGCTGGGCCCCGACCGCTTCATCGTGGTCGAGAAGTGGGCCGGCCCCGACGCGTTGCGCGCGCACATGGCCGCGCCGCACATGGCGGATTACGGCGCGAAAACCAAAGATCTCGTCGCCGAGCGGTTGCTGCACATCCTCACGCCGGCATAGCGTCGCTGCCAGGGCCGCGCGTTACCTGCCCGTCGCAAGACTCGTACGCGCGGCTGCGGCAGCGGTTTCGGAGACGCACTGAACGGCGTCAGCGATAGAAGCGAACCAAGTCGGATTTGAGCGCGGCGTGCGCGACCGGGTTGAGATAGATCATGTGGCCAGCCGGATAATAGCCGTACGTGATGTGTGATTGCAGCGCGGGCGCGAGCCCGAGGTGACCCAGGGTGTATTCGGTGGCGAAGAACGGCGTCGCAAGATCGTAGAGCCCGTTCGCGGAGAACACGCGCAGATACGGATTCTCGGTCATCGCCTTGGCTAGGTCCGCGCTCACGTTGACGGCCGACGGGCTGCCGCGCTCCTCCGTGTGCCACTGCCACTGGCGATTTACGTCGCGGCTGAGGAATTCGTAGTCGGCGTCGGAACGGTAGTGCAGTTCGTCGCGAATGTAGGTGTTGAACGCCGCGGTGAAGGCACCGAACACGGCGTCGGACGACGGATCGGTATCAGCGTGGTCGCCGATGGGGTCGAGATCGGCGTTGCGAAAGCGGGCGTCGTAGCGGCCGATCGTTTCATCCGATGCGGTCAGTAACTGCTTTTCAAAGCGTTCGGGCGTCACGCGCAGATTCGAGCGCTCCAAATAGTCGACGGGCAAACCCGTATCGGCGTGGAGTTGTGCGGCGACGGCGTCGCGTTCGGCCGGCGGTAGAGCCGCCCCTTTGGCGAGCGCGCTCAGGTAAGGGCCCTGCGCGTAGGCGCGCACGGTTTGCAGGAACGCCGGCAGATCGGGACTCGGCGCGATCTTGTGATGATACGCCGCCACGGCCGCTTCACTGGGCAGATAGGTCCAGTATGGCAGATCGTTACCCGGCTGCGGGATCAGCGTCGAGAAATCGAGCACCGTCGACATGAGCGTAACACCGCTCAGCGCGATGCCCTCGTCTTGCAGCATGCTCGCGAGAACGGCCGACCGCGTCGTGCCGTAGCTCTCACCGGCCAGATACTTGGGTGAATTCCAGCGGCCGTTCGCGCTGATGTAGCGACGAATGAACTGCGTGAAGGCACGGCCGTCTTGTACGACGCCATAAAAATCCTTGGCCTCGCCTTTACCGGTAATTCGGCTGAAGCCGGTGCCGACGGCATCGACGAAAACAAGGTCGCTCGTGTCGAGCAGACTGTCGGCGTTGTCGACGATCGTGTAGGGTGCCGGCGGCGTCGGCGCGGCATTCGTCGTGACTACCGTGCGCGGACCGAAGGCACCCATATGCACGAGCGCCGACGATCCGCCCGGACCACCGTTGTAGGAAAACGTCAGCGGCCGGCGCGCCGTGGGCCCAAGCCCCTCGGCCGTGTAGGCAACGTAGAACATGTTCGCCGTCGGTTGGTCCTTCGCGTCGGTCAGCGTGATCGTGCCCGCCGTCGCGGTGTAGGAGATCGCGCGATTGCCGATGCGGGCGGTGTGATGCGTGATGGCCGTCTCGCTGCGCGCGGGTGCGGCGGCCGGTGCGGACTCGGCGGCGTCGGCGCGCGTGGCGCTGAGCAAGAGCGCGCCCGCGGCGGCTGCGGCGATGCCGCGGACCAGCGAGTGCGTCGCGCCGCACGTCATTGATGCGGGATCGGCGTACTGGTCGCAGGGGCGGCCGGCGATGCCGGCGATGGGCTCGGAGCCGCAACGGGAGGAGCGCTTGGCCCGGCCAGCGCCGGAGGCGTCGGGGGCGGTGCATCCGCTCCGCCGCCCGGCGGTATCGCGGCTGGTGCCGGCGTGGCGGACGTTTGCGCCGCCGACGACTGCGTTACCGGCGGCGCGGCTGAAGGCTGCGAAGACGGCGTCCCCTGCGCTGACGGCGCGGACTGCAACGACGACGATGCCGGCGGTGATGGTGCTGGTAACGGCGAGCGCTTCCACAGCGGTATCGCCGACAGCGCCGGATCTTGACCGTCGAATGAGAAGGTCGCGATGTATTTCGCCTCGACAGTGCGGCCGTTTTGCGTCGCCGGCGCGTACGTCGACGAAACGGCGGTCTCGATCGCGGCCGCGGTAAGCTGCTTGTTGGTGACCGACACGATCGCCGCTTCTTGCGGCGTGCCGTCCGGCGCGATCGTGAGCCGCACCACGGCGGTCCCGGTCTGGCCGATGGCCAGTCGCGACGAGCCGCGCTTCACCAGCCGCGGCGGGTGCACGGAAGCGGCGCTGGTCGCACGCGGCGCCGGTGATTCGAACTGATTGAGTGCGAACGCTTGCGCCGCGCGCACGTCTTGTGCCGACATCCGCGCTTCGCCGCTCGGCAGACGCTTGCGTGACGAGCCCGAACCGGACACGGCGTCGGGCCCTTGGGCGAAGGTGTAGCGATACGTAAAGGTCGGCACGGTCCCGTAACTGGTCGAAGCGATCGTGGCGACCGTCGCCGTCGCACCGGGTGCGATCACCGTGCGGGCGAATGCGCCGCACCCGATAGCGACATCGCGGCAGTCGAACACCTCACCGGCCGGCGCGACGGCGGCGGGACCGGCGTTGCGCAACCGCACGAACCAGAAAATGCCGTCGTTTTCGACCCAATTGCGAACCGCCTCGCGCAGGGGCGTCGGACTCGGGCGAGGTGTCGGCGCGCTGCTCGGCGATGGTGACGCCGCGGGCGCGGCAGTCGGCGCGGGGCTGGGTGCGGGCGACGCGGCCGGCGTCGGTTTGGCGGCGGGCGTCGGCGCTGCGGCGATGGCGCCCGCCGTGCAGCACGTCTGATTGATCGCCGCGGCGACGCGATTAATTAATTTCGCGTCGTCCGCGGGCAACGCGATTGCCGGCTGCTGCCCCGATGCGCATACCGCGGTCTGCTTGAAACGAACCAGGAGATACGATGTGCCGCTGGTGCGAATCGTCGTCGCTTCGCTGATGTCGTGCAGATTGGCGCGACACGATTCGATGACGACCTGCCGATCCTGCAGCGGCACCGTGTAGGACATCTCCACCCGGTTTCCGGAAATTGCAACCGACGATTGGGCGGTGAGCAGTGGGCTATTTGGGGTACGGGTCACATAGGTCCAATGCCACGTCTGCGCATCGGCCGCGAGCGTCGTTGCCGCGAACAGGACGCCGCCGTGCAAGCATGCCGCTGCAATCGTTTGAAGCCCGTGTGGTTTCATGGCGGTGTCATTCCCTCCGTTCCCGCTTTTCGCATTTCCGCGCATGATTGCGATTTGGCGGCGTCCCGCACGCGGCGGCGCCCATGCGCCGCTCGTCGTCGTCCTCCACGGTCGAGGCGATGATGAAAACGGCCTTCTTCCCGTGATCGATCGGTTGGCTCCGGCGTTCACGTATGTAAGCGTGCGCGGTCTCGTGAACGTCGAAGACGGCGGCTACACCTGGTTCGAGAACCGCGGCGTCGCGCGACCGATCGCGAAGAGCCTGCGCG
Source organism: Candidatus Velthaea versatilis (assembly GCA_003134035.1). Taxonomy (GTDB): domain Bacteria; phylum Vulcanimicrobiota; class Vulcanimicrobiia; order Vulcanimicrobiales; family Vulcanimicrobiaceae; genus Velthaea; species Velthaea versatilis. The sequence goes on from PLAE01000241.1 coordinate 24,477, forward strand.
AATCGGTCAGCGTGGTGCGAACGTGGCTCGATGAGGTTTCTCCGCTTGCGACGGGGCGGCGCGTGTATCTGCTCGGTTTCAGCGCCGGTATGATGATGGCGGGAGCGCTGCTGCTCGATGACCCGCAGCGTTTTGCCGGGGCGATTCTGCTCAGCGGAGCGTTGCCGCTCGAGAGCGGCATCGCCGCGGGTCCGGACCGGCTCGCGGCGATCCCCATCTTTTACGCGCGTGGCAAGCTCGACGACGTCATACCGGCCGGCCTCGTAATGCAGAGCGAACGCTATTTGCGCGAGCGCAGCGGCGCGGTCTTTGCGCCGCACGAGTACGATCACGGGCACAGCATCTCGCTGCCCGAAATCCGCGACATCGCCGCTTGGCTTAACGAACGTCATTAGCGTTCGTACCGGATGCGAACGGCCGAAATCGACGGCTTTCCCATTGCGCAGCAATTCGAGGATTCCGCGTGTTGCGCCGCCGAGCATTTGGGCGGGCGGTTTCATCCAAGCCTCATGTTCTCCCAAGCTCCATGCCAAGTTCCCGCGCCAAGATGTTGTTGGAGGAGAAACGTCCATGAACAAACTTCAAGTCTCTCTCGCGGCGCTTACGGCCGCCGGAATGCTCAGCATATCGACGATGGCGCCGGCCTCGGCCGACTCCGCGGCCTCAACGCGCAATATCATTCTAGGCGCGGCGGCGATCGCGGGGATCGCCATCGAAGCGAACGTTGCGCGCAAAAATGCGCAAGCGAATGCGATGTCGGGCTACCTGCCGGACGGCTCCGCGGTCTATGGCGACGGGCACGTCGTCGCCGGCAACGGATACTCGTACTACCCGGGCAACAATGGCCAGACCGTATCGTGCAGCGACGGGAGCTGCAGCATCGCCGATAACGGCAGCTACCAAGCCGGCCGGAGCGGCCCGACCGGTGACGGGCGCGACGGCAGCGCCCGTGACGACAAGGGGCCCGCGTACGGTCATGGCCGTAACGGGATGCATCAGAACGGCAGCGCGCAATTCGACCGCGATAACCGCTGACCGCCGTGGCTGGCCAGGTGGCTCGCAGGTCGCGCCGGTATGATCGATGCTATGCCCACGCCGATCCTCTATCTGCTGCGCCTGCCGCTGCTCGTGCTCGCGGGCGCGTTGCTGGTAGCCGCCGCGCCATTGCCCGCCGCCGCGCCGCTGCCCGCCGCCGGCGCGGGCAGCGTGCTCAAGGCGACGCTGGCCAACGGTCTGCGAGTGGTGATCGTGCGCAACACGATCGGGCCGGTCGTGTCGACGGACCTCACGTATTTGGTCGGCTCGCGTGACGATCCGCCGGACTTTCCAGGGCTAGCTCACGCCCAAGAGCACATGATGTTTCGCGGCACGTCCAACCTGTCGACAAGCGAGTTGGGCACGATCGCGACCGCGCTCGGCGGTCAGTTCAACGCCGCGACGAGCGATACGACGACGCACTATCAATTCACCGTGCCGGCTTCCGATTTGGATGCCGTGCTGCGGATCGAATCCGATCGCATGCGCGACGTGCTCGACGCCCAATCGCAGTGGGAAAACGAACGCGGTGCGATCGAACAGGAAGTGCTGCGCGACGCCTCCGAGCCAGGCAACGATTTTTTCCGCGACGTGCAGCTCATCGCGTTCGCGCATACGCCCTACGGGCATGAAGGCGTCGGAACGCTGGCTTCCTTCAACCGGCTGACCGGCCCACGGATCAAGGAATTCTATCGGCGCTGGTACGCGCCCAACAACGCGGTCCTCGTGGTGGCCGGCGACGTCGATCCGCAGCCGACGCTCGAAGCGATCCGGGCGCGGTTCGAAACGATTCCGCGGCGCGACATTCCGGCGCACGCCGCCGCGCACTTCGCGCCGCTCGAACGCACCGTCTTGGCGCGCCCAACCACGCTGGTCTATCCGCTCGCGGCGGTCGGTTTCCGGTTGCCGGGCGTTGACAGCAGCGACTTTCTGCCGTCCTTCGTTTTGCAGGGGATCCTCGACTCCGAGCGCGGACCGCTGCGCTCGCTCGTCGACGCTGGGACGGTGCTCGACGCCGAGTGGGTCTCGCTGCCGTACGTCGACGAAGCGCAGTTGGCGTTCGCGATGGCGGCGCTGCGGCCGGGTGCCGATCCGGCCGCGATGGCGCAAACGCTCGAGTCGATTCTCGCCGGCTATGCGCGCGACGGGATTCCGCGCGAACTCTTCGAGACCACCAAACGCCGGCTCATTGCCGGTCAGGAAGAAAGCCGGAATTCGATCGCCGCGCTGGCATCGGATTGGGCGACGACGATCGCCGTCGACCGCGAACCGTCGATCGAACGCGAACAACGGCTCATCGCCGCGGTCACGCTCGCCGACGTCGACCGCGTCGCCAAAAAATACTTCCGGCCGCAGGAAGAGATCGTCGGCCAACTGACGCCGTCGGCGAACGCGACGCAAAACGCGCCGGCGGCGCCCCCCCAGCAGGGTCCGGAAAAACCGCTTGGCGCGCAACCGCCCGTCACGCACCTGCCGGAGTGGGCGAACCGGCTCGTCGATAACGTAGCGCTGCCGCCCGCGGCGCGCAGGCCCATCGAAACGAAGCTGGCCAACGGCATCACGCTCGTGGTGCAGCCCGAAACGATCTCGGATTCCGTGTTCTTGTACGGGAGCGTGAAAACCAATCCGATCTTGGCCGAACCCGTCGGCAAAGAAGGCGTGTCGTCGGTGCTGGGCGCGCTCTTCGATTTCGGCACTTCGTCCCAGGACCGGCTGACGTTCGCGCGCGCGCAAGACGAGATCGATTCCGCCGTCTCGGGCGGCGCGAACTTCGGCCTGCAGTCGACGTCGCGCGACTTCGATCGGGCAGTCGCCCTCCTCGCCCAAGCCGAACTGCAGCCGCGCCTGGATCAGCCGACGTTCGCGCTCGCGCGTGCGCGCGCCGCCGATGAATTGCAGACCGCGCTCAACGGCTCGAATTCGATCGCGACGCGGCGCGCGGCAGGGTATTTGCTGCCGCCGGGCGACCCCGAACTGCGCGAACCCACCGTGAGCGGTCTCCAAGCGCTCACGCTCGACGACGTGAAAACGTATTACGAAGAGACGATCAGGCCCGACATGACCACCATCGTGGTGGTCGGCAACGTGAGCCCCGAAGCGGCTCGGGCGGCCGTCGAACGTGAATTCGGCGCCTGGCACGCGTCGGGCCCGCGGCCCGAGGTCGACCTCGGGCCGGTTCCGCTCAACCCGCCCGGGCTTGTGCGGCTCAATTTGCCCGTCAGTCAGGATTCGGTGATCGCGCAGCAGATCGTCGACATCGCGCGCACGGCGCCCGATCTCTACCCGCTGCTGCTCGGCAACGCGATTCTCGGCGGCGGTTCGCTAGGCCCCGAGCAGAGCCGGCTGTTTCGCGATCTGCGTCAAAACGCCGGCCTGGTGTACTCGATCGCATCCCGGCTCGTGCCGCGCCGCGAACGCTACGAACTCTCGATCGAGTATGCGTGCCTGCCGGCGAATCAGCCGCGGATCAGTTCCCTCATCGACGCCGAAATCGAACGCCTGCAAACCGAACCCGTCGGCGCCTTCGAGTTGGCACTGGCCAAAGCATCGACCGTCCGCCAAACGGTGGTCGCCGATTCGTCGGTCGGTGCGATCGGGCAAGGGCTGCTCGATGACGCCGCGGCCGATTTGCCGTTCGATCAGAGCCGCATCGATGCCCGGAACATTCTCAAGACGGATCCGCGCGCGATCGAGGCAGCGTTCGCGGCGTACATTCATCCGGCGCATTTCGTGCGCGTGATCGAGGGACCGTAGGGATTCGACGCAGTCGAATCCCTACGGGCGGCTTGGGCGAAGCCCAAACGCGACGGATTGCGCGCAGCGCAATCCACTAGCCCAAAGCTATCCACCTGGCCCAAAGAACAACCGAGCTCGTCCGGAAATTTTACTACTTTTCCGCTTGCGCCGTGGCGCACCCACCCTTATCGGGAGACAAGCATGGAAGAGCAGGTCGGGCGACAAGCCAAGCCGCGCATTCAAAGCGTGCGGCATTCCGACGCCGAACCCGTATTGCCGGCGGATTACAGTCCGCGGCTCGCGAACGAAGACCTCGTCCCGCTCAAAGATCAGCATTGGAGCGCGTATAACATTTTTGCGTTCTGGATGTCGGACGTGCACAGCGTCGGCGGTTACGTTTTCGCCGGAAGTCTTTTCGCGCTCGGATTGACGAGTTGGCAAGTGCTCATCGCTCTGCTGATCGGCATCGGCATCGTGAACGTGTTTTGCAACTTGATCGCCAAGCCCAGTCAAGTCAACGGCGTCCCTTATCCGGTGATGTGCCGGGCAACGTTCGGCGTGCTCGGGGCGAACGTTCCCGCGCTCATCCGCGGACTTATCGCCGTCGCTTGGTACGGCATCCAAACGTATCTCGCGTCGACGGCGTTCGTCGTGATCACGCTCAAGTTCTTCCCTCAATACGCCGCCTACGCGGATCCGTCGCAACACGGACTTGCCGGGCTTTCGTATCTGGGCTGGTTCGGCTTCATGGCGCTGTGGGTGCTGCAAGCACTGGTGTTTTGGAACGGCATGGAAGCGATCAAAAAGTTCATCGACTTTGCCGGCCCCGCGGTGTACGCCGTCATGTTCGCGCTAACGGCGTGGCTGGTCTACAAAGCCGGACCGCAAAACATTCATCTCAATCTGAGCGCGGTCAAGTATCACGGCTGGGAAGTCGTGCCGGTGATGATCACCGCGATCGCGCTGGTTGTTTCCTATTTCTCGGGCCCGATGCTCAACTTCGGTGACTTCTCGCGTTATGGGAGGAGTTATTCTGCGGTGAAGCTCGGAAATTTTTGGGGTCTACCGGTCAACTTTTTAGCGTTCTCGGTCGTCACGGTGATCACGACGGCGGCCACGCAGCCGGTGTTCGGCAAGATCATCACGGACCCGGTCGAGATGGTGAGCCGGATCGACAACGCGACGGCGGTCGTCATCGGTGCGCTGACCTTCGTCGTCGCGACAATCGGCATCAACATCGTCGCCAATTTCGTTTCTCCGGCGTTCGACTTCTCGAATATGGCGCCCGACCGCATCAGTTGGCGCGCCGGCGGCATGATCGCGGCGGTCGCCTCGATCTTCATCACGCCCTGGAATCTCTTCAACAGCCCGGCCGTCATTCATTACACGCTTGATATTTTGGGCAGCTTCATCGGTCCGCTCTTCGGCGTCATTCTCGTCGACTTTTATTTGATCAAACGTCAGCAGATCGAGGTCGACGCGATGTTCACAATGTCGCCCGCGGGTCGCTACTGGTATGATGGCGGCGTCAATCGCAAGGCGGTCTTGGCGCTCGTTCCGGCGGCGTTGATCGCGATCTTGTGTGTCATCGTGCCGAGCCTGCACGGGCTGGCGAACTTCTCGTGGTTCATCGGCGTCGGCTTCGGCGCGGTGTTCTACTGGGCGCTGGCCCGGTCGGCGCAAGTCGCCGCGCCGGTCTCCGCCGCGGCATCTACGTGAAGATAAAGGTCGTCAATCCGAACACGACGTTATCGATGACGGCGACGATCGGCGAGTGTGCGCGGCGCGTCGCCGCTCCCGGCACACAGATCGTCGCGGTCAGTCCGGCAATGGGTCCGCCGTCGATCGAAGGCTGGTACGACGAAGCGCTGGCGGTGCCGGGATTGCTGGCGGAGATCGCCGACGGCGAGCGGCACGGGTTCGACGGCTACGTGATCGCCTGCTTCGGCGATCCGGGTTTGTACGCCGCGCGCGAAGTCGCGCGCGGTCCCGTCATCGGCATTGCCGAGGCGGCGATGCACTTGGCGAGCATGATCGCGCCGAGCTTCACTGTCGTGACGACGCTGGGCCGCACGTGCGGGATGGCCTGGCACCTTGCCGAGCGGTACGGCGTGCTGCGCTTTTGCAAAAACGTCCGGGCGACGGATTTGCCCGTGCTCGATCTGGCCGTGCCGGGTTCGCGTGCGCGGCGCATGATCGTCGACGAATGCCGAGCCGCGCTGAGCGTGGACGGCGCCGACGCCATCGTGCTCGGCTGTGCGGGCATGACCGATCTGTGCGACGAGATCGCCGACGAGATTGGCGCGCCGGTGGTCGATGGCGTAACCGCCGCCGTCAAGCTGGCCGAATCGTTGATCACCCTGCGGCTGGCCACGGCCAAGCGCGGTGAATATGCGCGGCCGATCCCCAAACAATACAGCGGGCTGGTCGCACCGTTCAGCCCGCTCGCCGCGCCCGTGGTTCGTGGCGACATCGCGAATGCCTCGAAGGCGCCGCAAATCACCGGACGGCCATAACGGTCGGCGCATCGCCCATCTTCAGAACGGGACTTAGACGAAACCGGCTTTGATGGCGTAAACCGCGGCTTGGGTGCGGGCCGAAACGTTGAGTTTTGAGAAGATCCGGCTGACGTAGTTCTTGATCGTCTTTTCGGACAGCTTGAGCTTCGCGCCGATCTCTTTGTTCGCCAAACCACCGGCGATGAGGCGCAGAATCTCGGCTTCACGCATCGTCAGATCGGCGAGCGCCGAGCCGGCGTTCGAGGCGTAGCGACGTTTGAGCATCCCACCCGCGACGCGCGGGTCGACGTACGACGAGCCGCTCGCGAGAACCCGGAAAGCGACGTCGAGCTCGCTCGGTGAGATGTCTTTGACGACGAAGCCGTCGGCGCCCGATGCGATGCTGCGCTGCATGACGTCCGAGTTGGCGTAGCTGGAGAGGACGCAGAACCGAACGTTAGGGCAAACGCTGCGCGCCAGCGCGAGCGCTTCGGTGACGTCGTGGACGGCGTTGTCGAGCCCGAAGACGATCAAGTCCGGCCGGGTGCGCTGGAGGTCTTCGACGCGCACGGACGATGCGTCGCCGACGACGCGCACGAGCGGGTTCTCATTGAGGAACGAGTGCAGCGCCTTCGCGATGAGCGATTGACGCTCCACGATAAAGGTGCGAAGCGGGACGATATCCTGTGCGATCACCGAAATACACTCCGTCGACCGACCCCCTTACACCAAAACGGCGCGCCGGGAAAAAACCGGCGAGGTCATGGACTGAATATACGAGAGTCAGGGACGCTTTGCACTTCTCAAAAAGTAGGATTATTTACCCAAAGATATCCGTTTGTCCAGTGACGGGGCGCACGTAACACGCCGATCTCTCTTGGCACCTTCCATACCTACTAGAATGTGTCGAGCTTGCCCGACCGTCGATGACGGGCGGCTTGCGGCGCAGCCGCAAACGCGAAGGCTCGACGAAGTCGACCCACCTAGGCGGGTGCTGTTTTGGGCTCAGGTGCCGCTGCTTCGCTCACCGCGGTCGCCGCTTCAACGATCCGGTCGGCCATGTTGCCGAAGATGAACGCGTGGAATGGCAGGACGCTGAACCAGTAGAGGTAGCCCAAGATTCCGCGCGGTTCGAAAAACGCTGTTTGCCGTAACGTTGCCCCGCCGCCCTCACCTTCGAGCGCCTCGAATTGCAGCCAGGCTAGACCCGGAAGCTTCATCTCCGCCCGCAAGCGCAGCAGTCCGTTCGGGCGGTAGGCCTCGACGCGCCAAAAATCGACGGCGTCGCCGACCCGCAAGTCGGTTGGCGAACGGCGGCCACGCCGCATACCGATCCCACCGATGAGCCGGTCGAGCACACCTCGCAAGTACCAGAGGCGGTCGGCGTAGAGCCAGCCGCGCCGGCCGCCAAGTCCCGCGAAAACCCGAAATAGCGCTCGCGTTCCGGCCGGACTAGATCGCTCGCGCCGGTCGATGAGCATGCCCTGCTTGACGCCGGCGAATTCACCCGGTAGCGTACGGACGTCGTAGGCGTCGAACCAGGTGGTCTGCGGCCCCGTTGTCAAATAGCGGTTGAGGGCGCGGTCAAGGGCGACATCGTAACCGACCGGGATGATCTGGGGGAACGCGCGACGCGCATCGTCGTTGCGCACGATCACTTCGTTGAAGAGCCCGTCGATGAGGGCGCGTGCGATCGATGCCGGAATGGGCGTTACCAGGTGCACCCAGTACGACGAGAGCCGCGGAGTGAAGAGCGGCACGACGAAAAGCTTGCGCGCCAATCCGCGAGCTTTGGCATAGCGCAGCATCATGTCGCGATAGGACAGCACGTCGCGACCGCCGATCTCAAAGATCCGGCCGTCGGATGGGAGATCGAGCGCCGCGACCAAGTACGCCAACACGTCGCGGACGGCGATCGGCTGACAACGCGTCGACACCCAGCGCGGCGCGACCATCACCGGAAGCCGCTCGGTCAAGTAGCGGATCATCTCGAACGACACACTGCCCGAGCCAACGATGATTGCGGCCCGAAATTCAATGACCGGCACGCCGCTGGAGCGCAAGATTTCGCCGACTTCGTGCCGGCTGCGCAAATGACGCGAGAGGTCCGCGTCATCGACGCCCAGGCCGCCCAGAAAAATAATGCGTCCGATACCGGCCGCTTTGGCGGCGGCACCGAAGCGCTCGGCGGCTAGCCGGTCGCTGCGGGTGAAGTCGTGCCGGTCGTCGCTCATCGAGTGAACGAGGTAATAGGCGGCGTCGATGCCGTCCATCGCCGCCCGCATCGAGGCCTCGTCGAAAACGTCGCCGTGGACGACTTCGACGTTATCGAAGCGCTCCGCGAGCCGGTCGGGGTTGCGTGCCGCGCAGCGCACGGCATGTCCAGCCGAGACGAGAATCGGCACCAGCCGCCCGCCGATATATCCGGTCGCGCCGGTTACGAGGACTCGCATCAGCGGCCGAGGTGGGCGCCCGGCAGGCGCAGCAGCCGGGCCAAGGCATTCTGCTGGACTCCGCTCCCGGCGCGCGCGATGCGCGTCGAGCCCACAACGAGGTCGATCCGCAGTCCGCACCGGGTCAGCACCGGAATGACCGCACGCAGCGACGGCAGGACTCGGCGCCCGCGCCGCGCGAGCGCGAGCAGCCTTCTGGGTTCGCCGTCGAGCCGAAGGGGCAGGACTCGTCCGCTGCCCTCGATACGCACACGCAGCCCATTCGATTCCGCCCGCAGGTCGGTCTCGACGGCGATCATGTCAGCGTTCCGACGTCTTGATTTTGAGCGCGCCGTTCAACTTCCATTTCGCTTGCACGGCACTGTCGCGCGTCGAACTGGGCACCCCGATTTCCAGGTCTTCGAAGTGATACTCAATCGTCGCGCCGCGTCCGGTCAAGAAGCCATACAGGCCTTCGGCGAGTTCCGGCCAGGTCTGGGTTTCCCGCGTCGTTGTGTCCGCCATCGTCTGCTCCTCGCTCTGCACCCGGTGCGCCGGCGACGCGAAGACGTGCCGGTCCGGTACTCTACAGATGGCGGAGATCAGCAGAAGGTTCCGCCTTCTCTGCACTCGCGTGCCGGCCAATCGCGCCGGCGGACAGAGCCTCAGCTCTCGGGGTTAGGCGTCAGCGCGAGTAGGCGTCGACGAAGGTGAACTTCGGCTCGCGGACACCGGAAAAGAAATCGACCATATCAGCGATCATCCGGCTGCAACTCGAAGCATTGACGGCGTAGGTCGATGAGCCTCGATACGCGGCGGCGGCGGGTGTTGCCGATACGGCATCGATGCTTTCGCAGTCGATAAAGGTCGCCCGGAGCGTGCCGGCGGCCGTCAATTCGACGACCGCGGACTGGCCCTCGAAGTCCCAGCACACCGTGTTTTCGGTTCGGCTCAGAGTCAGAGCCGAACCGAATTTCGCGGTCAGCGGAGCGGCAACTCCCGATAGCCAAGCGGCCTGCGGTGAAGAGGTCATCAGGACAGCGATTCGGGGTTGGATCGATTGCTGCCCCGGACAAGCGGCTGGGCTTAAGCCATCGGCGCTCGCCAAATGTCCAACTGCCGGGAACGGGCCCGATGCGGCCCGAATTACACTAGGGTGCCAGACGTCCCGCGATCATGGCGCTGATGAGCTCGGGCGCAGCGGCCGGCAAACGGTAGTCGACCGAATACTTGTCGCCCTCGTCAAAGGTTAGCTTCGCGGTGGTCTCGTCATCCGAGACCGCGGCTACGGCGGTGCCGGTTGGGCTGACCCAAATGGCCGAGTCCCAGGAAAGTTCTTCGGTCCGAACGCTCGCACCCAGCCGCGACCTCACGCCGGTGTTCACCGCGTCGATCCATTGATCAAATGTCATTTCAAGCTCCACGTTTATTGTCCAAAGGGCCAGAGGCCAACCTCAGCATACAGGCCATTTGGTGCGCGCGCAAGGCCCTTAGCGTGCCATTTTTGTAGGCTCATTATGAGAAACACGGCCCGGACGCTTCGTTACCGGTTTTTTTGCGCCGTTTCGCAACGGATCGAGCCGCCGTCGATCGTGTAAACCCGGTGTGTCAAACCGAGCAGGTCCTCGTCGTCGTGCGCGATCGCCACGAGCGTCGTGCCGGCCGCGGTCATCTCCGTTAGAAGCGCGTGCAGCGCGACCCGGAACCCGGCGTCAAGCCCGTTCCATACCTCGTCGAGGATGAAGATCTCGGGCCGGCGCACCAGGCTGCGCGCGATGAGCACTTTGCGCCGCTCGCCGAACGAGAGCCGGCTAAAGGTCCGGCCGCGCAGCGCATCGAGGCCGAGCCGGCCCACCAGCTCGTCCACCGCCGCCGCCTGCTCCGCCGTCGGTATTGAGAAGAGCCCGATGCTCGACGGGAAGCCCGATGCGATGACGGCCTCGATGGGTTCGCCAAATGTATAAGCGATCTGCAGATCGTCCGAAACATGGGCGATCCGCTCCTTGAGCTTCCAAATGTCGAACGGTTCGGTCTCGCCGAAGCGGACGATCTCGGCGCCGGCGGCCGCGGAGATCGTCCCCGCGATGAGTCCCGCGAAGGTCGACTTGCCGGCACCGTTGCCGCCGCGAATGGCGGTGTGCTCGCCGCGCCGCAACTCCCAATTGACGTCGTGCAGCACCCGCGTCGCACCGCGGTAAACATCCGCGTGGCGGATCGCCACGAGGAGGTCCGCCCGTGCCGGTGGTGCCTCCGCGGCGGAAGGCGCGACGCTTGAGCGTCGCCGGTGCGTCGGCGGACGGCCGGCTCCGGTGGTGGCGAGCGTGCCGTCGCGGATCGTCCCGGTATGGGTTATGGCGGCCGGGAAGTCGGCGGGCCGGTGCGAGGCGATGACGAGGGCCGCCGTATCGGCGATTCGGTCGAGGAAGCCCAGGACATCATCCCGCGACGCGCGATCCAGTCCGTTGGTGAACTCGTCGAGCACCAGGACCTGGGGCTCACGCACCAGCGCGCGTGCGATCAGCAGCCGGCGCAGTTGCCCCGACGAGAGTTCACGGACCGGCCGGCCGGCAAAGGCGCCCAGATCGAACCGCTCGACGATTCCGTCCACGCGCGCCGCTTCGGCGGCGTCGAGCGCGCGGTGAACGTACACGCCGTCGTCGATGCCGCTTTCAATGATCTCGCGTCCGGGCAGCGGCAGATCAAGCCGCGCATAATGTTCGTGCTGCTCGGCCGAAACAAGGGCGATCCAGGTTGCCGCCCGCCCGACCGCGTCGCGCCGTATGCCGTCGGGCGAATAGACGCGTTTTCCGCCGTCGTAGTCGATCCATTGCGTGCCGGCTATGACGCGCAGCAGTGTGCTCTTGCCCGAACCGTTCGGACCGAGAAAGGCCCAGTGTTCGCCCGTGCCCAGCGTCCACGAAACGTCTCGAATCACATGCCGCCCGGCGAGGTGCACGTTGATTCGTTCCAGAGTTACCCGCGCGAGCATCGCGGGCGTCGTTTCACGTTCACGTCACCGGCGCGAGAGCGTCGGGCCCGCGCATCTGCGCTGCGCGGTCGAATTCCCGCACGACGTCGACGGCCAGCTCGGCTCGTTTGCGCAGATCACTGCCGCCCGGCGCATCGCCGGCTCCGATCATCAAGCGCATGAGCACGTCGCCCATGAGGGTAAACATGTAGATGTCCGCAACCCGCTGCACGTCGGCAAAACGTACCCAGCGCTGGGCTGCGGCGTGCGCGAACATTCCCGTGAGCGCCTCCATCACGGCAAGCCGGCCGGCATCGTCGAGCGCGGTGCCCAATTCCGTCGACCGTGCGGCTTCCGCGATCGCCAGCCGAATGAGTCCGATCGTCGTCGGAGCCAGGAGCTCGGCCATGAACGTGATGCCGAAGTGCTGCAGCGCCGCAAAAAATTCGTCGCGGGTTGCCGGCGGCTCGAGCTCGAGCGGCCGCTGCATCTCGCGAACGCGCTGGGCGATCATCGCTCTGACGATGCCGCGCTTGTTGCCGAAACTCGCGTAGATCGCGCGCTTGGAGGTCTTGGCGCGCGCGGCGATTTCGAGCGTCGTTGCCGCATCGTATCCGCGTTCGGCGAAGACCTGCGCGGCGGCGCTTAGGATCGCCGCCCGGCGGCTCTGTTCGAGGTCGTCGGCGGGCAGAATCCGGCTCATCGCGACCTATTCATGGCGTGCGGTACCGGCGAGTACCGGGCCGTGCTATACTTCTGCTCGGGTACCGACGGGTACCTTGGTGGGGGAGAAGCAATGAAAGTACGGGGAACCACGGCACTCGTAACCGGAGCCTCCAGGGGCATCGGTGCAGCGACCGCGAAGCGGCTCGCCGCCCAAGGGGCGCATGTGCTATTGCTCGCGCGGGACCGTGAGCGCCTGTCCGCGGTCGCGGCCGAGATTCGCGCCGAGGGCGGCACGGCGGACATTTATCCGGTCGATCTGGCCGATCCAAAGGCGGCCGCGGCCGTCGTTCAATCCGTTCTCGAACGGTCGGGTGCACCGGATATCCTGGTAAACAACGCGGGCGCCGGACGCTGGCTATCCGTTATGGAGACGGATGCAAATGAATTGGCGCAGACGATGGCGCTGCCGTATTTCGCCGCGTTCAACTTGACGCGCGAACTGCTGCCGGCGATGAAGCGGCGCGGCAGCGGGCACATCGTGAACGTAACGTCCGTCGCCTCACGGCTGACCTGGCCGGGCGCCACGGCGTACACGGCAGCACGGTGTGCCGTCGAGGCGCTGACGAACGGGCTGCGCTTGGAACTCGGCGGCTCGGGAATCGGCGTGACGCTCGCGATGTTCGGCACGGTCGAAAATGATTATTGGGCGAATAATCCGGGCAGCCGCGAACGCGTGCCCGGCGTGGCCGTGGTCTTGCCGGTGTTGATGCCCGAAGAGGTCGGCGCGGCAATCGTATCGGGCATCGAGCACGATCGACGCTTGGTTTTGCGGCCAAGTATCTACCATGCGATCCTCATCATGAGCACCCTGTTCCCGGCGCTCGTCGAGTGGATGATGCGCCGCACGGGCTGGCACGAGGGCCGCGCCGTTCGTCCCGCTTAGACATCGTACTTGACCGGCTGCGCGGTAATCGTGCCGCGCAGTTGCGTTTCACCGGGAACGGCGGCGCCCGTACCGGCGAAAAATGCATGGGAATTGGCCGGTCTTCGCTTGGGAAGCCGGTACGGCAAAGAAAAGCCCGTTATGACCAGCGTCCCAATGCCGATTGGAACGAGCCAGCGTAATTCCATCGGCACGCCGTGCGCATTAATCACCACGAACGCGGTGACCGCCGAGATATAGGCGGCGATCATCGCGCAGAAGTGCGCGATGAGTGAGCCGACGCGCGTGCGCGGCCCGATGATGCCGCGCACGTCGTTCATCGCGAAGGCGAAAGCCGTGACGCCCAGCCCCGCCATGATCGGTGCCAGACTCCGCATGAGGTCGTTTGCGGCGGTGGCGGCGATCCAAACTAGCCACACCCCGGCGGCAACCGTGACGGCGGCCGCGGCGACGTCGATGCGGTCGTCGAGTGGATCGCTTGACCGGCGCCGGCGCCGCAGCACGATCCGGTAGCCGTTATACACGAGGTAGGCGCTTATGATCGCGAGCGCGAGCAAGAAGATGTGGCCTTTGGGCTGCCACATGAACCCCGCGGTAAAAAGCACGACGCTCATCGCGGCCATGAAGGCGGTCCCCCAGCGGCGGTGCCAGCGCCCGCCTTTGCGAACCAGCATTGCGGCCGGCGCGACCACGAGCACAAACGTACCGCAGATCACGTGCAAAACGGTCATCATCGTCCTTGCCCAACGGGTACAAGACGCAGATGGGCCGAGCCTTTACCAAGGAGCGCTGCCCGGCTCGGCCGGAAGGCGCACTGCGATGGGAGCCGCATGTTCGATCTGAGCGGAAAAGTTGCCCTCATCACCGGCTCCTCGCGCGGGATCGGCCTGGCGATCGCTTCGCGCATGGCCGAGTTCGGCGCCCGCGTCGTGATCTCGAGCCGAAAAGCCGATGCCTGCGCGGCGGCCGCCGCCGCCATCCGCGCGGCGGGCGGCAGCGCGATCGATCATCCCGCGTCGATTTCGGACAAGGCGGCACTGCAAGGGTTGGTCGACCGAACCGTCACCGAGTGGGGTCGCATCGACATCCTGGTGTGCAATGCCGCCGTCAATCCGTATTACGGCCCGCTCTCGCAGATCAGCGACGACGCCTTCGACAAAGTCATGCAGAGCAATGTGCGCAGCAACCTCTGGTTGTGCAACATGGTCATTCCGCGGATGGCCGAGCGCCGCGAGGGCAGCGTCATCATCATCTCGAGCATCGCCGGCCTCGCCGGAAGCCTGTCGCTGGGCGCTTACGGCATCTCCAAGGCGGCCGATTCGGCGCTGGTGCGGAATCTGGCCGTCGAATGGGGTCCGCACAACGTGCGGGTCAACGCGCTCGCCCCGGGGATCGTGCGAACGGACTTCGCCAAACGGCTGTGGGACGATCCGGAAATCTATCGCCGGGCCGTCGAGGGCTATCCGCTGCGCCGGATCGGCGAACCCGACGAGGTCGCCGGAGCCGCGATCTTCCTCGCCGCTCGCGCCGGCGGATTTGTGACCGGCCAGACTCTCGTCATCGACGGCGGCGTCACAATCGCGGGTTCGGTCTAGCCGAAGGGGAAGGCCGGCTTGCGGCACAGCCGCAAACGCGAAGGCGGCTTGGGCGAAGCCCAAACGCGACCCCGCCTCCGACCTCAGATGTGAGGGCGGCTTGCGGCGCAGCCGCAAACGCAAGTGGATTGGGCGAAGCCCAATCCACTAGCCATCCCCCATCGGAAGCGGTATACTCGGACGAGCCCACATGAGCGATCCCGGCAGCGGTGCTTGCCTGGGATCATTTTTTGGGCCAAATCCGCCCATTCGGCGGTCGTCCTCGTCCAAGGACGTGTGTAGGGGCATCCTGCATGCCCGTTATCCACCTACATGAAAGTAGAAGCTATGCCCGTCACCAAAAAGCGCACCGGAGCCGCCAAAAAAGAGCGGCGCCCCAAGCGCAAAGTCTGCAATTTCTGCGCCGACAAGCTGCCGGACATCAACTATAAGGATGTCACGCGGCTGCGCAAGTACATCAGCGAACGCGGGAAAATTTTGCCGCGCCGCATCTCCGGCAACTGCGCTTCGCATCAGCGTGGCTTGACGGTAGCGGTCAAGCGTGCGCGCATCATCGCCTTCCTTCCGTTCGCGTCCGAGTAGTCGAAGGGTTTTTCCAAAGAATGAAAGTCATTTTGCTGGACGACGTCGCGTCGCTCGGTAAACGCGGGACCGTCGTCAATGTTGCCGACGGCTACGCTAACAACTACCTCTTCCCGCGCGATCTCGCCGCCGAGGCGTCGGGCGGAGCGCTCAAAATGCTCGAGCAGCAGAATCGTGCCAAGCAGCGCCGGCAGGCCGAAGAAGTCGCCAACGCGCGCGAAGTCGCGGAGCAGCTTGAAGCGCTGGTCCTCAAGGTCGGCGCGAAAGCCGGCGGCAACGGCCGGCTCTTCGGCACCGTTACCAACGCGCAAGTCGCCGATGCGATTCACGCGCAGCTCAACGTCGCGATCGACCGGCACAAGATCGAGATGAAAGACGGCATCAAAGCACTGGGCACCTATCCCGTGCAGATTCGTTTGGGCAACAACATCATCGCGAAGACCTCGGTACAGGTCGTCAACCAAAGCTAGCGTGGCTGCGTCGGAAGAGAATCCGCACGTCGGTCGCTTTCGCCGCAAGTATGGTGGTGACGAAGGGTTGCGTCGCGAGATCGCGGCCCTTTTCGAGGTGCTCTCGGCCGCCTTGGGGCCGGAAAAAGTCGTGCTGCGGGCCGGCAAACTCGGCACGCTCAAGCAGATGCGGTCGGCATCGATTCCCGACCGGCTGCTCGCACTGCAGCGCCTGGTGTTCGAAGACCCGACGATCGAAAGAGTGCCGGCCAAGCCGCAGTACCGCAAGATCATCGGCGAGATCGAAGATGCCTTGGCCGACGTCGTCGCGCAGCGCAACGTCGAAGAGAATCTCGAGCGCAAGATCAACGCCAAGATGCTCGTGCGCCATCACGAGTATTTGCGCGACCTCAAACTCGAGGCGCTGCGCGAGGAAGCCGGGCCCGAGACGCCGGCCACCCAGCGCAAGCTCGATGATCTCAACGCGCTCGACAATCGCAAACTCAACACCGCCGCACTCGACGTGCTGCGTCCGCGCACGCTGGCCGAAATCGTCGGCCAGGAGTCGGCGATTCGCGCGCTGCTCGCGAAGCTGGCGTCGCCCTATCCGCAGCACGTCATTTTGTACGGTCCGCCGGGCGTCGGCAAGACGACGGTGGCGCGGCTGGCGCTCGAGTTGGCCAAGGCGCGGGCCCACGCACCGTTTGCCGCCGAGGCGCCGTTCATCGAAGCCAGCGGCACGACGCTGCGCTACGACCATCGCGAAACCACGAACCCGCTGCTGGGCAGCGTTCACGATCCGATTTATCAGGGTTCGCGGCGCGAGTTCGCCGAGGGCGGGATCCCCGAGCCCAAGCTGGGCTTGGTCACGCGCGCGCACGGCGGCGTCCTCTTCATCGACGAAATCGGCGAGATGGATCCGACCATGCAGACCAAGCTGCTCAAAGTGCTCGAGGACAAGCGGGTCACGTTCGAGTCGTCGTATTACGATGAGCACGATCCGGGCGTGCCGGCGTACGTTAAAAAGCTGTTCTCCGACGGTGCGCCGGCCGATTTCATTTTGATCGGCGCGACGACGCGCGATCCCGACGCGATCGATGCTGCGATCCGTTCGCGCTGCGCGGCCGTCTACTTCGAGCCGCTCACGCAGGCCCAGGTCATTCGCATCGTCGAGGAAGCCGCCGAACGGCTGGGCACGAAGGTCGCAAAGTCGGTTCCCGCGCTGATCGCGTCCTACACGATCGAAGGGCGCAAGGCGGTGCAGATCTTGGCCGACGCGCACGGCCACAGCCTGTTCCGCGCGCGCTCGAAGACGCGCGCGGTGACGGTGCGCGACGAAGACGTCATCGACGTCGTCCAGGCCGGACGGCTCGCGCAGCACACCCTCGCGCGCGCACGGCGCGGCAAAGAATCGGGTAAAATGCACGGCTTGGGCGTCATGCATTACGTCGGTTCGATCATCGAGATCGAAGCTGCCGCGTTTCCGGCGCGCGAAGCGCACAAGGGTGCCGTACGCTTCAACGACACCGCCGGATCGATGTCGCGCGACTCGGTGTTCAACGCCACCGCCGTCGTGCGCGCCCTGGCGGGCATCGATCCGGCCGATTACGATCTGCACGTCAACGTCGTCGGCGGCGGAAACATCGACGGCCCGTCGGCGGGGTTGGCCTTTTTTCTCGCGTTGTATTCGGCACTCACGAAACTGCCGCTGCCGCAGGATGTGGCGGTGACCGGCGAAGTCTCGATCGCCGGCAACGTTCGCGCCATCGGCGGCGTTGTCGAGAAATTGTATGCCGCTCGTCAGGCGGGGATGCGGGCCATCGTGATTCCAAAGGAAAATGCGCGCGAAATCGAAGCCACTCCGGAAGGCATCGTCGTGATCCCGGTCGGGACCGTCGCTGAGGCGCTCGTCGCCTGCGGTCTGCGCGTTCCGCTCGTGCCGGCGACGCGCGCGCGCAAGAGCGCGCGATGAACGCGCCCCAATACCTGTCGGTCGTCGACCGCATCCCGCCCAACAATCTCGAGGCGGAGATGGCGCTGCTGGGCTCGGTGCTCGTCGACAAGGAGATGATGGCGACGGTCAGCGAGATCGTGCGGCCTGAAGATTTCTACGCGAGCCTCCACGAGACGATTTTCCTTGCACTCGTCGCGCTCAACGACCGCGGCGAACCGCTCGACAAGATCTCGCTAGCGGAAGAACTGCGTTCGCGCGGCATGCTCGACAAGGTCGGCGGGATCGCGTACTTGTCGTCGCTGATGGATACGGTCGCGACGGCCGCTTCGGCGGAGTACTATGCCAAGATCGTGCGCGAGAAAGCCTCGCTGCGCGGGCTCATCCATGCCGGAACGCAGATCACCAAACTCGGCTACGAAGCCGAAGAAGATGTTCCGGCGGCGCTCGATTCGAGCGAGCAGATCGTGTACGACGTGACGAACCGCGGCACGAAGAAGAGCTTCGCGCCGGTCGGTGATCTGCTGCTCGGCGTCTTTCAAGATCTCGAGCGGCGCTTCGAGCGCAAGGGCGACCGCACCGGCGTCACGAGCGGCTTTCGCGATATCGACGAGTACACCGCGGGCTGGCAGCCCGGCAACCTTATCATCGTCGCGGCGCGCCCGGCGATGGGAAAAACGTCGATGGCGCTCAACATGGCGGTCTCGGCGGCCAAAGATGAACGGCTGCCGGTTGCGATTTTCTCGCTCGAAATGACGCGGCAGGAACTCGTCGAGCGCTTCATCTCGTCCGAAGGGCGGCTCGACGCGTCCAAGCTGCGCCGCGGCACGATCAAGGAAACCGAGTGGGAAGACATCGGCAAGGCGATGGGCGTGCTGCACGACCTGCCGATCTATCTCGACGACTCGGGTTCGGTCACCGTGACGGAGATCCGCAGCCGCTGCCGGCGGCTCAAATCCAGCGTCGGGTTAGCCGCTGTCTTTATCGACTATTTGCAATTGGTGCGGCCGGGGACGATGGGCCGCAACGTCAACCGCAATGAGGAGCTCTCCGATATTTGCCGCGTGCTCAAGGCGACGGCCAAAGATTTGATGGTGCCCATCGTCGCGCTCGCGCAACTCAACCGCGGCGTCGAAGCCCGCCAAGACAAACGCCCGATGCTCGCCGATTTGCGCGATTCGGGTGCGATCGAGCAGGAAGCGGATCTGGTGACCTTTCTCTATCGCGACGCCTATTACAATCGTGAGACGACACCGGATCCGGATTTGACCGAGTTCATCATCGCCAAGCANNCAATGTCTGGGCGCTCGACGACCGCTTGCAGCTCGTACGGCGGCCGATCACCGATGCGTGGCAGGTCGGATGCAAACCCGTCTTTCGGGTCACCACCCAGAGCGGACGTGTCATCCGTTGCACGGACGGTCACCGCTTCCTTACCGTTGCAGGATGGGCACCTCTAACAGAACTCGCCGTTGGCTGCGCGATCGCGGCGCCGCGAACGTATCCGGCACCGGCCACGTGCACGTCGCCGATGGTAGCGGATAACGCGTTGCTTCTCGGCTGGTTAACCGGTGATGGTCACTGCGGCGGCAGCCCCACACTCACGGTGGCCTCGGTTGCGGAGGCCGAATTCGCTGCCGACCTGGCCCGAACGGCGTTCGGCGTGGAGCCGATCATCAAACCGGAGAACGAACGAACGACGGCGCTCCGGGTCGTTATGACGACGGGCCGTATGTGCGGTGCGGGAATGAATCCACTTACGAACTGGCTGCGCGGCTTGGGAGTTTGGCGAAGTGTTGGTGCGGCAAAGCATGTTGCCGATGCGGTCTTCCAACAGAGCGATACCGTTGTCGCAGCATACCTGCGTGGGTTATTTCACGCAGACGG
>PLAE01000220.1 GCA_003134035.1 Candidatus Velthaea versatilis
CGACAAAAAGAAGGCCGAAGCCGCCGCGCGCAAGCAGAAGAAAGAGGCCGACGAGGCTGCCGCGGCCCTCTAGCGATCCGGTCTTTTCTCAACGAGCGAGCCGTTTGTCGGCTCGCTTTTTCGTTGGACCGCCCGAAGCCCGCGGTGCTCGGATGGGTTCGCGACGCGCTTGCCGTTATCGGTTGCCCGAGCAACTCTTTAGATCACAAAGGTCCCCATGCAGTTTACCGATCGACTTGAAACGCTCTCGAAGAAGTTCGACGAAATCGAAGCCGGGCTAGCTCATCCCAGCGGCGACTTCGATCAAGAGCGCTTTACGGCGCTCGTGAAAGAGCGTGCGGCGATCGAAGAAACCGTCGCGACGTTCCGCGCTTACAAAGCGCTGCTCGCCGAGATCGCGGGCAACGAGGAATTGCTGGCCGACCGCAGCGATCCCGAACTCGCCGAACTCGCCGCNNGAACGACACCAAGGACATCTTCGTCGAGATTCGAGCCGGTGCGGGTGGCGACGAGGCCGGCATCTTCGCGGGTGATCTGCTGCGCATGTACATGCGCTTCGCCGAAAGCCGGCGCATGAAAGTCGAGCTCCTCAGCGAGAACGAGAACGAATCGGGCGGCTACAAAGAAGTCGTCATCGCGGTGAAAAACGGCGAGCCCTATCGCTTCTTCAAATACGAGTCGGGCGTGCATCGGGTTCAGCGCGTCCCGGTCACCGAGTCCGCCGGCCGCGTGCACACCAGCACGGCGACGGTCGCCGTGCTGCCCGAAGTCGATCCCGAGACCAAAATCGAGATCAACCCCAAAGACCTGCAGATCGACACGTTCAAAGCGTCCGGCGCCGGCGGTCAGCACATCAATAAAACCGAGTCGGCGATTCGCATCACCCACGTTCCAAGCGGCGTGATCGTCTCGTGCAGCGAGGAACGCTCGCAGCTGCAGAACCGCGAACGCGCGATGCAAATGCTGCGCGCGCAGCTTGCCGACAAGCAGCGCCGGGATCGCGCCGAAGCCGAAGGCTCGCTGCGCCGCAGCCAAGTCGGGACCGGCGACCGCAGCGAGAAGATCCGCACCTACAACTACCCGCAGGACCGGATCACCGATCACCGCATCAACGCCAACTTCCAAAACATCCGCGCGATTCTCGACGGCGACATGTCGCGGCTCATCACCGAACTGCAGACCGACGAAAAGGCGCGCTTGCTGGCGGGCGAGGTGCCGGCGGCTTGAGCAAAACGGTAGACCAACCGTAGCACAGTGGCCCGGTATCGGGGAATGACGGCGCGGCTCGCGCGCGGGATTTAACCGCGTCGCTGACCGAACTGCTGCGACGACGATGAAAAAGCATGGCTGCGCGCGGGCGGTGCCGCTACTGGGCTCTCGGTCAAAATGAATGTCTCCGACGCGCTGCGCTCGGCGGCGAAGCGGCTGCAGCATATCGGAGATACCGGCGCGCTCGACGCGAGCCGGCTGCTCGAACACGTTACCGGGCGCGACCGCGCGGGGCTGCTGATGGCCGCCGACGTGCCGCTCGACGCCGATACGCGCGGCGCGTTCGAGGCGCTCGTGGCGCGCCGCGAGCGCGGCGAACCCGTCGCGTATATCGTCGGCAACGCCGGCTTTTACGGCCGCACGTTCTTGGTCGACGAGCGCGTCCTCGTGCCGCGTCCCGAAAGCGAACACGTCGTTGAAGCGGTGGTCGACGACCTGCGCGCGCGGCGTAAGACCGGCGGCATCATCGTCGACGTCGGCACCGGCAGCGGCGCGCTCGGGATCACGCTAGCCTGCGAGCTGCCCGCTCTGCAAGTCTATGGAACCGATATCTCATCGGATGCGCTGAGCGTCGCGCGCCACAACGCCGCGCTCAATAATGTTTTTCAGCGCTGCACGTTTTTGGCCGGCGATCTGCTTGCTCCGCTGCGCCGCTTCGGCGAGCGCGTCGACGCCGTGGTCGCCAATTTGCCCTATATTCCGGCCGATCACGTGCCGGTCGCGCCCAATCCCGCCGGCTTCGAACCCCGCATCGCGCTCGACGGCGGACCCGACGGTTTGGATATCTATCGGCGGCTCTTGGCACAACTCGACGGCATCGCCGCCGCCGACGCCGCGATCTTTCTCGAAGCGGCGCCCGGCACGATCGAACCACTGGGCGAACTCGTCGAGGAGACGTTCCCGACCGCGTACATTGAGATCGGCGAAGACTACGCCGGCCTTGAACGCTTCTTGCAGTTCGTGCGCTCCTAGCCTGGATTTCCACGGTGCTCGACCGTTCCCCATGCGGACCGGGCACGACGTCGGCGACGGAAGATATTTCGTGGGACAGCCAAAATTTGACGTAAGGGCTACCGACCTGGAAATCGCCGCTCGAATACTCCAGGTCCAGCGGCGCGGCACTCTGGCGCCCCAGGATGAGCTGCTATAGTGCGACACAGCGCCGCCAAACGTCGTTCGGAGCCCCGGCCGGGCGACGTTCGAAGAGTCGGTGCGCGGCGCGTCGAATACTCCGGACGTGGATCCCGAAGCAGAAGCCGCTGAAGCCGGCGCCGATCGAACGCGACGCGCCCAAGAGCGGAGAACGCGACTTTCGACGCGGCTCATCGGGCTTCGCGACGATCATGAAGCGTTTGACCGCGAGTACTTCGTTGCGCTCGCGCCGGCAGCGAAGATGGCGTTGGTTTCGACGATGTTCGCCGAGCAGTGGTTGCTCAGAGGCGGCAATGCAGAGCAACTCAGACTTCGAAGAGATCGTGCTCGCCTTCAACGCCGCGGAGGTTAACTATCTCATCGTCGGCGCTTATGCTTTGGCCGCTCATACTCGCCCGCGCGCCACGGGCGACATCGACCTTTGGGTTGAGGCCAGCAGCGCCAACGCGCGGCGCGTGTTTCGGGCGCTTGCCGCATTCGGTGCGCCGATGGATCAACTCGACCAAGAGACATTCGCCCAGCCCGATCTCGTCTTTCAAATCGGCATCGCGCCGATCCGTATCGACGTGCTGACGTCGATCGACGGCGTGACGTTCGAGGAAGCTTGGCCGAATCGCGTTGCGTCAACGATCGGCTGCGCTCCGACCAATGTCATCGGGCGGGAAGACTTGATTCGGAACAAGCAGTCCAGCGGACGCGCGCAGGATTTGGCCGATTTGGAGCGGTTGGCGCAAGATCGTCGATGAGGGTGCGCGGCTGCGTCTACTGACCGTCGGGCGGGAGCGTGGCGGCGATGTCGTGGCCGAGGATGATCACGACGCTGCCGGGTTCGGTGGTCGGCGGCGCGTCGGGCAGTGAAGCCGTCGCCGGGAGACCGTTGCCGAGCGCCTTGCGAACGACTTCGAGGGTTGAAGCGCTGTCGTTGCGGCCGTGGATTTCGGTCGCCGCGACGTCGTGTGAGTTGGCGTCGGCGATGTCGGAGATGATGAATCCGCGGCGCCGCAGGTCGGCGGCGATGCGGGCCGCGAGACCCGGAACGCGCGTGCCGTTTTCCACGCGGATCCGAATGTCGGCCGGCGCGCGGGCGGCGGCTAGGCCGTTCGCGCCGTTATCGCCCGGGCTGCGCAGCATCGCGTCGACGAGTTTCTTTTTCCCAGCTTCATCGGGGACGAGCGAGTCGCCGTACGCGCCCAGCTCGACGGTTCCGGAATAGGGAACCTGCGCGGTGCGGATGTCCTTGGGCGCGAGATGAGCGAACGCGACCGCGGTCGACAACTGCTCGCGCGGCGAGATGTTGGTTTCAACGTCGTTGCTCACGACAGCCAGCAGCGACTGAATGTGGGTGAGCGTGTTGAATTTATCTCGCTCGAGCTTGTCGACGACGGCGTGGATGAGCTGCTGCTGGCGCAAGATGCGGCACGGATCGCTGCACCAATCGTGCCGGAAGCGGCCGTAGGCGACCGCGTTTTCCCCGTCGAGACGCTGGCGCCCGGGCTTGAAGTGAATCGCCAGGTGGCCCCAATGATCGTCGTAGTCGATCGGCCCGTTGGGACCGGTGCCCCGCAGCGCGTCCGAATTCTTCACGTCGACGTCGATGCCGCCCAGCGCGTTGACCAGATCTTTGGCCGTGTCGATGCGCAGGACGACGTAGCGGTCGAAGTTCGGGATGCCCAGCCAATCGGCGACGACCTTCTGCGATTCGGCAATGCCGCCCAACGCCTGCGCGGCATTGATCTTCGCCTGCGTTCCGTCGGGCATCGTCGCGACCATGTCGCGCGGCACCGAAAGTTCGTTGACGCGATGATCGCGCAAGTTCAAATCGATCGCCATGATAATGTCGCTGCGCGCCTGTTTGGACGTTTCCTGATCGTTCCGATCATAATCATAATCGAGGCCGACGAGCAGCACACGAACGTGGTCCTTGCCGAACAGCTTTTGCGGATCGGGCACGAAAAACGTTTGCACCGCCTGCGCGATATGGCGGGGCGCGGTCGTCACCGCGTCGCCGGCGACCTGTCTGCCCGTCGGTGCGAAGCTCAAGAAACCAACGGCGAGGGAAGCGACTCCGAGGGCGGCAAGCGACGCGATGAAAGCGGCCCGATGCCGGTCGAGCTTCATCTGCGGACAACCGTTCGGCGCCGACAGCGGTCAGGCGACGCGTGCGCGGGCATGGCATTCAATGTTCTTCACACTCCCTAGAAGTAACTATCGGAACGGGGATATTCAAACTTGATCGTGGTGTGAGTCACACGCAAGCGGGCGGCTAGACGAATCGGTGGGGTAGCGGTGACCGCAGGCCGGCGCACGGCGCTCGTGGAAGCGCAGCAACCCCATATATGGCTATGGCGCAGTATATCTTCTTCACGGGCGGTGTGGTAAGTTCGCTCGGCAAGGGGATAACCGCCGCCTCGCTCGGCCGGCTCCTCAAGAGCCGCGGCGTTTCGGTCTCGATTCAAAAGCTCGATCCGTACATCAACGTCGACGCGGGCACCATGAACCCGTATCAGCACGGCGAGGTTTTCGTGACCGAAGACGGTGCGGAGACCGACCTCGACTTGGGGCATTACGAACGGTTTATCGACGAGTCGCTGACCCGCGACAACAACGTCACGACCGGGCAAATTTACAAATCGGTCATCGAGAAGGAGCGGCGCGGCGACTATCTCGGCGCAACCGTTCAGGTGATCCCGCACATCACCAACGAAATCAAGGCGAATATTACTCGGCTGGCCGAGCGCAGCGGCGCCGAAGTCTGCATCGTCGAGGTCGGCGGCACGGTCGGCGACATTGAGTCGCTGCCGTTCCTCGAGGCCATCCGTCAAGTTCGCCACTTCGCCGGCGACGACAACGTGATGTTCGTTCACCTCACGCTTTTACCCCATTTGGGCGCGGCCGACGAGCTCAAGACCAAGCCCACCCAGCATTCGGTGCGCGAATTGCGCGCGATCGGCATCTCGCCCGACGCGATCGTGCTGCGCACCGACAGCACCAAACCGATTCCGGTCGAACTCAAAGAAAAGATCGGCCTCTTCTGCGATGTTCCACCCCAAAATGTGGTCCAGAACGGCGATGCAAATACGATCTATCGCGTCCCGCTCAACTTGGAAGCCGAGGGCTTGGCCGACATCGCGATCCGCAAGCTTGGTCTGGTCACCCAACCGCCCGATCTCGAAGCCTGGGTCAACATCGTCGAGCGGATCGAGAACCCATCGCATCGTTTGCGGATTGCCTTGGTTGGCAAATACGTCGAACTGAAGGACGCGTACATCTCGATAACCGAAGCGGTCAATCACGCCGGCATCTTTCACGATGCCGCCGTCGAGATCGTGAGCATCGACTCCGAGCGCGTCGAAACCGAGGGATCCGGGGTCTTCTCGGCCGTCGACGGCATCCTCGTCGCGCCCGGTTTCGGCGAACGCGGCGTGAAAGGCAAGCTGCTGGCCGCCCAGTTCGCGCGCGAATCCAAGGTCCCGTTCCTGGGCATCTGCTACGGCATGCAGCTGGCGTGCGTCGAGTTCGCCCGCAATGTCTGCGGTTTGCCCGACGCGATGACGTCCGAAGTCGACGAAACGACCGGCAATCCGGTCATCGACTTCATTCCCGAGCAACGTAACCTCGACGTCAAAGGCGGAACGATGCGCCTGGGTGCGTACGACTGCGTGCTCGAGCCGCATTCGCTCGCGGCGCAAGCCTACGGCACGCTGCGCATCAGCGAGCGCCACCGGCACCGCTACGAATTCAATAACCGCTACAAGAAGCTCTTCGAAGAGCACGGCATGTGGTTCTCGGGCCACCATCCCCTCGGGAAGACGTCGCTGGTCGAAATCGTGGAACTGCCGCACGACGTGCACCCCTGGTTCTTGGGCACCCAGGCTCATCCGGAGTTCAAGTCGCGGCCCACGCGTCCGTCGCCGCTGTACCGCGACTTCATCGGCGCGACCCTCCTGCATTCACGTTCGCGCAGCGCGGACGGCACCGCGCTTCTGCACCGCTGAACCCCAGCGACATCACCGTCGTCGTTCTCACCAGGAACGAAGCGGCGCGTTTGCCGCATGCGCTAGAATCGGTGCCGGCGGGCGCGCCGGTCTTCATCCTCGACGCGGAGTCCGTCGATGCCACCGTCGCGATCGCCCGCGCGGCCGGCGCGCTGGTTGAATCGCGGCGCTGGGCCGGATTCGTCGACGCGCGGCGCTATGCGCTCACCCGCGTCGCGACCGCCTGGACGCTCATGCTCGATGCCGACGAGGTGCTCGATGCCGGTTTGCGCGCCGCGATCGTCGCCGCGCCGGGCGACGTCGATGCGTACTGCGTGCGGCGGATCACGACGTTTTGCGGCCGCCGCATCCGCACCGCGGGCTGGTCGAACGAGCGGCTCGTGCGGCTGTTTCGCACGGCGTCGATTCGCCTCGAGGCGCACAGCGTCGGCGGTGGCGCCGATCTGCACGAACGCTGGGTCAGCGACGGCGCGGTCGCTGATCTCGCCGGTGCGCTCATTCACGATTCGTATCCGACCGTCGCGTCGTATCGCGAGAAGTTCGCGCGCTATACCGCGATCGAAGCGGCCGCCGTGCGCGGCTCACTGCGCGGTCTGCTGGCCGCCGTCGTGGTCGGTGCCGCGCGCTTTCCGTGGGCGCTGCTGCGCTACGGCGGCTGGAGTGACGGCTGGCGCGGCGTGTTCGTCGCGGCGTCGTCGGCGTGGTATCCGGTGGTCGTGCAGTGCAAAGCGCTGAGCCGCCGATGAAAATCGATGTGGCGTTCGATGCGCGGCTGACGTCGCACATGTCGGCGGGGATGTCGCTTTACGTGCGCAAACTCGCCGAACTGCTGCCGCGCACGGCCCCCGACTTGCACTTCGCGTTCATCGGCGGCGGCGACAACTTCGATCTGGCCGAACAGCTCGGCTTACCGCTGGAGATCGCGCGCCGCCGGCCGCGCCTGGTGCACGTGCCCAGCCCGTTCGTGCCGCTGCTGATTCCAGCGCCGTACGTGCTGACGATCCACGACCTCATCGATCTGCACTATCCGGATTTCGGGAAACGCAAAGTCGGCCCGTACTACCGGTACGGGGTCGGGCCGGTCGCGCGCCGCGCGCGGGCGATCATCACCGACGATGCGCCGACGGCCGCCGACCTCGAACGTTTTCTGGGGGTCGATCCGGCGCGCATCCGCATCGTGCCCTTGGGCGTCGATTTGCCCGCAACGCCGTGCGCCGCGTGTCTCCGCGACGTGCCATATTTTTTGTACGTCGGCAATCACCGCGGCCATAAGAATTTGCGCACGCTGGTGAGCGCTTGGGCCGCGTTGCCCGAGGCGCACGAGGTCGACCTGCTGCTGACCGGCAACGACGACGTCGGTGCGGCGTTCGCACCGCTGCGGCGCGCGCGCGGGCGGTTGGTCTTCACCGGCGACGTCAGCGATGCCGAACTCGCGGCGCTCTATCGGGGCGCGCGCGCGTACGTCCATCCCGCGCTGCGCGAGGGCTTTGGGCTGCCGATGCTCGAGGCGATGCGCATCGGCACGCCGGTGATCGCCGCGCGCAGCGCGCTGCCCGCGGTCCTCGCGCCGCACGCGCTGGCGTTTGCGGCCGACGATCCGGCCGCGCTGCGCGCGCTCTTGCAGCGCGCGCTCGAGGAACCCGCGGCATTCGCGCGCATCGCCGGCGCCGCGCAAGCCGCGACCCGCGAACTGACCTGGGAACACACGGCGCACGCCACGGCCGCGATCTACCGCGAGTTTTTGCGTTGATCGATGTGGCCGTCGATGCGCGCACCACGCGCCGCATGTCGGTCGGGGTGCGCAAGTACTTGGGCGAGTTGATCGCGCGCCTGCCCGCCGCGGCGCCCGATCTGCGTTGCGTTCCGATCGGGCGGGGCGAAAACTTCGGCGTCTCAGAGCAACTGGGCTTACCGCTCGCGATCGTGCGCAGCGGTGCGCGGCTGGTGCATTTCCCAACCACGTACGCGCCGCTGCTGCGGCCGCGGCCCTATGTCGTGACCATTCACGATCTGATCCATCTGCGCTACGCCGCCCTGTTCGGCCGTTCGGCGGCGCTGCATTACCGGTTCGTGGGTGTTCCGCTGGCGCGTGCGGCCCGGCGGCTCATCGTCGGCGACGAGCGCACGATCGCGGATTGCGAAGCGCTGCTGGGGGCCCGGCCCGAGCGCTGCCGGGTTGTTCCGCTCGGCTACGATCCCGAGTTGCTCGAAGCGCGTGAACCGCTCGTGGCCGAGCAGCCATTCCTGTTCTACGCCGGTAATCATAAACCGCACAAGAATCTGGGGACGCTCTTCGCGGCTTGGGCGGCGATCGCGCCCCAGCGAACCATCGACCTGCGGATCACCGGGAATGCCGATCCGGGCATCGCGCAACGCTACTGGAGACAGCGGGGCCGGCTGATTTTCAGCGGGCATCTCACGCCGGCCGAACTGCATCGCCACTATCGCGCGGCGCTGGCGTACGTTCACCCCGCCTTGTCCGAGGGCTTCGGCATCCCGATGCTCGAGGCAGCCGTGGTCGGCACCCCGGTGATCGCCAGCGCGGGCGCGATTCCGTCGATCGTCCGGCCGTATGCTTGGATCTTCGACCCCTCCGACGTTGGGGCGCTCACGGCGCTGCTCGACGAAGTCGTTCGCGATCCGACGCCGTTCGCGGCGCGCGCCGCCGAGGGCGCGCGCCCCCTTCAAGCGTATACCTGGGATCGGTTCGCGGCCGGAACGGCCGCGGTGTATCGCGAGGTCATCGAATGTTCCTAAAATCGCGTGCGCTGGCGGCGGCGCTGGCCGCGGCGGGCGTGCTGACAACGTCCGCGAGCGGCGGTGCGGTCCCGGCCGGAGCACGCGCCAAGCCCAAACCGGCAGCGAAACCAAGAGCGAAAACGGAACTGCCGACCCGGATCATCGCGATCGCGATCAACGGCGAAGACGTCGCGGCCGATCCGGCGCCGCGCGTCGTCAACGGCCGCCTGCTGGTGCCGATCGTGCGCATCTATGGGGCGCTGGGGATCGCGGTGTCGCGCGACGGCGATGACATCACGGCGGCGGCGCCGCGCAAGACGATCAAGCTGCACCTCGGCTCGGATCAGGCGCTCATCGACGGGCAGCCCGTGCGGATGGACGGGCCGGCCGTCGAGATCGACGGGGCGACGTACGTGCCGCTGCGCTTCGTCGCGGACTCGTTGGGTGCCGCGGTCAGTTACGACGCCAAGGCCGCGCGGGTCGAGGTGATCTCGTCGCTGGTCGGACGCACGCCGTCGCTAACCCAAAACGTCGACGGCGGCCGCATGCAGATCATCGGGACGGTGACCGCGGTCGACCTCAATTCGATGCCCGAATCGATCACCGTGACGCGCAGCGGCTCGGTGCGCTCGATCGCGATCAATTCCGACGCCAAGATCGTGCTGCAGGACACGGTCGCGCGGACCACCACGAACGCGACGCTGGGCGACGTTCACGCCGGCGACGCGGTGAGTGTTTTCGTGACCAAAGACGGCAAAGTCGATCAGCTCGTCGACCGCTACGCGTCGCGCACGGGGATGGTCGCCGCCGTTTCCCCCTCGGCGCTCGTGTTGCGCGACGGCCATGTGGTAACGCCCGACGCCGGCACCGAGATCACGCTCAACGGAACGGCCGCGAGCATCGGCGACGCGCAAGTCGGCGACACGCTCGTCGTGCGCTCGAATCCCGATACCGGCGAGAAGCGTCAAATCATCATCGCCCGCGCGATGCCGGCCACGCCGCAACCGGCCGCCGGCGCGGCGGCCATCACGGCGTTCAGCGTTGACGTGACGGGCGCGCTGCGCGCCGGCGATAAATTCAACGTTACCCTCAAAGGTACGCCCGGCGGGAAAGCCAGCTTCGACATCGGCTCGTATGTCGAAGGCGTTCCGCTGCGCGAAGATGCTCCGGGCGATTATCGCGCCCAGTACGTGATTCCGCCGAACGTCAACTTCGGTCAAGTCGCGGTCTACGGTCATCTCGAGGTCAACGGAACGCAGGCGCCGCGAGTCGAGGCGCCGGCGCTCATCGCCGTTTCGACAACCCCGCCGACGATTACCGATTTCGCGCCGCCGGCCGGTCAAACCGTCAACAACACGACGCCCAGCATTTTCGCGACGTTCAGCTCGCCGACCAACGTGGGGATCAACCCCTCGACGGTCACGATCAACGTCAACGGACTCGACGTGACGGCGTCCGCGTATCGGACCGGCGGTTTCATCACGTATAGTCCGACGGTCCCGCTCGGTGATGGAACGGTCAATGTGCGCGTCGCGGTGAGCGACGCCGCCGGTAATCGCGCCGAACGCGCGTGGAGTTTCACGATCCGCTCGCATTAGAACAAACGAAACGAAAACCGGTGCGGCGCGCATGCTGCGCACGAATGGGAGCAAAAGGCTCTTGCCGATTAGTCCTTTGGACTGATAGGTTTGAAGTGCTATCGGCGCGGACCTGGGAGCATAACAGCGGTCCGGCTTTGTGTTGCCGTCTTCGTTCGCTCGGAGGTTTTTTTGCCGCGCTCGCTCTTTGCTTTTGTCTTCGCGCTCGTCGCCCTGACTGCCGCGGCGGGTCCGTTGCGAGCGTTGCCGGCCGGAGCCGCGGGGCTCACGTCGATCCTCGTCCACACCGGCGGCGCGGCCGTCGGCAGTTGGGCTGTCGATCCCGGACCGGCGCAGGGCTTTCGCACGGCTATTTCCACCACGAGCGCGGCGATCGACACGTCGGGCGTCCAACAGCCGGCGCCGCAAGCCGTCTATCAAACCAGCCGCTACGGATCGAACTTCACGTACGTGTTTCGCGGGCTCGCCCCGGGTGCCGTGTACGAGGTTCGGCTGCATTTCGCCGAGCCGACCGCTACCGCCGCGGGACAGCGCGTCTTCAATGTTTCGATTAACGGCGCGCGTGCGGCATCCAACGTCGACGTCTTTTCGCTCGCCGGCGCTCAGAATCGCGCCGTCACGCTCATTGAATCAGCCACGCCCTATTACGGGCAAATTTGGATTACCTTTGCGGGCGAGAATCGCGGCAACGCGATCATAAGCGGGATCGAAATTCAGCAGCCGCTGTTGATCCGCACCGGCGGCGGTGCGATCTCCACGTGGTCGCGCGATCCCGGTCCCGCGAGCGGATCGACGGGGACGTACATAACCCGTGCCGGGATCGATCTGTCGGGAGTGACGCAGCCGGCCCCGCAGGCCGTGTATCAATCGACGCGGTACGGCAATGCGTTCACTTACACGCTGGGCGGATTGGTCCCCGGCGGCGCGTATTCGGTGCGCCTCCATTTCGCCGAACCATACGTCACCGGAGTTGGACAGCGCCTGTTCAACGTGACCATCAACGGCGCACCGGCAGCTTGGAACCTCGACGTCTTCGCGCTCGCCGGTGCGCAGAACCGCGCCGTTACGCGCTCGTTCGGCACGAACGCGAACGCCGCAGGTCAGATCACTATCGCGTTCGCGGGCGTCAACGGAGTCCAGGCGGAGGTCAGCGGCATCGAAATCGCTCCGGCCGGTTTCGTGGCGCCGTCGGCCACCGACAATACGACGAGCCATTACGACGCGTACCGCACGAGTTGGAATCCGCAAGAGCAGATCCTCACCAACGCCAACGTGGCGCCGGCGACCTTCGGTTTGCTCGGCGCGGTGAGCGTCGACGGTTCGGTCGACGCGCAGCCGCTCGTCGCCACCGGCGTCAACATTCCCACGCTGGGCTCACGCCACGATTTGCTGGTCGTGGGGACCGCGAAAGACTCCGTCTATGCCTTCGATGCCAACTCCGGCGCGCTCATTTGGCAGCGCAGTCTGATCGGCAGCGGTGAACGCAGTCTGACGACCGCCGATGTCGGCGGCTGCAAGGATAGTTTGCCCGATATCGGCATCATGGGGACGCCGGTCATCGATCGAGCGAGCAACGCGCTCTACGTCGATGTCCCGACGTACTCGACGGTCACGAGTTCGTACCATCATCGCATCCATGCACTCGCCTTGAGTTCCGGCGTCGACCTGCTGACGCCGGCCGAAGTCACCGGCAGCATCCCCGGTACCGGTCAAACGTTCAACCCGCAATTTCAGCGCCAGCGCGCCGGTTTGACGCTAGCGAACGGCGCGGTGTACGTCGCCTTTGCCAGCTTCTGCGACATCGAAGTGAACTCGGCCAACAACCCCGTTGTCGGCTGGCTCTTCGGTTTCAACGAGGCGACGCTGGCGCCGCTGTCGACGGGCGATGCGTTCTCGAACAGCTTGCTCGATGCGATTTGGCAAGGCGGTGTCGCGCCGGCGGCCGACGGCTCCGGAAATATCTACTTTACGACCGGCAACGGTTCGTACGACGGCTCGATCAATTTCGATAATAGCCTGCTCAAGGTCGGGCCTGGCCTCAACCGGCTGGACTCGTTCACCACGCGCAACCACGTGAGCGAAACACAATCCGATTTCGATCTGTCGTCGAGCGGCCCCGTGCTCGTCCCCGATCAGCCCGGCGCGTATCCGCATCTTGTGCTGCACGAAGGAAAAGTTCCGGCGCTGCGCGTCTTGAACCGCGATTCACTGGGCGGATATAGCGGTGGTCCCGCCGAGCCCGAGGCGACCCTATCGTACGGCTACCGGACGGGATGTGACCCGACGGTCAGCGCCAACTGTGCCGCCGCGAACGCCGTTCAATCGCAAACCGGCGGCGTCTGGGGCGGCATTGCTTACTATACGGGGCCGGGCGCGCAGCAATACGTCGTGGTGGCCGACGCGGCGACATACGCCCATTCGTTCGCGCTCAACACGGGCTCGAGCGTGACGCTCGTACCGGCTGCGCAATCGACCGTCGTTCTCCCCAGCGAGGGCGGCGCCACTCCGCTGGTGACGTCGAACGGTACGTTGCCGGGCAGCGCGGTCGTCTGGCTCATCAATCGTGCCGATCCGACGTTCGCCCTGCAAGCCTACGATGCGGCGACGATGAACCTGCTGTACTCCACGAACGCCGGCCAGTGGACCAGCGGCTCGGGTGATTCGATGCTCGTCCCGACGGTCGCGAACGGCCGCGTGTACGTTCCCTCGCAAGTCCTCAGCGCGAGCGGAACCCTCACGGGCGGGCAAGTCGCAGTCTACGGGCTCACCGGGACGACGAGCTCCGATCTCGTGCGGGCACCCGCAGCGCGGAGCATCGGAACATCACCGGCGACGGCGATTCGGCTAGCCGGCCCCGTCGTCTTCGGGCCCGGGTCGCACGTGATCGCGCGTGCACCGGTCGCGCGCGTCGCTCCGTCCCCGCAAGTGCGGGCCGTCCACCAGTTCTACGGCGTCTTGCGGCGCAACGACAACGGCTCCATGGTCTTCGCGTTGCGCAGCGGCCGGGACGTCACCGTCGATGCGCGGGCGGTGCTCGCTGCCGGCTACTATTCGCGCGACATCGCCGTCGGCAAGGTGTGTCTGGTGGCGACCGGGGCGCCGGCGGCCGGGACCGGCACGCTGACCGCCTTGAGCATCATCCACATGCGCCGGTCGGTCCAAGGGTTGCCCGCCGATCGCTGATCGCGCGCGGCGTACGGGGCGTCCTGCTGGGCGAACCGTCGCCGGCGCGGAAGTGTACGGCATGATCGGTCCGTTTGTTCGCTTGGTCGCCGTCACGCTGACCGCGTTTCTCGTCGCCGGCTGCGGCGGCGGCTCGGGGAACGCGGGCGCCGGCACCGCGGCTCCGCTGGTCATGGCGCGGGTCAAGGATGCCATTGGTTTGGATCCCTCGCATCAGACCGACGGCATCTCGCTCAACACCACCGCTGAGGTCATGGAAAATCTCGTGACCTTCAAACCCGGCTCGTTCGACATCGTGCCGGCGCTCGCGACGAAGTGGCGCGCGAACGCGGCCGGCACCGAGTGGACGTTCACCCTGCGGCCCAAAGCGATCTTCGCCGACGGGACGCCGGCCGACGCCGCAGCGGTGAAGTTCAACTTCGATCGCTGGCGATTGCCGAGCGATCCCAACCGCGGCAACTTCGACTATTCGTATTACGCCGATATGTTCGGCGGTTTCCCCGGCGTCATCCGCGACGTCAAGGCGACGTCGGCGACGAGCGTCGTGCTCGAGCTGGCGCATCCGTTCGGGCCGTTCTTGCGCGATATCGCGATGCCGTCGTTCGCGATCGGTTCGCCGGCGGCGATCAAAGCCGATCCGAAGGCGTTCGAGGGCAAGCCGGTCGGCAGCGGGCCGTATGCGGTCAGCGAATGGATTCGTGACGACCACATCACGCTCACGGCGAATCCGACCTACAACGGACCGCTCGCGAAACCCACCTTCGGCACCGTGGTGATTCGCGACATTCCCGATCAAGCGACATCCGTGCTCTCGATTCAAAAGGGCGATATCCAGATGCTCACCGATCCGCGGCCCGACGACGCGAAGTCGCTGGCCGGACAATCGGGGATCACGATCGCGAATCAACCGTCGAACAATCTCGCCTATCTTGCGCTCAACGTCGAAAAGAAGCCGTTCGACCAGCTCGCGGTGCGTCAGGCCGTGGCCTACGCGGTCGATGTCGACGCGATCGTCAAAGGCTTATATGCGCCGGGCACGATCGCTGCGGGCAATTGGACGCCGCCGGGCATGCTCGGCGAGAATCCCGCGCTCAATCCGTATCCGCGCAACGTGGTGCGCGCGAAAGCGCTGCTCGCGCAAGCCGGATTTCCGAACGGCTTTTCAACCGACTTGTATTACCCGACGGCGCCGCGACCGTACATGCCCGAGCCGCAGCGGTTGGCCGAAACATTGCAGGCCCAGCTCAAGGATGCCGGCATCAACGTCACGCTGCAGCCCTTCGAGTTCGGCGTTTTCTTGAGCAAGGTGCGCAACGGCGAGCATGCGATGTGTCTCATTGGCTGGAGCGGCGACAACGGCGATCCGGATGATTTTCTGTATCCGCTGCTCGATCAGGATTCGGCGCATAAAGGCACGGCGCAAAACTATTCGTTTTGGCGCGATCCGAAATTTCATGGGCTGATGCTGGCCGGCCAAGGCACGGTCGACGAGCGTCGCCGGCGTGCGATCTACCAGCAGGCCAATGCGCTGGTTCACGATCAAGTCCCGGCGGTGGCGCTGGTCCACACGGTCGTTCCGATCGCGCTGCGGACGTCGATCGCCGGCTTCGTTCCGAGCCCCGACACGCGCTACCACCTCGAGCTCATCAAACCGGCGGAGGCGAAATGACCAGCGATCCGAGCTGTCTCTTTTGCAAGATCGTCGCGGGCGTCTTGCCGTCCGACGAGGTGCTGCGCGACGACCACGTCGTTGCGTTTCGCGATCTCCATCCGGTCGCGCCGACGCATATCCTCGTCGTGCCGACGACGCACGTCGCTCACTTGAGCGAGTTTGCCGGATCGGCTGATCCCGAGGCCTGCGCGCGGCTCCTTGCGGCCGCGGCGGAATTAGGCACGCGCTTCGGCGCGCACGGTTACCGCGTCGTGACCAATGAGGGTCCGGACGCCGGCCAGTCGGTGCATCATCTCCATCTGCATGTCCTCGCCGGCCGGCCGATGAGCTGGCCCCCCGGCTGAATTGACCGGTTTTCAAGGCAATCGCCGAACTCGGCTGAGGGTCGTGTCGTTAAGCGCAAGCTAGCGGAAGTGGAAGAACAGTCCCACCGACACCGGATAGTACGGGCGATACGCGTAGACCGGGGCATAGTAGACCGGGGCGGGATAGTAAGCGGGGACGGGAGCGTAGCCCGCGGCATACGACGGCCCATGAGTCGAGATGCGGTCGGCCACGAATGTGCGTCCGCCGTTGGACCCGACGATGGTCACGCGCTGTCCCGGTTCGAGGCGCGCGCCGTACGAGAGTACCTGGGCATCCGACCGGAGCGTAACGTCGTCGGTGAAGCCGCGGTCGTCGGCGACGATGAGATGGTTGACGTTCTGGACCGAGCTGATCGTGCCGGTAATCGTCTCGCTGCGCGCGGCGTACGAGGGTGACTGCGCGTAGGACGGCTGCGCGTAGGCTGCAAGCGGCGCGGCGACGAGCGCGGCGCCGGCGGCAGCGACGAGGATTCGCGATACGTTCGTGTGCATGTCCTTGCCCTCAAGCGGTCGGGAATGAAGATTCGGAATGGCGTGCGGTCTTCGACGGCTTCCGGCGAACATCGTAGCGCGCAATGCTTAGACGATCTTGAAACGCTCGCGTCCATCGAAGGTGCCGCTTGGCGTTCCATTCGCGGCCGTGCCGGCGGGCGCGGCCGCCCGCCGGGCGGACGGCGTCCCGAGAAGCGTTGACCTCGGGGACCGGCTATGGTATCGTTCGTCGTTGGGCTGGCGTGATACGCGAGCCAATGACGGTGCCAAGGCGCCGGGCGAAGGGAGGGTTGTTCGTGGAAGTACGAGTTGCACCAGGCGAGACGATCGAAAGCGCGTTGCGGCGATTCAAGAAAGCGACGCAAAAGGCCGGCGTCCTCGCTGAGGCCCGCAAGCACGAGCACTACGAAAAACCGAGCGTCCGCCGCAAGAAAAAATCCGCCGCCGCCCGGAAGCGTCGAGCCTGACAGTCGTGCCTGCCCGACTGTCGACGAACTCGGCGGCTTGC
>PLAE01000222.1 GCA_003134035.1 Candidatus Velthaea versatilis
CCGATCGGCCGCACGCCGCGTTCGAATCCCGCGACCTACACCGGAACGTTCGATCTCATTCGCGAGCTGTTCTCGCTGACGCCCGAATCGAAGATGCGCGGCTACACGCCGGGGCGGTTTTCGTTCAATGTCAAAGGCGGGCGCTGCGAGTCGTGCCAGGGCGACGGCGTCATCAAGATCGAGATGCACTTCTTGCCCGACGTGTACGTTCCGTGTGAGGTCTGCAAGGGCCGGCGTTACAACTCGCAGACGCTCGAGGTGAAGTTCAAAGGCAAGTCGATCTCCGACATTCTCGAGATGCGCGTCGACGAAGCCGCCGAGCTCTTCAGCGCGATTCCGCGCATCGCCAATAAACTCAAAACGATTGCCGAAGTCGGGCTGGGCTACATCAAGATGGGTCAGCCCGCGACGCAGCTTTCGGGCGGTGAGGCGCAGCGGATCAAACTCGCGACCGAACTCTCGCGCCGCGCGACGGGCCGCACCTTCTACGTTCTGGACGAGCCGACGACCGGGCTGCACTTCGCCGACATCCACAAATTGCTCGACGTGCTGCAGCGGCTGGTCAACGTGGGCAATACCGTGCTCGTGATCGAGCACAACCTCGACGTCATCAAAACCGCCGACTATCTCATCGACCTGGGACCCGAGGGGGGCGAGCGCGGCGGCACGATCGTGGGCGTCGGCACGCCCGAGGAGCTCGCCGCGAATCCCGCGTCGTTTACCGGCGGCTATCTCAAAGATGTGTTGCTCGACGAACGCGCCCACGGCCACATCGCCGCCAACGCCGCCCGCATGGAGGCCATCGAAGCGGCTAACTTGGCTTCACTCGACGCGCTCGTGAAGAGCGATCGGGTGAAAGTCGAAGCGTGAGCGTCGCTGTCCGCAGACCCCACGTCGAAATAGCACTTGTGAATTGCCTTTTTGTTGTACGGGCTGGAGTAGGACGCGGTTTTCACTGGTCCTTACGCTTAAGGGGTCAACATGGAGGCTGGAAGGCTAGTGCATCAAACTAATTGACTCCAGAGGCAGCCTTCATAGCAGTCGCTTTGGTTATCCTCGGGTGAGATTTATCGATTTAAAAGTATTTAGTACGTGGAGTCTTTCAAGATACTCACGACCCTTTGCTGCTTTGCGTAGTTGGAAATGGCACCAATCGTCTTAATGAGCTGGTCGAGCTTAGCGCATGCCGGTCGAAGCGAGGCATCCATTATGCGGCACGGCCTACAAGAAAACATTCGGGTTAGCGCGCCGTGATATTCGGGACGGATCGCGTTGGCTTGACAAGCTAGCCTCAAATTAAGGGCAGTACCCCCCGAACCTACTGCCGTTCCGGCGTGACGCCGGGTGTTTCACCACGGGTTTCTACCTGCGTAGCATCGCGGAATGATCCGAGAAAATTCGTATACCGACGAGGTCGTCGCCAAGCAGATGGTCATAGAGCGCGACGGCGGACCGCTGCCCGCCTACTGTGCCACGCCGAGGAACGCGACTGCTGAAACCCGGTCGATCGTGATGGCAATGCACATCACCGGCATCGATTCGCAGCAACGCGATACCGCGCGACGGTTCGCCTCCGAAGGCTTCACGACCGTGATTCCCGACTTGTACGCTGGGTCAGGCGCGCCGGACGGTGACATCGAGAGCGACTACCGCGCATTCCTTGCTTTCGCGAAGCAGCTCACGTTCGAAACGGTCGATCCCGCCATCTTGGCGACGTCCGACTGGCTACGCGCAAATCATCCGCGTACCGGCACGGCCATTGTTGGCTTCTGCATGGGGCGGCATCATGGCTCTCCGAAGAGCGCACGGCTTCGCCGGCGTCTTCGACGCCGCCGCAATATGGTACGGAAGCGTGAGCGGCATTGAACCGGCAGCGATTGACATACGCTCGTGGCGAGCTTCGGTTCAGCCGATCACGGCATACCGCTCGAATCGGTGCACGCGTTCGCCGCCGGGCTAACCGTTTCCAACGACATAAAATCTATCCGGGCGCCGAGCACGCGTTCTGCTGTTAGCGGCTGAGTAGAACGGCGCTTATTCGGCGAAGTTATCTGGCTGTAGAAAACGGCGCGGTGTCGACTACGGAGGTGAGAGTGGTGATAGCGGCGGCCAACGTGGGAGCTTGAGGCAGTGGCGCTATCGTATTCGAGGCTTATTTTGGCGGATTGTGCGCACGGCCGCGGCGTTGGCTACGAATCGAACGCGCTTTATTTTACCTGGAAGGAGCGTACGCAGGGATTGCGCAGCGCGTCGCGCGTTGACGGATTACTCACGCAGCCGGAGCTCGTGCTCGATCGGTTGGCCAAGACGCGCTCGGTGTGGAGCGGCGCCGACATCGAGCGTGAGGTGCGGCGCGCGTGATGTTGCTCGGCNNAGCACGAGAGCGTTGGCCGGGGCAGCGTTTTGCGGGGGTTAGCCGAGGAGCACGGCGCGCTGGACTTTCACAACATGCGGCGGGCGAATGAGGAATGGCTGCGCGAGGTGGCGACCGATTTACGGGCCGGGGTGGTGTCGCGTGCCTTCGACGTGCTGCGCGAGAAGGGCGCGGTGCGCGAGCATCGGACCCACGACCAAGCGCGTAGCGCGCTCGTGCGGTCGTGGGCGGAGGCGAGGCGGGCCGGGAAGAGCGCGCTGCTCGTGGCGTCGCGCAACGACGACGTGCGCGCGATGAATGAGCTGGCGCGGGAAACGGGGCGCGGGCGGACCGGCGAGGAGCGCGTGTACGCGAAGGACTTCGGCGAGCGGAGCTTCGGGATCGGGGATGTACTCGTTGGGCGCGAGCGCGCGCACGGCGGGGTCAGCGGCGATCTCTACACGCTCGGCGGGCATCGCGACGATGGCCGGCTTGAGCTGGTGCGCCTGCGCGACGAGAAGCGCGTGGTGTGGGACCTCCACGAGCATCGCGCGATCGATCCCGGCTACGCCACGACGTCGTATCGGTCGCAACGGCGGCCCGTCGATAGCGTCTTCGCGCTAGCGTCGTCGGCTGAGGCGCGGCGCGGGCTCTATGTTGACGTGACGCGGGCGCGCGAAGACGTCACGATCGCCTATGGCAAGGACGAGGTTCAAGACTTTGGCGAGCTGCTAGTGGGAGCGCAGCGCGACAACGGGAAGATGATGGTGCGTGACGTGGTACGGGCCGTCAACATGCGGATCGAGCGCGAAGAAGAGCGCAAGCGCCAGCGCAACTTGGCTTTCGAGCAAGGGCAAAAGCCCAAGATCGATCGGGGTCAGGAGCCCAAGTTCGATCGCGGCCACGGCCGAGGCGGGGGAATGGGTCGATGAAGGCGGCGCACTTAAGCTGCTGTGCTCAGCTCTTGAAGTTCCGACTTCTCGCTAGCCGATATCACGCGTGATGATGAGGCGGTCGTCTAGCTTGCCCACGCCTCCGATGTATTCGATATCGACGCCTGCAACGAGGTCGCGCGCGTCCTCGATTTGCTCGACGGGTATCCGCAAAACCTCGGAAACCGAGTCAACGACCATACCGAGGCGTTTGCTGCCGATTTCGGTGACGACGATGCGGGTGTTTTTGGTGCGTTCAGCGCGATTCATGCCGAAGCGCGTACGTAAATCGATAATCGGAATGAGCTGGCCGCGTAAGTTGATGACGCCTTCCATGAACTGTGGAGCCCGTGGCACACGCGTGATCGCCATCATTCGATTGATCTCTTGCACCTGGGCGATGTCGACGCCGTACTCTTCGCTACCGAGCGCGAAACTTACCACCTGGAGCGTTTTGCCGGAAAGTCGCGTCTGGATGTTGTCGTCGAGCGCTGCCATGAGAGTCTATCTTTCTTCGCTACGCTCAAAAGCGAGCATTCGTCAATCGAAGTAACGGTCGCCTCAATATCTCGGTAGGCCTTTGCAATGCGCCCGCGTTGTTCTCGGCTTAGGTCGAACCTTCAAGGCAACAAGTCATCTGCGAGCGTAGTTGATCGACCGCTGCCGCGAGCTGATCGTATGCTGCGATGAGCAGTAAGGTCTCCAAAAGCGGAACCTCGCCGGAACCTCGTCGTCATTTTGGATCGGCGCCTACTTAGCGATGCAGCGAGACTGCTCGCGGCGTTGCGCGCGTGCGTGGCGCATCTACCGGCGCGCTTGACTCCTCGAAGATGAACTTGGAGACAAGGCCCTCGAGTTGTTCTGCTTGATCGCGCAGGGCCCGAGCGGTTGAGTCGATCTCGGCGATGCCGATCGCAAGTTGCCGGGTCGACAGGGCCGCTTCCTGAGCCGTCGCTGCGTTTCGCGATGCGGTGGCGGCGACCGGCACCATGGCGTTCGTTACGTGGTCCGTCGTGCTGCGCATCTCGGACGCCGCCGCAGCGTTTTCTTCCACCGCCGCCGAGGCGCTGGCCATGTTCTCGGTCACGCGCATCGAGGCGTCTTGCATCTCGCGGGCCTGGCCGGCCAGCGATTCGGCTACCTTGCTCGTCGTGGTGATGGCGCGACTGACGCTTTCCAATGAGCGCGAAGCGCGCTGCGAGACGGCGATCCCCGAATCCATCGAGTCCGATGACGTGCGCATCGCGTGGGCCGCGGAAACGGTTTCGCGTTTGATGTCGCTCAGAATTTTGGAGATCTCTTTGGTGGCCGTCGAACTGCGCTCGGCGAGCTTGCGGACTTCATCGGCGACGACGGCAAAACCGCGACCATGTTCACCGGCTCGGGCGGCCTCGATGGCGGCATTGAGCGCGAGCAAATTCGTCTGATCGGCGATGTCTTCGATCGTATCCACAATCTCTTCGACCTGCGACGAACGCTCTTCGAGGCTGGCCATGGCGGTGGCGGCCGTCGTTGAAACCGCCTTGAGTCGGGCGATGGTGCCGGCGGTTTCGCTGACGGCAGCATTGCCCGTGGTGGCCTCCGAAGACGCTTCCCGGGCTGCTGTCGTGAGCGTTGCGCCTTGAGACGACAAGGCACCGATGCCGTTGTCGAGCTTTTGCAAGGCTGCCGTCGTTTCAGCGATGGATTGGGCTTGGTTGGCGGCCACCTGTGCGATTTGCTCGGCAGTCCGGCTCAGCTCTTCGATGGCGGTCGCGGTGTCGGCGATCTGGCCGGCTTGGTTCTCAGCACCGGAAGAGACCAGCTCGACTGATCGGGCGATTTGATCGACCGCCGTCGTCGACTGTTTTGACGCCGCTGATGCTTGCGCGGAGGCCGCCGCTAGCGACTTACTCGTGACGGCAACGCCCGAGATGAGGTTGCGCAGGTGATCCGTCGCCGCTGTATACTCGGTCGCCATCTCGCCGAGCGCCGTCGTTCCCGCCGACTTTGAGCGGGGTACAGCTTGAAGCAAACCTGCCGGTGAGATCGCCGTCGGCCAGACGTCTGAGGATCAGCGTGAGCGCGGCAATGTCCTCTGAGACGACGGCGCCGATCGCCGCCCAGAATTTTCGCGTACGCGTACAGACGAGTAACTTCCGCGTTGCTGACCGTGTACTCTGCTTGGGCATCATCCTGATACGCGAGCGCCGCGGCGTATACGTCGTCCGGCGGCGCTTCAAAATAGACCTTCGCCGCCGCGTCGAACTTGCCGCCGGCTCTCAGAGCGAAAGCTTTCTCGTTGCCTTGAAGCCAACCGTCGGGAGCATCGGCGGCGGTCCGCATTTTCGCGACGAGCGCGCGTTGGAGGTCATCGTCCGCGAGGCTCGCGACCTCGGTGAACGTCGACTGGAACAGCGCAACGTTCTGCCGGTACATCGTGAGATACTTTACGGCATTCGCGGAGCGATTTCCAACGTAATACGCGCCTACGTCGTCGGTTCGACCGATGGCGATTGCGAGCCTATTTGCCGCTGACCGG
This sequence comes from Candidatus Velthaea versatilis, assembly GCA_003134035.1. Taxonomy (GTDB): domain Bacteria; phylum Vulcanimicrobiota; class Vulcanimicrobiia; order Vulcanimicrobiales; family Vulcanimicrobiaceae; genus Velthaea; species Velthaea versatilis. Next base: position 5,807 of record PLAE01000222.1, read on the forward strand.
CCGGCGACGATCGTCACCTCCTGCAGTTTGGTAAGCGCCTCAACCTTCGCATTTTCGATGAAGCCGCCGATGAGAGCGGCGGCGAAGATCAGCATCACAAGCGCAAACGCCGCCTGCAGCTTGACGCCGATTTTACAGTGGCTCCAGAACTTGCGCACGAAGATTTCCGAATCACTTTTTGTCGCGAAGGATGCCGCCGGACGACGGACGCGTTGACAGCTTTGTTTTCTCTATCGGACATGGAAGGGCAAAAAGACGCTTGGGTCACGGTTCGCTTGTAAATTAACTCGGTCAAACGCAAGATATGCTGCTGGATGAACGATCGTGGGCGAGAGCGGCTATCGCGGCTTCGTTCGGTACGCCGGCCGACAAGCACGAACTCAGCGTCGATGGTCCTTCGCCAACGACGATTGTGGGGAGCCCATGCGCACCATCGCTTTCCGGCTCCAGGTCGTGACCGTGCTTCACCCGCGCGGCACCGCACGCGCTTTCCTCGGCTGGGAGCTTAGTGGACGACGTAGCCGACCAGCAAGAGGGCCACGATGTTGAGCACCTTGATCATCGGGTTGATCGCCGGGCCGGCGGTATCTTTATAGGGATCGCCAACCGTATCGCCGGTAACCGCCGCGGCGTGCGCGGGCGAACCTTTGCCGCCGAAGTGTCCGTCTTCGATATATTTTTTCGCATTGTCCCAGGCGCCGCCGCCGCTGGTCATCGACAACGCAAGGAAAAGTCCGGTCACGATCGAGCCGACGAGCACGCCGCCCATCATCTTCGCTCCGCCGTTGTTGGGCAACACGAAGCTGAGCAAGACCACGATGATCGGAACGCCGACGGGGATGAGCGCGGGCAACACCATTTCTTTGAGGGCCGCGCGCGTCACGATGTCGACGGTCGTGCCGTAATCGGGCTTCTCGGTGCGGTCCATGATGCCGGGTTTTTCACGAAATTGGCGCCGGACTTCCTCGACGACCGCGCCGCCGGCGCGGCCAACCGATTCCATCGAGAGTGACGAGAACAGATACGGCAGCAGGCCGCCGACGAACAGGCCGGTGAGCACGTAGGGATCTTGCAGCCCGAACGTCACGGGTATCGTCGAGCACGTGAGCGCCGTATCGGATTTGCAGCGGTCGCTCAATTCCTGCAGGAACGAGGCGAACAAAACCACGGCGGCGAGTGCGGCCGAGCCGATGGCGTAGCCCTTGGTAACCGCCTTGGTGGTGTTGCCGACCGCGTCGAGCGGATCGGTGCAGTCGCGCACGTTTTGGGGCATTTCCGACATTTCGGCGATCCCGCCCGCGTTGTCGGTAATCGGTCCAAAGGAGTCGATCGCCACGACGATGCCGGCCATCGAGAGCATCGACATGACCGCGATGCCCACGCCGTACAAGCCGGCGAAGCCGTACGAGATGAGAATACCGACGACGATGACGATCGCCGGCAATGCGGTCGCCTGCATCGAAACGGCCAGACCGGCGATAATGTTGGTCGCGTGGCCGGTGATCGAAGCCTTGGCGATATTCTGCACCGGCGCATACTGCGTGCCGGTGTAGATCTCGGTGATGAACGTGATGAGTCCGGTCACCGCCAAACCGACGACCGCGCAGACGAAGATATCGAAGGCCGTGATCGTCTGCGTTCCGACCGTGATCGGCGTGCCGAACTCGGTCCGCGCGATGAAGAAGAAGCCGATCGCCGACAGGACGCCGGCGACGATCATCCCGCTATAGAGCGAGTTCATGATCGAATTCTTCTCGACTTTTCCGCTGCCGACGACGAGCGTTCCGACGATCGACGTTACGATCGAGAGCGCGCCCATGACGAGCGGAAACGTCGTCGCGCCGGGGACGCTGCCGAGCACGAGATGTCCTAGCAGCATCGCCGCGGTCGTGGTGACGACGTATGTTTCGAACAAGTCGGCCGCCATGCCGGCGCAATCGCCGACGTTGTCGCCCACGTTGTCGGCGATGACGGCGGGGTTGCGCGGGTCGTCCTCCGGGATGCCCGCTTCGACCTTGCCGACCAAATCAGCGCCGACGTCGGCGGCCTTGGTGAAGATGCCGCCGCCCAGCCGCGCGAACACCGAGATCAGCGAACAGCCAAAGGCTAAGCCGATGAGCGCCGCGAGCGACTTCGTTTCGTCGCCGGCGTTCACGGCCAGTACGATCTTATAGTAACCGGATACCGCGAAGAGGCCCAGCCCGACGACTAGGAGCCCGGTCACGGCACCGCCGTTAAATGCTAGTTTGAGCGCCGGCTTGAGGCCGCCGCGCGCCGCTTCGGCCGTGCGCACGTTGGCCCGCACCGATACGAGCATGCCGATGAAGCCCGCCGCGCCCGAGAGCACCGATCCGATCAGAAAGCCGACCGCCTCTTCCCAACCCAGCGGCGGCGGTGCGATCAGGATAACGATGAACAACACGATCGCGACGATGCCCACCGTGGTGTATTGACGCTTGAGGAACGCCATCGCGCCCTCTTGGATCGCCGCCGCGATCTCTTGCATGACGGCGTTTCCGGCCGGCTGGCGCAGCACCCATGAAATGAGGTACACGCCGTACGCGATAGCGAGCAGCCCGGCGCCGAGGCCAAGGCCGATTGCGAGTTGTGGATCCACGATTGTCCCTTACGAAAACACGAGACGGTATGCGGCTCGAACAAAGCCGAGCGCGGTGTCTTTCACGCTCGGCGTTTTCCGCGCTGTCGGGTTGCTCCCTTGCGCGAACGCTCGCCGAAGACGGCGAAAATCTTCACGTGGTCAGACTTTAGACGTATCGTCAGGCGTCGGTAAGACACCGCGCCGCCTGCCCAGAAGCCCGGATGCCATGGAATCGACCGAATTTTTGATCGTCGGCTGCGGACCCGCGGGCGGCATCGCCGCGCGCGAAGCGGCACGGGCCGGCGTCGCGACCGTCGTGCTCGAACGCGACGCCGTGGTCGGCGCGAAACGCGTGTGCGCCGCCGGGCTGCGGCCCGGGTTTTGCGAAGCATTCGATCTGCCGCGTTCGATCGTGCACTGCAATCCGCCGCTGATCTCGATCACGACGGCGAAGCGCAATTATGCCTTCGGCGTCGGCACCGCCCATACGACCACGCGCGAGGAACTCGACGGAACCATCGCCGCTTTGGCGCGCGCCGCCGGTGCCGACATCCGCTGCGGGATGCTCTTTCGTTCGCTCGAACGCGAGCGCGACGGCGTCGTCGTCGAATACGCCGACTATCGGGCGGGCACGCGCAAGAAGATTCGTGCCCGCTCGGTGTTCCTCGCGCCGGGCTCGAGTGCGCGGCTCGACGCCGTCGACCCGCGGTTCGCGCATCGCGATTGGAACGCGGGGCTCATCACCTGCATGCAATACCGCGTGTATCCGCAATCGCCGGCGATCGATTACGCCTACGGCGTGCTTGAAATGCACTATTACGTCAGTCCGCGCAGTGGACGCAACGTGATTGCCTGGATGTTTCCCAAACGCGACCATCTCTCGATTGGCCTCGGCATTCAAGCCAAGATACCGGGCGCCGAACTGCGCGCTGAGCTCGACGCCTTTCTCGCGACGGTCGAGCGCCGGCTGTTTGCGGGCATCCCGTTCACGATTCGCACGGAGGGCAATCTGCTCTACGGCGGCTTGCCGCGCCGCGCGATCGGGGCGGACCGGGTAATGGTCGGCGGCACCGCGGCCGGACTCGTCGACGCGACGACCGGTGAAGGCATCCACGAAGCGGCCACGACCGGCCGGCTCGCCGCGCGGTCGGCCGCGGCGTCGCGCGCCGGCCGGGTGCGCGATCCCGCGGTGCCCTACGAGCGCGCGACCAAGGCCGCGTTCTACGGCCGGCTCAAGCACCGCCATCACCTGATGGCGTTTTTGGAACGCAAGCCGGCGCGCTTCGACGTCCTCTTCGAGCAACTCGAAGCAACGCCGGTATTCGCCAACTTGCTGCAGCACGATCGTAACGATTTCTCTGCGCTGCAATGGATGTATCTCTATGCGCAGGCGGCGAAGTTTTCGCTGCGCGCCATGCGCGCGTGAGGCATGCTGAAGTTTATCGTCGATCGAATCGTCCGGCTCGTGTTCGTCCTGCTCGCGATAACCATCACGAGCTTTCTGTTCATGCATGCCATTCCGGGCGATCCGGTTCAACTGCGGCTGGGCGAACATGCCACTCCGCAAGAGATTGCGCGGCTTACCTTGCGACTCGGATTAGACCGGCCCTGGTACGTTCAGCTCGGAGCGTATCTGACGAGCGTCGCGCACGGCGATCTCGGCGTATCGATCGCCGACACGCAGCCCGTGGCCGAGAAACTCGCGCAGTATTTTCCGGCAACTCTGGAGTTGACGCTCGGTGCGATGCTCGTAGCGATCGTGGTGGGCATCCCGGCCGGCATTTTCGCCGCGGTCGGCCATCGCAGCACGCTCGACGTCGTCACGATGAGCGCCGTCCTGCTCGGCGTCTCGATCCCGGTGTTTTGGCTGGGCTGGATGCTGGTGTATGTGCTCGCCGTTCTGCCGTCACATTTCGGTTTGGACGTCTTTCCGATCTCGGGGCGCATCTCGCTGAATTATTACGTTCCGCCACGGACGCACTTGGTGGTGATCGACGCGCTCCTGGCCGGCAATGGCCGCGCCGCGGCCGATGCCGTGTGGCACCTCATTCTGCCGGCCTTGACACTGGGGACGATCCCGCTTGCGATCGTCGCCAAAATCACCCGCAGCGGCATGCTCGACGTGCTCCGCAGCGACTATATCCGCACCGCGCGGGCTAAAGGATTGGGTCAATCCGCCGTTATCTTCAAGCATGCACTACGCAACGCTCTCATCCCGATTATCACGGTGCTGGGGTTGCAAACGGGCTTGCTGCTCGGCGGGGCCGTGCTGACGGAAAGCATCTTCGCGTGGCCCGGCGTCGGGCGGCTGGCCTTCGATGCGATCTCGAATCGCGACATGCCGCTCATCAACGGCTGCATGCTGCTCTTCGCCGCCGTCTTCGTCGTGGTCAACACCGTCGTCGATCTGCTCTATGCCGTCGCGAACCCGCGCATCCGGTATGGTTCGTAGCAGCCGTTCGTGTCGACTTTCACGATCTCCGACGAAGATTTTCGCCTGCTGCGCGATATCGTTCGCGAGCGCTTCGGCATCTTTTACGACGATGCCAAGCAGTTTCTGCTGCTGAGCCGGCTTCAGACGCGGTTGGTGAAGCGTTCGTTTACCAGCTACGCCGAGTATGTGAAGTTTCTGCGCTTCGGGGCTGACCGCGAGACCGAATTTACGGACCTCGCCTCCGTTCTCTCGAACAACGAGACGTATTTTTTTCGCGAGCGCGCGCAGCTCAAGGCGCTGTGCGGCACGATCTTGACCGAACTGCAGTCGGTTGCGCCGCGTTTGCGGATTTGGTCGGCAGCCTGCTCGAGCGGCGAGGAGCCGTATTCGCTGGCAATGTCGCTGCTCGAGACGGGCCGAATCTCGGATGCCAACATTTCGATCAAAGCCACCGACATCTCGCCGCGGGTGCTTGACTTATGCGCACGCGGCTTCTACCGCGCGCTCTCCTTTCGGGCCACCGAACCGGCGATGGTTCAGAAGTACTTCACCGTGTCGGGCGACGGCTTTACGGTTTCCGAACGCGTCAAGCGGCTGGTGCAGTTTAGCTCGCTCAATCTGATGGACGATCGCCGGGTCGCCGGTCATGGTCCGTTCGACGTGATTTTCTGCCGCAACGTGCTGATNNATCGTTCGCCCGCGCGCTGCGCCCCGGAGGCTATCTTTTTCTGGGTCATGCCGAATCGCTCTTCGCGCTGACCGACATGTACGAGCCGGTCGTGTCGCCTGAATCGGTCGCATACCGCGTTCGGTCCGCGGTGTCCGGGAGCGTCCGCCCATGAACGGCGCCAAAACCGTCATTCGCGTCGTCATCGTCGACGACTCGGGTTTCATGCGCCGGGCGATCGCCAAGATGCTGGCGGCCGCGGACGATATCGAGGTGGTGGGTACCGCCGCGACCGGCGAGGAGGGCGTGGCGATGGAGCGCGACCTGCGGCCCGATCTGGTAACGATGGACGTGGAAATGCCCGGAATGGGCGGCCTCGAGGCCGCGCGGGCGATCATCGCGCGACGCAGCGCGCCGGTGATCATGATTTCGTCGCTCACGCGCGACGGTGCCGAAACGACGCTGCGCGCGTTGGAAATCGGTGCCGTCGACTTCATCCCCAAGCCCGATTCGGCGACCATCGACATCCTGCGAGTCAAAGACGATCTGATCGAGAAAATCCGTTTTTTCGGCGGACGCAGCGTCAGACTCCGGGCCTTGACGGCGCGCCCTGCGGTCGCCCCCGCGCCGCCGGTTCGTCCGCTCGCCGCCGCGGCAGCGCCGCCGTCCGCCG
>PLAE01000210.1 GCA_003134035.1 Candidatus Velthaea versatilis
CGGGCTCATCTCGGTCATGCCCCAGGCGTGATACACGCCGATCCCCATCTCCTCGAGATCGTCGAACAGCTTGGGCGGCACCGCCGACCCGCCGATGATCAGTCGTTTGAGCGTGCGCGGAACACGGCCCGTCGCTTTCATATGGTCGCGCGCCGCGAGCCAAACCGTCGGCACGCCCGCCGACAGCGTGACCCCCTCGTTCTCAACGAGTTCGCACACGCTGACCGGATCGAGCTGGGCGCCGGGCATCACGACTTTGGCGCCCGCCATCAAGCACAGATAGGGCAAACCCCAGGCATTGACGTGAAATTGCGGGACGATCGGCAGGACGGTATCGCGCTGCGAAATCGAGAGCGCGTCGCGCATCCCGCCGGCGAACGCGTGCAATACCTGCGAGCGGTGGGAGAAGAGCGCCCCTTTGGGCTCGCCGGTTGTCGCTGAGGTGTAGCACAGCACGGCGGCGGCGTTTTCGGGCAGCTCGGGATACGCGTAGCTCGTCGCTTCGGCCGCGAGCAGCGTCTCGTAGTCGTGTGCGTTGGGCAGCGTTTCGTGCGCCGCGCCCATGATCACGAACGTCAGCGCGCCCAGCGCCGGCCGCGCGTCGAGCGCCTTGCGCATCGCCGGCACTACATTGCCGTCGATGAAGACGACGCGGTCGCCGGCATGTTCGATGAGCTCACCGACCTGATCGGGGAACAGCCGGATGTTGACCGTGTGCAGCACCGCGCCGATGCACGGCACGCCGTAATAGAGCTCGAGGTGGCGATGGGTGTTCCAGCCGAAGCTCGCGACGCGGTCGCCGCCGCGCACGCCCAGCCGGCCCAGCACATGCGCCAACTGCGCGACGCGGCGGCCGAAATCGGCGTAGCGGTAGCGGACGATCGCCGCGCCGTCCCGCGAGACGATCTCACGGCGCGGATGATTGCGCAGCGCGTGTTCGAGGATGCCCGTGATGGTGAGCGGGATATCCATCATAAGGCCGGGCAGGGTTGTGACGGTCCGCTCGTCGCGCAAGATCGAAGCCATCCCTCACGTCCTATATTGGAAAACAGTTTCGTCGCTGTGATTCTCGGAGGCATCCCAATGTCCCACGCCAACGCGGCCGGATCGGGCCGTTTCGCCACCTGCTGATGTACCGTTCGCTGCGTATCGAGCGCGACGAGGCGATTGCTCGTGTCGTGCTGCTCGGCCCGGGCAAAGGCAACGCCATGGGCCCCGCAACCTGGACCGAACTGCCGGCGGCGTTCGACGAACTCGAGTCCGACGATGCACTGCGCGCCGTCGTCATCTCTGGTCACGGCGACCACTTCTCGTTCGGACTCGATGTGGCCGCGATGCAGGACGCGTTCGATCTGACCGCCGACCGCGGCGCCGCCGGGCGACGCGATCTGCTCGCCCTCATCGAACGCATGCAGGCGGCGTTCACCCGCGTGCAGCGCTCGCGGCTGCCGGTCATCGCGGCCGTCGCCGGCTGGTGCATCGGCAGCGGATTGGAATTGGCCTGCGCATGCGATCTGCGCTACGCGCAGACCGGCGCCCGGTTTTCGCTGCGCGAAGTGCGCCTCGCGATCGTCGCGGATTTGGGCGGATTGGCGAGGCTTCCGGCGATTGTCGGCGAGGGTCACGCGCGCGAACTGGCGCTGACCGGTCGCGATGTCGATGCCGCGCACGCCGAGCGCATCGGACTGGTCAACGCGGTCGTCCCCGAAGTCATCGCGCACGCCGCCGATATGGCGCGCTCGATCGCGGCGCACGTGCCGCACACGGTGGCCGGCATCAAGGCGGTCATGAACGCGCAGCAGGGACGTTCACCGGCCGACGGCCTGCAGTATGTCGCGGCCTGGAACGCGGCGTTCATGCAGTCCGACGAGTTCGCGCGCGCCGCGGCCGCGTTTCATCGCGCCGACCGCTAAATCTCGCCCGCCGGCATGCGTCGCGAGCAGCGGAGGATCTTCGGCCGGCGCACCTACGCGCCAAGCTGGACGCGCGCCCCAAATCGCCGCGCCATCGTACGAGACAGGGGCTCGCCGGTCGTCGCCGAGGTAAAACGCTATGAACTCGCGCCGACGTCCGCTGTAGCCCGAGCCTTTGGCTCGGCCGGTTGCAAATCGCGTCGCGGTGCCCCGTGGTCGAGGAGTTCGCCGTCCGGTTCGCGCCGCTCAATGCTGCAAAACGGCGGTCCAAAGAAGGTGGCGGTGAGTTTGTCTGCCGTCAGCGGCCGCGAGAAGTAAAAGCCCTGGACGATGCGGCAGCCGATGGCGCGCAACGCCTCGAGCTGCTCGGCCGTCTCGACGCCTTCGACGACGCACTCGAGGGACAGACGTTGCGAGAGCGTGAAAATCGTCGTCGCGATGGCGTTGTCGAACCCGTCGGCTACGATATCCTTGATGAACGCGCGGTCGATCTTGAGCGTATCGACCGGAAAATATTTAAGATAAGACAGCGAGCTATAGCCGGTCCCGAAGTCGTCGATGGCAAGCCGCAAACCCAGCGCTTTGAGCCGCGTGAGCGTCTCGATCATGGCGCCGAAACCATCGACCATGACGGATTCCGTCAGTTCGAGTTCAAGCCGTTCTGCGGGAAGGTTGCTGTCGGCCAGGACGGTTGCGACGAGATCGACGAAATCCGGACGCGCGAATTGCACGGTCGAAACATTGACGCAAACGCGCACGTCGATCCCTAGGTCGGCCCATGTCCGCGCTTGTTCGCAGGCCGTGCGCAGCACCCATTCGCCGAGCGGAACGATCAAGCCGCTGCGATCGGCGAGCGGGATGAAATCGAGCGGCGAGATGAATCCGCGCGCCGGATGGTTCCAGCGCACGAGCGCTTCGACGGCGACGACGCGGCCGGATTCGATGTCGACCAGCGGCTGGTATGCCAGCTCGAACTGACGATTCTCAAGCCCATCGCGCAGCTCGTTCTGCAACTCGAGACTGCTCGCGGCATCGAGCGCGAGTTGTTTTGAGTAGAAACGCAACTCGCTGCGGCCGCTCACCTTCGCGGCATAGATCGCCGCTTCGGCGGCAATGAGCAAACCCTGCGGATCGTGGCCGTCGTAGGGTGCCAGACTGACGCCGGCGCGCAGCGTGAGGTAATGCGAACGGCCATCGACCTCAAACGGTTGGGCGGCCCCGGCGATCATCCGCGTCGCAACCTCCGTAACGGTCTGCGGCGCCGCGACGTCGGTAAGCAGCACGACGAACCAGTCCGCGGTGAGCCGGGCGACCGTGTCGCCGCTGCGCACGCATTCGCCCAAGCGCAAGCCGACCGCTCAAACGCGTTTCCCTTTAGCGATCCATGCCGTTAGGCGACCGCCGATGAAACGGCGTCAATGATTCCGGCGTAGAGCCGCTCGACGACGCGGCGCCGGATCTTTTGCGTCGGCGACAACTCGCCGGCTTCGATACTCAGATCGCGCGGCAACACGCCGAGCGTGCGGATTTGTTCGTACGGCGCGAGATCGGCCGTCTGCAACCGCGCTTCCTGCTGCAGAAATTCGAGCACATCGCGCCGGGCCGCAAGTTCGCCCGTCGGCAGATCCGGCAGCATGAGTTCGGCGCGCAGCGTGTTCCAGTTGGGCGAAACGAGCGCCGCCGGATGCGCACGGCCGGCTCCGAACACCATGACTTGATTGAAATAGAGCGAGCGCAGCAGCGCCGACTCGATGCGGGCCGGTGCGATGTACTTGCCGCCCGACGTCTTGAAAAGCTCGTTTTTGCGGTCGATGATGCGCACGCAGCCGTCGGGCCGGATCGTGGCGATGTCGCCGGTGTGCAGCCAGCCGTTGGTGATCGCGCGAGCGGTGGCTTCGCGGTCGTTATAGTAGCCCTTCATCACGCCCGGTCCGCGCACGAGCAGCTCGCCGTCGTCCGCCAATCGGACTTCGACGTTGGGGATCACCGCTCCGACCGTGCCGATGCGCGGATTGAGCGGCGTGTTCACGGTGACGACGGGCGAACACTCGGTCAGCCCGTAGCCTTCTGAAATCGGGATGCCGAAACCCATGTACGTCAGCGCGGTGTCGGGATGCAGCGGCGCGCTTCCGCTGCCGAAAAATTTGAGCCGGTCCAAGCCCATGAGCGGCTTTATTTTTTTGAGCGCGAGGGCGTGCGCGAGCCGATAGCTCAGCGCGAGCGGCGCGCCGACGGCTTTGCCGCTGGTCTTGGCGCGCATGTATTCGCGCCCGACGCCCAGCGCCCACGGCACCAGCTTCGCGCGCACGCCGCCGGCCGCTTTGGCTTGCGAGACGATGCCGACGAGGATGCGCTCGAAGATGCGCGGGACGGCGAGCACCATCATCGGCTGGACCGCGCGGCAGTCGTCGAGCAAACGCTCTAAATTCGTGTTGACGTACACGACCGAGCGCCGCAGCAGATAACCGTAAACGTTGGTGCTCTCGTAGATGTGCGCGTAGGGCAAGATCGAGAGCACGGCATCGCCGGGCCGGATGATCTCGGCGATGAGCGCGAATGCGTCGATCGCGTTCGAGGCGATGTTGCGCTGAGTGAGCATTACGCCTTTGGGCTGGCCGGTCGTTCCCGACGTATAGATGAGGACCGCCAAATCGTCCGGGGCGATGCGCGCCGCGATCGGCGCCAGCGCGTCGGTTTGCGCCGTGGCAGCGCGCCCCTGGGCCTCGAGCGCGGCGAGATCGTCGTCGCCCGGATCGAACGATATCGTCCGCGGCAGCGCGATCCCGCCGGCGAGCAGCGTATCGTGCGCGCTTGGCGTGTCGACGAACAGCAGCCGCGCTTCGCTGTCGGCCAAGATGTAGCGCACCTGATCGCGGGCCTGCGTCGCATAGAGTGGGACGACGACGCCGCCGGCGTGCAAAATCGCGAGATTGGCGACGATCCAGTCGACCCGGTTGGGCGACATGATCGCGACGCGGTCACCGGCGCCGATCCCGGCCGCGACCAACCCCGCCGCCGCCGCGCGAACGCGTTGGCCCAACGCCCGCGAGCCGGTCATGACCCAGGCGCCGTCCGCGTCGCGCTCGGCGAGCATCGGCCGGTCGGGTCCCGTCGAAGCGTCGGCAAACAGGTCCAGCAGCGTCTGCGGCAATGCGGTCATTACCGAAAGATTACCCGCCCGGTAGGAACTTTCTTTCTAACTTTGCTAGTAGCCCGGCGATGACTTTTCGTTTTTCGTTGTTGTTGAAGACGGCGCTTGCGATGTGCATGCTTGTGTCAGTTCCGTCCCTAGCGCGCGCCGACGACGCGGCGGCGCTCGCCCTGAACTCGGCCTTGGTCATGCCGGCCGGTTCGGCCCTGCGCGACATCATGGCGCAAGCGGTGCCGGTCGGCTCGCCCAAACGGCCGCTGAGTTCACCCGGTCTGCCGACGGGTTTCAGCTATACCGTCGACGCGACGATCGCCTTTCCGTATGGCCAAACCGGAACGAACGCCGAGTTGCCGGGCGGCATCGATGCCTCCGCCAGCTACGGTTTCGGACGCTATCATCGCATTCAAGCCGGTTATTACGAGTTTCAAGAGTATCCGGTCGACTTCAACAGCGGCACCGTTCCGGTATACCTGCAGGGGCTCTCATCGCCGGTCGGCGTGACCAACCTTGGATCGCAGCCGATCGACGTGGCGACGAAAAATAAGATCCTCACCTTGGTCTCGCAAAATCTTTTCACGCTGGGCGGGAAGTTCCCGATCATCATCTCGCCGACGTATTTGGCGCGCACGGCGAACATCGGCGGACACGGCGACACGCAGCTCGTCGAGATCAACGGCTTCCCGCAAACCGTGCACGTGCGCTCGGCGCAAGAGTATCTGCTGCCGCTGACCATTCCGTTCGTGGCCTCGCCACGTTTCTTCGGCACGATCACCGGCGCCGCGCAGTGGAACGCCAATCTCAACGGCGCCAACGTCGCGCCCAATCACGCGCAGATCTTCGAGTTGCTGTATCTCGAATTTCGCGCCAGCCGCTCGACCACCGTCTTCGTTCAGCCGTCGCGTTTGGTGCAGTACTTCGCAATCGATCCCGATCAGGAGCACGTGCCGACGCTGCTCTTCGGCCTCTCGCACCGCTTCACCAAACAGACCTTCGTGCAGTTCCTGGGCTCGACGGGCGGGGCGTCGAATCGCGGCGCGTTCGGCATCACTTCAATAACCTGCCAGCAGATCAGCCCGAACGGGGGGTGCGCGGTGAGCGCGCCCGCGATCGCCGGATTGCACGCGACCCAGGTGCAGGTTCAATTCGGCATCGGTTCGCCGACGGTGATCCCGCTGTGAAGGCGCAAGCGGTCATGGCCGCGATCCTGGCGGCCTCTTTGAGTGCGTGTTCGGGCGGCGGGGGCCGTTCGATTCCGGCGCTGGGCAGCCCCGCGGCCGCGACGGGCGGCACGTCCGCGGCCGCGCCGGTGCTCAAACTCGTCGGCGTCGGCGACAGCCTCACCGCCGGCGTGCAGTCGAACGGGCTCATGGGCGCCGACGTTTCACCGAACCCGCTGGCCGCCGCCGGCTCACCGTTCCCGATCGTCCAGGCCACGCAGACGCACGGTTTCTTCGCACTCGTGTGGGCGCAGGCCAACGGTGTCGCCGTCAACGATCCCGCGACGTCGCCGCTGCCGCTGATGAAGCCGCCCGGCATCGGCCAGATTCTCGTGCCGCAAAATTCGGCCGGCGCGCTGACGAGCATCACGACCGCCTGCGGCGCCGACAATGCCGTCGCGTATACGTACGCGAGCGCGCTGGGCGCCCGGCTCAACCCCACGACCGTTCCCGCCGACCTGGGCATTCCTGGTCAGACCGTGCACGAAGCGCTCTATCAGATCGCGCCGACGACGAGCTGCGGGGTCCCGGCCAACGCCGGCATCTTCGGCGGCTTGGCCAACATCGTCAATTCCGAGAGCGGCTCGTTTTATCCGGTGCTGGGCAACTTTCCGCAGAGCACCAGCCAAGTCTCGGCGGCGGCGGGACTTCACGGCACGATCGACACGGTTTGGCTGGGCTCCAACGACATCCTCAAATACGCGTTTTCGGAAGGCGCGCTGCCGCCGACCGATCCGGCCGCACTGCAGACCGACGTGGTCGCGATCGTCGACGCGCTCAAGGCGTCGGGCGCGAAGGTCGCGGTGGCGAATCTGGTCGACATCATCCACGCGGCGTATTTCATTGCCCAGCCGGCGTTCCCGGCGGTGTTCACCGCGCGGCTCACGCCGGTGCTCGGCGCGGCCGCCGCGGCGGCCGCGGGCCCGCAGGTCGCCGCCGAGGTCGATGCGACCTACGGCCTGGGCAGCGGCGGATATCTCACGATCAGCGGCCTGTCGAAGATCCTCGCGACGCTGAGCGTTCCCGGAACGCCGCTGCCGGCGCTGACCGCGGGCGACATCGTGCCCGACGCGCTCGCGGCGCGCATCGTCGCGCTCAACGCGGCGTACAACGCGGCGATCGCGGCGGCGGTCACGCAGAGCGGCGCCGTTCTCGTCGACGTTCACACGCCGATCGCGGCGGCCTATGCGGCCGGTGGGATCCCGGTGTCGGCGACGTGCTGCGGCTTCGGGTACGGTCAAGGATTCTTCAGTTTGGACGGCATCCACCCGTCGAACACCGGCTACGCGATCGTCGCGAACGTCTTCATCCAGACGCTCGACACGGCGTTCGGCCTCACGATTCAACCGGTCAACGTCAGCGCGATCTACGCGACCGACATCTACGCGCCGCACTAACGCGCCGGGGACCGGGGGCCGCCCCGGCGACGCAGCCCGGCGCGACCCGAGCCGCTCCTTGAAAGAAATAGACATAGGAAGCTACTCCGAGAAAATATAACTTCGCGCTGACCGCTCGACTTCTTCGAGCGTAAAAGGGGACCGAATGGATAGACGGGTCATGCGTCCACTCGCCATTGCGGCGGCGCTCGCGTCGAGTGTCGGCGCTGGAACATTGCTGTTTTCATCCCGCGTTTCGGCGGCCGACGCGCCGAAACTGATCGCGGCCGCTTCGCATCCGCCGCCGTACAAGATCGCGCTGAGCAATTCGTACATCGGCAACACTTGGCGTGTCGAAATGGTCAACGAGTTCAAAGCGGCGTGCGCCATGGAGCCGCTCAAGTCGGTCGCGACCTGCACCGAGTATAGCTCGGGCAACGACGTGTCCAAACAGACGGCCCAGATCGACGATTTGATCTCATCGAAGGTCGATGCGATCGTGGTCAACGCGGCGTCGCCGACCGGCCTCAACGGCGTGATCTCGCAGGCCTGCAGCGCCGGGATTCTGATCGTTTCGTTCGATGCCGTGGCGACCAACCCGTGCGGCATCAAGGTCAATACGGATCAGATCGAGTTCGGGCGCAAGGGCGCGCAGTTCTTAGTCGATGCGCTGCACGGCAAGGGCAATATTATCGAAGTGACCGGCGTTGCCGGCACCGGCGTCGATCAGGACCGCAATAAGGGCGCCGAGGAAGTCTTCGCAAAATATCCCGATATCAAAGTCATCGCCAAGTACTCCGGCAAGTGGGCCTCCGACGAAGCGCAGCGGGCGACGGTGCAGCAGTTGCCGTCGCTAGGCAAGATCGACGGCATCTGGTGCCAAGGCGGGACCGACGGCGTCATTCGCGCGCTGCTCGACGCGAAGCGGCCCTTCCCGATCCCGGTGGTCGGCGAAGCCGAGAACGCGTTTCGCCAATACATGATCGAATATAAAGACAAGGGGTTCAAGGCGCTCTCGATCGGGCAGCCGCCGTTCTTGGGCATCCTCTCGCTGTATCTCGCGAGCGAAGTGCTGCAAGGCAAACACGCCAAGACCGACGTCACGATCCCGTTCCCGTCCGTTACCCAGGATACGGTCAAGGAAGGTCTGACGACGTTCAAAGATCTGCCCGGGAGCTACTTCGTCGACTTCACGGACAGCGGACCGAACGCATCGGTCATCGTCTGCAAGGATGCCGTTCTGCACGGAACGCCGTGCCCGGGCACGCTGGCCGTCCGATTGTAACACGTCGTCGTCCGCCGGATCGCTCCGGCGGACGTTTCGCGCGGGGCGTGAAAGCGAGCCGGCAGTGAAAGCAATCGAAGGCGTCGCGCTCTCCAAGTCGTTCGGCGGTGTGGTCGCGTTGCGCCGTGCGTCGTTCGCCGCCGACGGCGGTGAAGTGCACGCGCTCGTCGGCGAGAACGGCGCCGGCAAGAGCACGCTCATCAAACTGTTGAGCGGACTCTACCCGCCGGACTCGGGCGAGATCCGCGTCAACGATGCGACGGTCCATTTCGCGCGGCCGCAAGACGCGCTGGTGTCGGGCATCGGGACGGTCTTCCAGGAGCTCACGCTGCTGCCGTTCATGACCGTGGCCGAAAACCTGATGCTCGGCCGCGAGCCGCGCAGCGGGCCGTTCATTGATCGGCGCAAACTCATCACGGCCGCGCACGAGCTCTTCGACGACGCCGGGATCAGCGGGATCGAACCGCTTGAACTCGTCGGTAATTTGCCCCTCGCCCAGCAGCAGATCGTCGAGATCGTCAAGGCCGTCTCACGCAAGCCGCGGATCATCTTCATGGACGAACCCACCTCGGCGCTCGCCGAGCACAGCGTCGATTGGTTGTTCGGCGTGATCAAGCGTCTGCGCGCGGAGGGTGCGTGCATCGTCTTCACCTCGCATCGCTGGAACGAGATCAAGGGCATCGCGGACCGCATCACCGTGTTTCGCAACGGCGAGTGGGTCGCCACCTCGCAGGCGGCCGAACTGAGCGAAGGCGATGCCGTCGAACGCATGACCGGCCAGCGGCTCGATGTGCTCTTTCCGAAGCCCGCGCCGGTTACGGACCAAACGCAGCGTCTTACCGTCGAGGGCGTGACGGCGAAGAAGCTGCCCGCCATCAGTTTCGGTGCGCGGGCCGGCGAAGTGCTCGGCATCGGCGGTTTGGCCGGCCAGGGGCAGCGCGAACTCTTCCTCACGCTCTTCGGCGTCAATCCGCATACCGCGGGAACGGTACGCGTCGACGGAGCGGCGGCGCACTTGCGCACACCGCAAGAAGCGATCCGGGCGGGCATCGCGCTCATCCCCGAGGACCGCAAAACCGAAGGTTTGCTGCTGCCGCTGTCCGTGCGTCAAAATTTGGCGCTCGCGGTGCTCAAGCGTGTTTCGCGCAACGGGTTCGTGCGCCGAGCGGCGGAGGACGCACTGGTCGGCTCGATGGTGACGAGTCTCGCGATCAAAACGCCGAATCCCGGGCAGCGCGTGGGCGCGCTCAGCGGCGGCAATCAGCAGAAGGTCCTCATCGGCCGCTGGCTGCTGACCGACGCGCGCGTGCTGCTGCTGTACGACATCACCCGCGGCGTCGACGTGGGAACCAAACGCGACATCTATCTGCTGATCCGGCGACTGAGTGAAGAAGGGCGCACGATTCTGTTGTATTCGACCGACACCGAGGAGATCGCGCATCTCTGTCACCGGGTGCTCATCATGCGTGAAGGCCGGATCGTGAGCGAGCTGCAGCACGACTTGACGCCCGAAGCGATCGTGGCGGCCGCCATTCGCGTTCCGGTCGCGTCGTGACCCGCTCTCCGGCCCGCTACCCGGCCCGCTCGATGGCGCGGCTGCGCTTGCGGTACTATGCGGTGCAAAACGTGCCGCTGCTCCTGAGTTTAGGCTTGTTTGTCGCGATGGTGATCCTCTACATCATCCTCTTCGCGCTCAAGCAAAGCCGTTTGCCGGGCGCATTCGAGCTGCTCACGACGGTCAACAACACGCTGTCCGTCGGTCTGTCCGCGATCGGTCAAACTTTCGTCGTGCTCACCGGCGGCATCGATCTGTCGGTCGGCGGGATCGTCGACGTCACCAACAGCGTCGCCGCGCGCTACATGGGAGATTCGCCGGGCTCGATCGCGCTCGTGTCGCTCGCGACGCTCGCCGTGGGTGCCTTCGCGGGTTTGACGAACGGGCTGCTCGTCGTGTATGGCCGCTTGCAGCCGATCATCGTCACGCTCGCGACGCTCGCCATTTGGGAGGGCATCGCGCTGCTCGTGCTGCCGCAGCAGGGGGGGTCGATTCCGCCCGCCCTCACCGCCATACTTGCCGGGACGCTGCCGTTCCTGACGTGGCTGCCGAACAGCGTCATCATCGCCGTGCTGCTCGTGGCCGGCTGGCAGCTCTTGCGCAGCACGCCATTTCTCACCGGCGTCTACGCCATCGGCAACGACGAACGCGCGGCGCGCGCGAACGGCATCTCGGTGGCGCGCGCGAAGCTCGGCGCCTACACGCTTGCCGGTACCTGCGCGGGTGCGGCCGGGCTGTATTTCGCGGCGGCCAACACGTCGGGTGACGCGACGAGCGGGACGCCCTTCACGCTGACCTCGATCGCCGCCGTCGTGCTCGGCGGCGTAAGCCTGTTCGGCGGGCGGGGCAGTGCGATCGGCAGCCTGGCCGGAGCCTTCATCCTGACGCTGCTGCTCAACGTACTGTTCTTCGCGGGCGTCAACACGCAACTGCAAGAATTCTTTCAAGGCCTGTTTCTGATTCTCGCGGTCGTCGCGAGCACGCTCGTTCGCCGCTCGCTGCAGCGCGCCCGATGATGAATGTGAACGCCCTGCGCGCGGAGCGCGGAACGCTGCTCGCGTTCGCCGCGGCGATAGCGCTCGTGATCGTCGGCGGCATCTATCGGCCCAGCTTCGTGCAGCCCGAAAATCTCGCGACGCTGCTGCTGCTGGCGTCATTTATCGGGATCGCGGCGGCCGGGCAAACCTTCGTCGTGCTCATCGGCGGCATCGATCTGTCGGTGCCTTGGGTGCTCAACGCGATGGCGATTCTGCTCACCACGACGTCACTCGGGCAGAACGACCGCGCTTGGTGGGCGGTGCCGCTCGCGCTCGGCGCCGGGGTCCTCGCCGGTGCACTCAACGGATTGGGCATCGTGCTCTTCGACATTCCGCCGGTCGTCATGACGCTGGCGATGAACGGCATCATGGAAGGACTGGTGCTCGGGCTGACGGGCGGCTTCACATGCGGGGCGTGCAACTCGTACGCACCGCCCGCGATCGTCTGGCTGTTCACCGCGAAACCGATCCCGGGCGTGGCCAACGGGCTGCTGCTTTGGGCGCTCATCGCGGCCGGCGTGGGTGTTGTGTTGAGCTTGACGCTGCTCGGCCGGCGTATCTATGCGCTGGGCAACAACCCCCTGGCGACCTATCTCTCGGGGATTGATACGCGGGCGGTAACGGTGATCGTCTACGCGCTCAGCGGGTTTTTCGCGGCGATCGCGGGCTTCGGTCTGGCGGCGTTCGGTCAGCAAGCGACGCTCGGGATGGGCGACCCGTTCCTATTCGACAGCATCGCCGCCGTCGTCATCGGCGGCGCCTCGATTTTGGGCGGCAAGGGCAACTACTGGGGCAGCGTAGCGGGCGCGATTTTCCTCATCGTCCTGCGCTCCGTGCTGCAGGAGTACAACATCGGCGAAGCCGGCCGCAGCATCGCTTCGGGCGTCGTCATCCTGATCGCTCTGCTGTTGTACGGCCGGCAACGGGCGGAGTTCTGAAGGTGCAGGCGGTTGCCGGGAGTAGACGGGGCCGCGACTCGGCAATTCAGCCCGAATGCGTCTTGCCGGGTTCGCTGCGCCGTGTTGCCGTGCATGGGCCTTCGTTGGCCGGTTGACGTGCATCGTCGGTCTGACATTCGTTACCGCTGCGACCCTCGCGCTCCCCGCTCGAGCGGCAGACCCCTGGCTCTTCGTAAACGACGTTCACCTCGACCCGACATCGCGCTGGCGCACGCCGATCGAAGCGGGCGGCGACACGAATCCGGCGCTGCTGACCTCGGCCATCAACGAGATGCGCCGCTTGGCGCCCAATCCGCCGGTCATTGTCATGGCGGGCGATTTTCTCGCGCACCATTTCAAGGCCGCGCTCGCCGAGCCGACGATGCTCGTGGTGGCGCGGCGCTTCGGCGCGGCGTTTCCGCACGCCCAATTCGTGATCGCGCTTGGAAACGAGGATTCGCCGTGCGGTGACTACGCGTTCGCGCCCGACTCGCATTTCTTGCAAGCCGTTGCGACGGCATGGGCCCCGCTGGTCAACCGCAACGGTGCCGCACCGGATTTTCTGCGCACCTTCGCGCACGACGGGTTCTACACGACGAAGCTCCCGCTCGAGAACGTCCGCGCGGTCATCGTGAACGACGCGCTGTGGTCGACCTTCTATCACGACGGTTGCGGCTGGCACGGTAACGCGACTCGGGGCTCGTTCGCTGAACTCGATCGCGCGCTTGCGCCGGGCGGCCGCGAACGCCGCTGGCTGGTGATGCATATCCCGCCGGGCATCGACGCTTCGTCGACGGCCCATCTCACCCACCGCCTCGCGATCGTGCCGTTCATGCGCCCGGCGCCGCGTGACGCCGTGCTCGACCTGATCGCCGACCCGGCGCGGCGGATCGAAGTCGTCGTCACCGGGCACGTGCATCGCTTCGCCTACCGCATCATCGATCGCAAGGGCGCGCCGCCCGTCCCGCTGCTCATCTCGCCCGCGATCTCGCCGGTGCTGGGCAATCTGCCGTCGTTTCTGACCGCCGACGTCGGCCCCGATGGCGTCATTCGCAATCTCGAAGAGCACTCGTTCGTTGACTTTCGCTGGCAAGACGTCGGCGGGCTCGGCACGCTCGGCGCCAGCGAGTTCTCCGGTCGGGCGCTGGTGAACTTGCAGCGTCGCCTTGAGCACGACGCCGACCTGCGCGGCACGTATGCCGCCCTCTACATGGGCGATGCGCCCCATAACGAAATCAATCGGCGCAATTGGCGCTCATATTGGTGCGCCGCGACCGCGTTTAGCTCGACGCCGTTCCGTGATTGCGTCGAGGAAGGCGGCTTCAGCTTTCTCACCCAGCGCGGCGTGGCCGTCGTCGCGGCAGTCAGCGCCGTTGTGCTGACCGTCGTGCTCGGCCTTGTGGCGCTGGTCTTCGCCTTGCGCCGCCGTCGCCAGCGGATGCCCTCGAAGCATTTGCGCTAATTTCTAATCAAAACGCGGCGACTCGGGCTAGCGGCGTCGCGGCGGCGCTAACTTTCGCGGCGGCGGCGGACTTGTCGAGCAGCGCCGTCATCCCGGGCGGATCGAGCGGTTTGGAAAACAGATAGCCTTGACCGAACTGACAGCCGAGTTCCTTGAGCGTCGTGAGCTGTTTGGCCTCTTCGATTCCCTCGGCGAGAACCCGCAGGTTGAGCATGCCGCCCAGCGCGATGATCGTGCGTGCGAACGCGACGTCGGTGCCGCCGCGGGCCACGCCGTCGACAAACGACTTGTCGATCTTGAGGATGTCAAATGGAAACCGCTGCAGATAACTGAGCGAGGAGTAACCGGTACCGAAATCGTCGATGGCCAAGCGAATGCCCAGCGTCTTGAGTTCGACGAACAGCGCCAGGTTCTCCGGCGTATCGTCGACGAGCGCCGACTCGGTGATCTCCAAGATCAAGCTGCTGGCCGATATGCCCGTGGTTGCGAGCGCCGCCCGCACGTCGTCGATGAACCCGCGGTGATGGAGTTGAACCGGCGAGACGTTCACGGTGATGGTCAGCGGTGTTTCAAACGGGCGACTGCGCTGCCAGACCGCGATTTGGCGGCAAGCGGCGTGGAGAATCCACGAGCCGAGCGGGACGATGGCATTGGTGTCCTCGGCCAGCTTGATAAATTCCAGCGGCGGCACGATGCCGCGTTTGGGATGCTTCCAGCGCACGAGCGCTTCCATGCCGACGACGCGCTGCGAGGCGAGGTCGACGATCGGCTGAAACGCCAGGTAGAACTGCTGCTGCTCGATCGCGCCCTGCAAGTCAGCGCCGAGCTTGACGCGTTCGAGGAGCGCCGCGTGCATTTCCGGCCGAAACACGCGTACGCAATCGGCACCTCGCGCCTTCGCTTCTTTCATCGCCAGGCCCGCATCGCGCACGAGCGTATCGACGCGCGAGTCGGCGCGTCCGACGGCAACACCGACGCTGATCCCGATGCGGATTTGGCGCTCCCCCAGTTTGAGCGGCGTCGCCATCGCGTCGATGAGTTTTTGGGCCATCTCGACAGCTTCTTGAACGCTGACGACGCGGTCGAGCAGCACTGCGAACTCGTCGCCGGCCAGCCGCGCAAGGGTATCGCTCGGTCGGACGAGGCGCGAGAAACGCTGCGCGACAAGCGCGAGGACCATGTCGCCTTGGGCGTGGCCGAGCGTATCGTTGATGGTCGTAAAGTCATAGAGATCGAGCATCAGCACCGCGACTTCGTGCTTGCGGTTGCCGCTGCGCAGGAGCGCGTGTTCGGCGCGGTTCGTGAATAGCGCGCGATTCGCCAAGTGCGTGAGCGGGTCGTGAAAAGCTTGGTGCGCAAGCTGCATCTCGAGCCGTTTACGCGCTTCGAGGTCGCCGCCGACACGCGCGAGCGTTTCGTCTTTCTCGCCGACTTCGCGGCGCAGCGTGACGGCCACGCGTGAAGTGCGGTCCTGTTTGTTCCCGGTGAAGAAGCCCACGAGCGCCAGCAAGAGCGGTGCCGCGTCGAGCAGATAATAGAGCGGCTGCGCGATATGGGCCTGCGTGGCGTAGGTCTCGAAGTCGGTCGTGCCCAGCGCGCCGCCGGCAAACCGGGCGAAGATCAGGGCGCAGAGCGGAAAACATGCGCCCACGATGAAGGCGCCCAGCGTATACGTGATACGGGCGGTCATACCGAACGAACCTTCGGCCCAAGTGGGTCGACTTCGTCGACCCTTCGCGTTTGCGGTTGCGCTGCAAGCCGCCCGTCAGGATTCGACTGCGTCGATTCCGGACCGGGTTTACGTCGGCGAATCGGGTTATACGATCTGCTCGGGAACGGCATATAGCTGGTTCATCGGCGTCCGCCGCACCCAATGTTAACGAAATCGGCCGGTCACGCCCGGACCGTTTGTCGCCGCGCGTACCGCCGACCCCGCGTCGCTGCAACTCCGCCGGCGTCATTCGAGGAGAGGAGCGTCCGAGTTGGGGAATGCCTAGGCATGACCAATGCGACGACGACAAGCACGACGCGCGTCCGGCCCGAGGACGAACGCGCTTTCATCGAACTGGCGTTCAAAACCGTGGGCGTCGACGAAGGTCACGCGCGCGATATCGCGGACGTGCTGCTCGCGTCCGATATTCGCGGCATCGAGTCGCACGGCATCGCGCGGCTGCGCTGGTTCTACGTCGACCGTATTCGTTTAGGGACGATCAATAGAACGCCCGATTACAAGGTCGTCCGTGAAACGCCGACCTCGTTTCTGCTCGACGCCGATAACGGGCTGGGTCACCCGCCGTCGATTCTGGCAATGAAGAAAGCGATCGAACTGGCGCGCGAAAACGGGATCGCTTTCGCCGCCGTCCGCAATTCCAACCATTATGGGATCGCGGGGTATTACGCGATGATGGCGCTCGAACACGACATGATCGGCATGTCGTCGACCAACTCGATCCACTTCGCCATCCCGACCTTCGGCCGGGCCAAGATGCAAGGCACCAACCCCTTTGCGTACGCCGTGCCGGCCGGCGAGGAGCCGCCGTTCGTCTTCGATTTCGCGACCACGACGGTAACCTACGGTAAGCTCGAAATCTACGAGCGCAAGGGACTCAAACTCAAGCCCGGCTGGGCGGTGGCCGAAGACGGCAACCCAACCGACGACCCGACCAAGGCGCGCTTCGGCGGGGCGTTGCTGCCGCTGGGCGGCTTCGGGACCGACAACGGCGGCCATAAAGGCTACGGCCTCGGCGCGCTGAGCGAGATTCTTTGCGGCGTGTTGTCCGGCGGCGCGTTCGGACTCGAGCTGAGCAAAGAAGAGGGGCCTCGGGTCGAAGGTGGGATCACCAGTCACTTTTTCGGCGCGATGCGTGTCGACGCGCTGCGCGACCTCGCTGATTTCAAGCGCGACATGGACCGCGAACTGCGCGACTTCAAGAACAGCGCGAAGGCACCCGGCTGCGACCGAATTTACGTCGCGGGCGAGATCGAGCACGAAAAGACGCTCGAGTATCGGCGCGACGGCATCCCGCTCGTCGACAAAGTTTGGGAAGATATCGACGCGCTCGCGGGCGAGATCGGCATCCCGCCGCTGCGGCGCTTTACCGCAGGGTAAAAACGTCGCTGCTGGTGCTCTTCTTTTTTTCTCCAAGACCTTATCAAACTAGACAGCTCAAAGACGAGTACGGCTCAATCGATTCAGTCGAACACCCGAGCGACGAATCTGCTCCGTAGACCCTGGTGAGCATTCCCGCGGCGTCTCGCAAAGAGCGCATGTTCGCACCCGGGGAAAACGATCGCCCAGATATATTGAACAGTCGTTCAGCCTATGCTAAACTGCGGGCGTGGCGCGAAGAGCCGACGAGGCGAATCGCTCCGGGTTGCTCGACCGGATCGTTTCCTACGCACTGATGAACGGCGTTGCGGCGCTGTCGCTGCGCCCACTCGCCAAAGACCTGGGCGTGAGCGCGGCGGCGCTGATCTACCATTTCGGCTCGAAGGAAGAATTGACCGTTGAAATCCTCAAACATGCCGGCGACAGCCAGCGCGCGCTCTTCGCGTCCATGCACGTCGGCGCCAGCGAATCCCCGCGCGATATCTGCCGCGAAGTGTGGCGCGTCATCGGCGCGCCCCAGGCGCGCCCGCTGTTTCGTTTATTCTTCGAGGTCTACGGGCTCGCGCTCATCGATCCGGGCCGCTTTCCCGGGTTCTTTCCCAATGCGATCACCAATTGGCTCGATTTCCTGGAGCGCACGTACGTGAGCGACGGTTGCGATGCGCGTGCCGCGCGCGTGCGGGCGACGATCGTGATCGCCGGCTTCCGCGGCTTTCTGCTCGACGTCTGCGCGACGGGCGACGATGAACGCGTCGCGAGTGCCGTCGAGCTGTGGCTGGAAACGCTGCCATGATGCTGGCGTCGGCAGCCCGATCCAAACGTTCGCCGGCGGTTGCGTTCGTTTTCGTCACGATGCTGCTCGATTGGCTCGTCGTCGGCATGATCTCGCCGGTGGTGCCCAAACTCATCGTCGATTTCACCGGCGACGTCGGTCGCGCGTCCGTGATCGCGGGCGCATTCGCGACGGCATTCGCGCTCGTGCAGTTCGTTGCTTCACCGATCCTGGGTTTGCTGTCCGACCGTTTCGGGCGACGGCCGATCATCTTACTGGCGAATGTGGGCTCCGCAGTTGAGTGTGCGATCCTAGCGTTCGCGCCGAACCTGTGGTGGCTGTTCGTGGGCCGGGTGCTGACCGGCCTCACCGCCGCGAGCGCGATCGCGGCGGCGGCGTACGTCGCCGACGTGACGCCGCCGGAAAAGCGCGCGGCGGCCTTCGGCATGGCGAGCGGCGCGTTTGGTTTGGGCTTCGCGCTTGGACCGGCGGTCGGCGGTTCGCTCGCCGGCGTCGGATTGCGCGTGCCTTTCTACGCGGCGATGGGCTTGATGCTGATAAGCGCGGCGTATGGTTTCTTCGTGCTGCCCGAGTCGCTCGCGCCCGAGAAGCGCCATGCGGCGATGGCCTGGAGCCGGGCGAATCCGCTAGGATCGCTCAAACTCGTGCGCCGGCATCGCGAGCTTTCCGGGCTCATTCTCAGCCTGTTCTGCAGCAATCTCGCCGTGCAGTCGTTCAGCGTCTTCGTGCTCTACACGATCTATCGTTTTAACTGGAGCGAACCGATGAACGGCATCGGTCTGTCGCTCTTCGGCGCGCTCTCGGTCGCATCGGCGCTGCTCGTCGGGCGGCTCGTGGAGCGGTTCGGTCCGCGCGCCGTCGTCATGACCGGTTTCGCGCTGGGCAGCGTCGGTTTTCTCATCTACGGCTTCGCACCGACGGGCGTGCTCTTCGCCTGCGCCTTGCCCTTGACCGGGATCTGGGCGGTCGCCGGTCCGCCCTTGCAGTCCGCTCTCTCGCACCGTGTCGGCGCGTCGGAACAAGGCGAGCTGCAAGGTGCCATCGGCAGCATGCGCAGCATCTCGATGATCATCGGCCCGGCGTTCTTCACGTTGCTCTTCGCGGCGGTCAGCGCGCGCGGAACTTATCCGCTCGTCGGACTGCCCTGGTTCTGCGGCGCGCTGCTGCTCGTGGCCGCGGCCCTGTTCGCGCAACGCGCGATGCGGACGCAAGCGCCAGCTGTTGAAACCGCGGTCGCGACGTAAAGGTGCCGCTCGGCGAAGCGGTTCGAGAGCGTTAATATCCGGCGGTGATTCGCTTATTCGGATGCGCGGCCGACTCGACCTCATCGAGGATTCGTCGTCGCGGCCGGCTTGCGGGCCGAACGCGCTCACCGCGACGTCGGCGCCGGCGGCGGTCGCGGCGACCGAGGCGGCTTCGGTCACATCCCCCACGACCGCGGTCACCCGCGGGGCGCTCGGCACCGCTTGGGGATTGCGGACGATCGCGATCACCTCGTGCCCGCGCGACACGGCCTCCGCCAGGATGCGCGAGCCGATCATGCCGGTGGCGCCGAAGAGCGCGATCTTCATCAAATCATACGACTGCAAATCATACTACCGCGCTCCGCCTGCGGAGCCTCTCGCCGGGACGAAAGCGCGGTTCACATCGTGAGGACGACTTTGCCCGATTGGCCCGCATCGGCGACGCGGTAGGCCTGCGCGGCCTCGGCGAGCGTGAAGAAGTGCGTCACCGTCGCTTCCGGATGCAGCTTCCAGCGCACGAGACGTTCGGCCAACTCGCTCATGTGCGGCACCGACGTGACCCACGAACCGTACAGCGTGATCTGGGTGTGAATGAGCAGCGGCGACACGTCGAACTGCACGTCGCCGCCTTCGCCCACGAACGCGCAGCGGCCCCAGCGCCGCGTGCCGGCCAGCGCGATCTTGCGCGCCGGCGCGGCGCCCGAGCAATCGACGCTCGCCTCGCAGCCGAATCCGCCGGTCAGTTCGCCGATTCGCGCCAACGTGTCGCCGTCGCTGGGCAGTGCGTCATCGACAAGCCCTAATTCGAGGGCCAAGCCGCGTCGACTTGCGCTGGTGTCGACGCCGATCACGTGCTTGGCGCCCAACGCGCGGCCGAGCATCGCGGCCGCGAGTCCGACCGGGCCCAAACCCGTGACGAGCAGCCGGTCGCGGCCGTCGACGCGGATGCGCGTGAGCGCTTCCCACGCGGTGCCGAAGCCGCAGGCGATCAGTGCGCCGTCGACATACGTCAGTTCGTCGGGCAGGTGGATGAGCGTATTTTCTTCGGCCAAGATGTACGGCGCGTGGCCGCCGTCGCGCTGCCAGCCGTAGGCCGCGCGAAACGAACTGTGGCACGAGATCATGTAGCCCGCGCGGCAATCGTCGCAGACGCCGCAGCCGCTGATATGATACAAAATAACGCGCTCGCCGGGGCGAAACTCACGGCAGCCCGGCCCCACGGCGACGATCTGGCCGCACGGTTCGTGACCGGCGATCACGTTGCGGTACGCTTCGTCGCCCGTGCCGAGGTGCTCGCGATAGATCGCGCGGATGTCGCTGCCGCAGATGCTCGACGCTTTCATCGCGACGAGAACTTGACCGTGCCCGGGTTCGGGAATCGGCTGTTCGCGAAACGCGACCGTGCTGTTGCCGGGTAGGACGACGCCGCGCATCGTGCGGGTGTCGATCGTCGTGGCGGATTGACTCATCGGCGGTCGCTCCGCGTCCCGACCGCGGCAACGCTGGGCACGTGGGGCGCGGTCACCCGTTCGATGGCGGCGGCAAACTCATCGACGTCGGATTCGGTCGTGTCGAAGGCCGCCATCCAGCGGACGATCGACGCGTCTTCGTCCCACACGTAAAATCGGCGCTCCGCCTGCAGCGCCGCGATGTGCTGCGGCGCGAGCGCGGCGAACACGCCGTTGGCATCGACCGGGTACGCGATGCGCACGCCGTCAATTCGGCGCAGCCGGGCGGCCAGCCGCTGCGCCATGGCGTTGGCGTGACGCGCGCTGCGGCGCCACAGATCGTCACGCAAAAGCGCCTCGAATTGCGCGGCGACGAAGCGCATCTTCGAGGCTAACTGCATGCCTTGTTTGCGCGTGTAGGGCAAACGTTCGATCGCCGGATGGTCTTTGGGAAAGATGATCGCCTCGCCGAAAAGCAGGCCGTTCTTGGTTCCGCCGAAGGTGCAAACGTCGACGCCGGTCGCGAGCAGCAGCGTTTGCAGATCGACGTCCAGCGCGACGGCGGCGTTGGCCAAGCGCGCGCCGTCGACATGGAAGAGCAAGTTATATTCGTGCGCGATCGCGCCCAGCGCCGCCATCTCGTCGAGCGTGTACACCGTGCCGACTTCGGTCGATTGCGAGATCGAGATTGCCGCGGCTTGCACGTGATGCACGTTGCCCACTTGACGAACGCCGCGCGCCACATCGTGCGGCGTGAGTTTGCCGTCCGCCGTCGGGACCGTGATGAGTTTGCTGCCCGCGAAGCGCTCGAACGCGCCGCATTCGTCCACGTTGAGGTGTGCGCTATGCGGACAGATGACCGCTTGGTACGGCCGCAACGCGGCGGCCAGCGCAATCACGTTCGCGCCGGTTCCGTTGAACGCGAAAAAGACGCGCGCGTCGTCGCCGAGCAGCGCCCGGAACGCCGCCTCGGCCGCCGCGGTGTAGGGGTCGTCGCCGTAGCCGGGCACGTGGCCCGCGTTGGCCGCCGCGATCGCGGCGAGCACCTCGGGATGAACGCCGGCGTAATTGTCGCTCGCGAAATGACGCTGCGGTTCGCCGCTGCCGGCCGCGCGATCGTGCTGCATGCCGGACGTCATTTGCTTCGCTGCCGGGCCGTCCATTCCGGCGGCGCTCCGCTACGCGCCGGGATGCAGCGGCTGGCCTCCGTCGGCATCGTGTTCGCCGTCGAGGTCCTCGTCGGATTCCAAGCCGGGATCGCTCGAGTCGCCGAACTGACCGGTCTCTTCGTCGGGCGGATCGTTGCCGGGGCGCGGCGCGCTGCCGCCCTGCCGTTGGGTTGAACTCATCGAGTACCTCCGAAAATGCAGCGTCGACGCCGCGTGGACCATCCGCGGCATATATACCGCAAAACCGCGCCGGGCGCTCGAACTCGCCGTCAACGGCCGGCGAAAATCGGCGCGCGCTTGGCGCTGAAGGCGGCGATGCCCTCGTGCGCGTCGGCCGTTTCGCCGGCGATGCTCTGCATCTCGGCTTCGTAGGCCAGCGCCGCGGCGATGTCGCCCAGCGCGTTGCGCACCAATTCGCGTTTGATCAAGCCGAGTGCGCGCGGACCCGCCGCGAGTTGCGCCGCGAGCGCTTGCGCGCGGCCCACGACGTCGGCGGCGGGAACGAGCTCGGTCACCAAGCCGAGCGCTTGCGCGGCCGGCGCGTCGATTTTGCCCGAAAGCAGGCACAGTTCGAGCGCGCGCGCGTAACCCACGATGCGCGGCAGCAGCAGCGAGACGCCGCTGTCCGGGACGAGTCCGATTTTCGCAAATGCGGTGGTGAACACGGCGGTTTGGGCGACGACGCGCAAGTCGCACGCCAGCGCGATGCCGAAGCCCGCGCCGGCCGCCACGCCGTTGACCGCGGCGATCACCGGTTTCTCGAGCATGATGATTGCCGCGATCACCGGATTGAAGCCTTCGACCACGGCGTTGTACAGATCGGCCGCGCCGCCGGGATGGATCGTGTCGGCGTCGTCGAGGGCCTGGCCGGCGCAAAAGCCCTTGCCGGCGCCGGTAATGACCAGCGCGCGCACGGCGGGGTCGCCCCCGACGTCGCGCAGCGTCGCTTGCAGCGAGCGCAGCATGGCGCGCGTGACCGCGTTGTACGCCCCGGGCCGATCAAGGGTGATGGTCGCCACCGGACCGTCGACGTCCAGGCGATGGTCGATGCGTTCGCTCACGTGCGCCTCCAAACGGACTTGCGCTTATCGATTGACGCCCCGGTGCCTGCACGCCCAGCCGTCGATTCGCCCGAGCCCGTCGTTTCGCAAATCGGTCTGCGGGTACACGACCAAGCATGACGGCGACCGATATCAAGAAGTGCGATAATCTCGCGTGCGTGTGCGAGGTTCCCCTTGCGGAGACGGTCTGCGCGCCGTACTGCGACTCGCCCGAAGGCCGTGACTTGGCGAACGTCCGCTGCCGGTGCGGCCACCCCGGCTGCGAGGCCCAAATGGAAACGCAACTGCACGGCCGCATCGGCCGCGAGAGCCTCTGATCGGCGCGGGAACCTGCTCGTCGAGGCACCGACGCGACGGCGCCGAAATGCGCTGATATGGCAGCTGCCGACGTTCTTTATCCGTATCGCCTCGAGCCGCTGGAAAAGCCCGCGATCTGGGGCGGCGATGCCCTGGCCGCCCGTTACGGCAAGGCCGCTGATCCGCACGTGCCGACCGGCGAGTCGTGGGAATGTTGGGATGCCAATCGGGTCGAGAACGGGACATTGACCGGCCGGACGCTGGCCGAGCTCCGTCACGATCTGGGTGCCGAGCTGATGGGGCCGATCGACAGCCGCCGAATTTTCCCCGTGCTTACCAAAATCATCGATGCCCGCGCGGCGCTGTCGGTCCAGGTTCATCCCGACGATGCGTATGCGCAGCGCGTCGAACACCAGGCCAACGGCAAAACGGAGTGCTGGTACATTCTGGCCGCCGAGCCGGGTGCCGAGTTGATTCTCGGCTGGACGCGCGACACCGACCGCGCCGAGTACGAGCGGCGCGTCGCGGACGGTTCGCTGGGCGATATTCTGCGCCGCGTGCCGGTTGCGGCCCGCCAAACATACTACTTGCCGGCGGGATCACTGCACGCGATCGGCGCGGGCATCCAACTTTTCGAGGCTCAGCAAGCCAGCGATCTCACCTACCGGATCTTCGATTGGAACCGCGTCGGCGATGACGGCAAGCCGCGCCAACTGCATGTCGAGAAAGCCGGCGACGTGCTTGATTACCGCGCCTCGAAGGGCGGTTCGGTCGCTCCGCTGACCCTCGCGGCGGACGGCACCGAGCGGACCCTGCTGGTCGCCAACCCCGACTTCACGCTCGAACATGTTCGGACGCCGGCCGGCGGTGGCCGGATCTTCACGGCGGACCGGCCGTTCACGCTGACGGCGCTGGATTCGCCGCTGGACGTGCGGATCGGCGGCGCCGCCGCGGCCCTCGCGCCATACGCGACGATCGTCGTTCCGGCGGCTGCCGACGTCCTCGAGCTGGCTTCGGCGGGCGAGATGCTCGTCGTTCGGCCGGCGCCCGATCTTGCGCGTCTGCGGGACGACGCGCGACTGGCCGGCTGTCCCGCTCCGCGGCTGAGCGCCTTCCTCGCGCAGTTCGCATGATCGGGGCGCAGTCGCATGATCGGGATCGGTGACCGGGCGCCGGGCTTCGACGTCCCGCTGCCCGACGGGTCGCGTGCCGCGCTGAGCGAGCTGCTCGCGCGCGGCCCGATCGTGCTCTTTTTTTATCCCAAAGACGACTCGCCGGGTTGCACCGCGGAGGCCTGCTCGTTTCGCGATGCCTACGCCGCGTTCACCGACGGCGGCGCCCAGGTCATCGGCATCAGCTCGGATTCCCCCGAGTCGCACGCGGCCTTCGCCCAAAAGCACCGCTTGCCGTATCCGCTCGCCAGCGATCCCGGCGGTGCGATCCGCACAGCGTACGGCGTTCCCAAGGCGCTCGGTCTCTTACCCGGTCGCGTCACGTATGTCATCGACCGCGACGGTATCGTGCGCTCGACGTTCAATTCGATGTTCGCGCCGCAAAAGCACGTCGAGGCCGCGCTCGAGGTGCTCAAAACGCTGCGATAGGCATCGGCGGCTACGCGGCGTCCGAGCGCTTTTCAGCGCGTGTCGCGCCCTGCGTCGTCGGCCACCACCAGGGTTCGGCTTGGCGTTCGTCGCGGAGGCCCGCGAGCACGAATGCGACGGCCAGCGCGCCCAGGACCACGTATTCGATGAAGCGCGGTACCCGGGCACCGAGCGTTTGGGTGACCAGCACGTCGACGAGATACACAACGGTGAGCGCCCAGCCGGCCGATGTCCACGGCGCGCGCACCCCCAAAACGAGCATGCTCTTGACGCTCAGCGCGATGCCGAGCACGCAGAGAAGATCGACGATTACCGTGGTTGCCATGCGTCCATTTTCGCGTGTTTCGCCGCGCACCCATCCGGGGCGCGCCGGCGGCGACGAAACGTCGTGTCCGGCGAATCCCGAAGTCGACGCCGTCGAGCGCGTGGCGCTCCAACGGCGGATCCGCGCCGCAACCGGGGCACACCACAGGCGGTCCTTGGCGAACATGGCCGAGTTGTTTGCCCCATTTACCGTTCGCGATATCACGCTCAAGAACCGGATCGTGGTGTCGCCGATGTGTGAATACTCGAGCGTCGATGGATTCGCGAACGATTGGCACGTCGTGCACCTCGGCAGCCGAGCCGTCGGCGGCGCGGGGTTGATTTTCACCGAAGCGATCGCCGTGACGGCCGATGGGCGCATCTCGCCCGGCGATCTGGGCATCTATCGCGACGAGCACGTCGAGGAATTAGCCCGCATCGTCCGCTTCGCCCACGCCCAGGGGGCCGCGATCGGCACGCAGTTGGCGCACGCCGGGCGCAAGGCCAGCAGCGCGGTGCCGTGGGAGGGCGGCGGTCCGGTGGCCGTCGCGGACGGCGGATGGCGCCCGATCTTCGCGCCCAGCGCCGTCCCGTTCGACGCTGGGAGCATCGTGCCCGAAGCGCTCGACGAAGCGCGGATCCGGACGATCGCCGGCGCGTTCGCCGACGGCGCCAAACGCAGTGCCGCCGCCGGTTTCGACGTCATCGAATTACACGCCGCGCACGGTTACCTCATGCACGAGTTCCATTCGCCGATCTCGAACCGGCGCACCGATCGTTACGGCGGCCCGTTCGAGAATCGCGTCCGCTTCACGCTCGAAGTCGTTGACGCCGTGCGCGCCGTGTGGACCGAGGCCAAGCCGCTCTTCGTGCGCATTTCGGCAACCGATTGGGTCGAGGGCGGCTGGACGATCGAGGAATCGGTCGAATTGGCGCGGCTCCTCAAATCGCACGGCGCCGATTTGATTGATACATCTTCGGGTGGCACGGTGCCCAATGCCGTCATCCCGCTCGGGCCCGGTTATCAGGTCCCCTTCGCGGCCCGTATCCGGCGCGAAGCGCAGATCGCCAGCGGTGCAGTCGGGCTGATCACCGACGCGGTGCAAGCCGAACAGATCCTGGCCGAGGGTTCCGCCGACCTCATCTTCCTCGCGCGTGAATTGCTGCGTGATCCGTATTGGCCGCTGCACGCTGCTCACGCGCTTGGGGTCGATGTCGCTTGGCCCAAACAATACGTGCGGGCCAAGCTGCGCCTGCCCGAATTGGCCGGATCGCGCTAGCTCGGGGCGAGGCGCTCGTCCCGGGCGCGGCGCATTCTCGGCAGATGGCTATTCCGTTATCGCCCGATCTGCAATACCGCCTAACCGAGATGGTCGTGCATGCCACTGAAGTGACGGCCGAACTTGCGCTGGCCGGGTTGCCGACGCGGATGTCGTTCACCAGCGGCTCGATCAACGGAAACCCGATGACTCTCCAGGGCTGGTCGCTCGAACAAATCGCGCTGACCGAAGAAGGCGAGGTTGCCTGGGAACTCGTCCTCAACCTCGACCAATACGACTCGGTCGACTGGAGCACCGACGGCGCGCTGGTTTTCGCGAAGGACGGCAATACGCTGACGCTGTCGTACGCGATCGGCGAACTCGATGCCGGCGATCTCGGCACGATGAGCGAAAACTAAGCGCGGACTTTGTGCGGTCCCCTCAACATGAGGAAAGCGCCGAGACGTTCTCGCGAAACCAAATTTTCCAGCTGAAATCGAAGTCTTCAAGCGTGTCGAAAATCGTGTGCGCGTCGGCGTTGCATGGTTTGCGCGTGTCGTTTGCCGGCCCGCTGGTGCGATCGATCGGTGCGACCTCGAACGGCGGAGCGTTCTTGCAGTTTGGCTGCGCGCAGTCGCCGACAAGCTGAACTTCGATCGTGCGCGTCCCCGCGTTGCGCACGTAGATGCCGCTCTGTTTGTGTTCCGGGTCATGAACGCGCCAAATCGCGATTCGTTCGGTTCCGACTTGGGTGAGGGGCGATTCACCGTTGCCGGACCAATCCGGGCTGCTGTCGGCGACCTGCGTGCTCGCCGCGGCCGTCGGTGCCGGCTTCGGCAACAGACCCAGAATCGACTCACCGATCGTGGTGTTCGGGAAGATCAGCGTCCACAGGGGGATGAGCACGAAAAGAACGCCGAGCGTCCCGAGGGTGACGCGCTGCAGCACGACCGTTGGTGCCGGGATCTTCACCGGCCCCAACTCATACGGCTTCCCGAGAATCGACGAGATAAGGCAAACAATGCCGATGACGAACGTCAATACCGGCAGTCCCGCGCCGAACAAGTCTGTGGCCATCGATCCACCTCGCGACGATGCGATAAGAACGAACGATTCGCGGGACGGTTCCCGCACCGACCGGCCCGCGACGGTTGGCCGAAGCCGCGGGTCCGACCGGTCTAATTCTTTCGCGCCGCCGATCGAACAGACCACGCGGCGCACTGGCGACTTTCGGCACCATGCGAGCGTATCGGGGCGGCACTCACCGGTCCGCTAGCCTGCGCAAGGTCCCGTCAGCGTTTTCGCCCGAGAGGGGCCGGCGTCGGCAGCGCCGGACAGCGCGCGACGCTTCCTGCGTCGATTTTATTACAGCGTTGAAGGTTCGTCGACGACGACGAGATTTTGTTTGTCGGCCGTGCGCCAGTAGTAGCCGTCCGAACGATCGAGGAAATACTCGTCGTACATCCCGCGCCGGAGCGTGGCGAAATCGGGATGGGCCGCGCCGATCGCGGCGTTGATCTCGGCTTCGGCGTAACGCCGCCCGGCGTCGAGTTGCCCGGCCAGCCACTCGAAGACGACCAGCTTCGCGTTTCGCCGCGCGGGGATGACTTTGAGCTTCCCCCCAACGACGAAGTTTTCGCGCACCGCATCGGCTTGCGCGCGAAGCATGACGATGCGCTCCCGGCCGCTCGACACGCTACGTGTCCTCAGCCGACTGGGCAAACGGGTGCGCGGCGGCGCCTGCCGGCTATCCGTGTGCTGGTTGTGCCTGCGCGCGCAGCGAGGTCGGCCGTGCGCCAGCCAGTTTTATTCCCGAAATATCGCCCGGATCAGGGGCGATGTTCAGCCACTCCGAACGCGGCAGCGTCGCAACGAAATCATGCGGCTGCAGCACCAGCTTGGCGTACTGGACGATCGTGTTTCCGTAGCGCACGAAGCGCATGATCTTCGCCCGGGCCCCCGCGATGCCGGTCTTGCCGCGGTTCGCTTTGTTCTTGAAGTTGTTGCGCATCATTTTGCGCAGGCATGAGAGAAAATACGCCGAGTCGGTACGGATCGCCAGGCCCCACACGTGGCGTGCGGCCCGTTCGGTCTCGTTGATGACCTTGACGTCGTACTTTTCCCAGTCGATGCCGAGCTTGCCGTAAATCTCCGATTCGCAGTCGCGCAGATACATCGTGATGTAGACGGCGAGCGTGAAGAACTTGATCGCCAAGTGGTTGAGCCGCCCGCGCAGGTACTGCGGCTGGCTGCGCAGCATGAGCGCGAAGAAGCGGCTATGGCGGCGCTCGTCGTTGCACCAATCGTCGAAGTAGCTAAAGATCGGATGGAACGCGAACTCGGGGTTCGCCTTGAGGTGATCGCTGATGTTCTGATAGCGGTAGAAGCCGACGATCTCCGAGAGGTACGTCGTGATGAAGATCAGCTTGGGATGCATGTACTGGAGCTTTTCCATCTTGGGCAGTAGTCCGAGATCGAACTTGCGCCCCATGTGCCGCATCACCCAGCTCAAGAACGAACTATGCCGTCCCTCGTCGCGCGCCATACACTTATAAATTGCCGCGACGTCGGGATCACTAAGCTTCTTTTGGACTTCGCTGTAGAGCAGGCAACCCGAAAACTCGCCGATCGACGAACGGTTTAAAAACTCGTAGAATTCATCCCAAAGCGGCCGGTAATCGAGGTCGTTGACCTGATCGGTCCATTTGAAGAGCGTGCGATTCCAGTCGCGCTCGAAGTCCGCGCGCAACGCCTTGAAGTCGGCCCGGTATTGCGACACGTCCAGCCCGTTGAGGATCCGAAAATCCGTGCGGTACAGCCGCGGCTTGAGCAGTTGCGGGGCGGCCGGTTTGGGCGGCCGCACCACCACCATATCGGCGATCATGGTCATGTCGTGCCTAGCGCCGGACGGCCTCGAAGACGAAGGAGTCGTAGAAGAAGAACTTGATCCGCTTGGTGCGCGCCATCTTGTAGCCGGCGCGGTAGAGGATTTGTTCGACCTGATCGTAGCTGAACATGAACAGCTTGGTCATGCGGTTCTTGGCGTGGAAGCGCTGGCCGACTTTCATCCAGAAGTCGTTGAACGGCGTGCGCAGCGCGAACGAGCCGACGACTTTGTGCGAACTCAGTTTCGCAAGGCCGGTCAGCATCGTCGCCACTTCCTCGTACGGATAGTGGAAAAGCACGTCGAGGCAGCACACAAGATCGAACGTCTTGTCGGCGCCGGCCAGCGAGGCGATGTCGCCGACCATGAAGTTCGGCGGGATGCCTTTGGTGCGGCCGGTGTTGATGTACTTGGCGAAATGAATCATCGGCGCCGACACGTCGAACGCATCGACTTCGTAGCCGCGATTGGCCAACTCGATCGAAAGATTACCCGTGCCGCAGCCGGCGTCGAGCGCCGTATGGTGCTTGTCGGTTTCGATGAAGCTTAGGACCTCGTCGATTGCTCGCTGGTGGCCGTCGCGAATCACTCGCCAAATCGGCGGAATGTCACCCGATCCGTAGATCGCGGTCCAGCGCGAGAATCCAGAGGTCTCGAAATATTTGCGGACCCGGCTACCGATATCGGTCGTGGCCGCGTCTCCGAACAGCGGCGTCTGCTTCGGGTCGGAATGCGGGATAGTCGCGGTACGGAAATCGTGCGGAGCAGTCTGCATCGGCCCACCTTACGTCGACGGTATGGGCCGATGCTACGCGTGGAGCTAGCGCCGGGCGGTGAGCGCCGTCACCCGGGAACGCCTGCTCGCGCCCAGCCGCAAGCCCAGCCTCCGGGCCGCGAAGCCCACCGCCAGGACCACGGCGGCCACCAGCGCGGCGACGATGAGGAGCTTGACCACCAAGAGCACCGCCATGACCGCGACGAGGCCCAGCGCAATCGCGAGGGTAACTCGGACGAACAAACCCATGAGACATTACCTCCGCCGCGAGATACCGCCCGACACGGCGGTGTGTTTCGCCGGCGGCCGCCTCACCCACCGGGCCGCTAGGCGACGCTCGCCTTGCACACCCGCGGCGCGGCCGCAAACGCGATGGCGGCTTGCGGCGCAGCCGCAAACGCGAAGGAATGCGCGAAGCGCATTCCACTACGCTTCTTCTGAGGCCGCCAGGCTCGAGAGGAGGTCGAACTGTTTGACCGCGATTGTCGAGTTGCGCCGGCTCTCGATCACGCCCCGGTCCTGCAACTCGTGGAGCTTGCGGGTCACGGTAACGCGGTTGCTGCCGATCATATCCGCTAAGCGCTGGTGAGTGAGCGGGATGTCGATGAGCGTCGCCGCGCTTTCGATCTTGCCGAACTGCTTGGCCAACTCGAGCAGCGTGCGGTAGAGCCGGATGTTGACGCTGTTATTGAGCAGGTCTTCGATGAGGACTTGCGATTCGGTGATGCGCCGCGTGAACGCGGCGATCACGTCGATCGCCGCCGCCGGCTGCGCGCCGATGAGATCGACGAGATCGGCTTCGCTGACGCCCAGCACGCTAGACGGGCTCATGGCCTCGGCGCACAGGCACGATAGGCTTGCCGACTCGGCGCGCCACTGCAGAAAGACGTCGTTCTCGCCGAGGATCGACAAGGTGATCGTGCGGCCGTTGGGCAGTAAATTATACAGTCGCAATTTACCGCTCTCGACAAAATAAAAGCGCATCCCCGCGTCATAGAGCGGCAAGATTTCGTCGCCCGGCGGCAACGTGTACGTGGTGTAGCGGGCACGCTGGCGCAGCAGTGCGGCGCGCAGCCGTTCGCGCATCGACAGCGCAGCGGCGATATCGGTTTGCGAATCGGTCTCGGATTTATAGCCCTCCGCGACCGCCATTGCGATCATCGAGCGCAGGTCGCCGATCTCGTTGATGATCGTGATCGGAGGCACTTCGCCGTCGTTCGCCTCGAGTAGCGCGACCTCGATGAGGTTGGTCGCGTTGACGGTGCGCTTGATCGCATCGGAGAGATCGAAGCCGCTGCGGCGCTGAAACCGTCCGGCCTCGCGCGAGTAATTCAGCAGTTCCTCGAAGTCGGCGCTCTCGACGGCGCGCACGATGGCATCCCAATAGATAAGGTGCTCGTCGACGACTTCGGACCGCACCGCGGTCGCGAAATCCGACTCGCTTTTCGCCACCCACCGGTCTTTATAGACCTCGGTGCTCTTGCGGAGCATGGCGGCTAGTGTAGCTGACATATCGAAAATATTTTTCAATTACCATGTCCGAGGCCCCCTTGCGCGGGGCAAAATGCCTGTCGATTCGGTTTAAGCAAGGGAAGCCCGACTTGAGCACCGCGGCCGAACGTGCGTTCGAAGATCGGGAGGCACGGGTCGTCGCCGAGCGAAACGCGCGAACTGTGGATGCCGTGTTCGAGGCGCTGCACCCGATCGTCGGCGCATGGAGCGACGCGCATCTGGGGCTGCCGACGCCGCCCCAAGCGGGGGCATTGCCGCTGGCCGCGGCCGGCCGGAGCATGCTGATCTGTTCGCCGACGGGCACGGGCAAGACGCTCGCGGCATTTCTGCCGGTGATGTCGCGGCTGGCCGAACGCCGCGACGCCGACGAACTGTTCCCGCGGCCGTTCTGCCTCTATGTGTCGCCGCTGCGCGCGCTGGGGTACGACGTCGAGCACAACCTGCGCCGGCCGTTGCGCGAAATGGGTTTGCTCGAGCGGCCCAACACCGAGCGCGCCGCCAAACGCCGCGGCCGCATTCGCGAGCAGTTCATCCGCACCGGCGTGCGCACCGGCGACACCCCGGTCGAGGAACGCCGGCTGATGATGGCCCGGCCCCCGCACGTCCTCATCACGACGCCCGAGTCGCTCGCGCTCATGCTCGCGATGGAGTCGTATCGCAAGACGCTAGGCGCGGTCGAAACCGTCATCATCGATGAAGTGCACGCGCTGGCCGGCAACAAGCGCGGAGCCCAGCTCACGCTGCTGCTCGAATCGCTTGAAACGATCGTCGCACGGCCGCTCGTGCGGGTCGGATTGTCCGCGACGGTAGCGCCGCTCGACCGGGTTGCCGGCTTCGTCGCCGGCAGCGAGCGGCCATGCGCGGTCGTTGACTGCCGCGGACTGCGCTCGATCAAAATCGACATCGTCGCACCGTTTGCCGGCGCGATGGCGCCGCTGGGTACCGCGGCGCGCGCGGCCTTGCGCCTCACTCAAGACGTCCGCACGACCTTGGTGTTCACCAATGTACGCAGCGCGGCCGAGCGCGTCGCGCACGAGATGGAAGCCGCGGGCGAACCCGCCGATGAAGTCGACGTCATCGAACCCACGCGCGAGAAACCGGCGCGCGACCGCCGGATCGGCGTGCACCATTCGGCGCTCGAAAAAAACGTGCGGCATCGCGTCGAGGCGCAGCTGCGTGACGGCTCGCTGCGCACCGTCGTCTGCTCGACGTCGCTTGAATTGGGCGTCGACATCGGCTTCATCGACCGGGTCCTCATTCTCGGCGGAGCGCGCGGCATGACCTCGATGCTGCAGCGCGTCGGGCGCGCCGGACATCGCCCCGGCGCCGTCGCGACCGGCGTGGTGATCGCGCAAGACCGCGACGACATCGTCGAAGCCGCCGCGACCCGCCGCTGCATCGCCGACGGCGTCATCGAGGAAATCGCGATCGCCGAATCGCCGCTCGACGTGCTCGCGCAGTGGCTCGTTGGGAGCGTCGCCTACGACCGCCGATTGCCGATCGCCGACGCGCTGTTGCTGGCGCGGCGCGCGTACCCCTACCGCGATCTTTCCGAACGCGATCTGCGCAGTTGCGTCGCTTACCTCTCGGGCGGCGGTGCTGGTCCGGACGAAGCCCACGTGCGCCGCATCGGTGCCGACGCCGACGCGATCTACGGTCTGGGCCGCGAAGCGTCGGCGGCGTTCTTCGAAAACGTCGGCACGATTCCGGACGAGCGCAGCGTCGGTGTGGCCGGCAGCGGCGGCGCGAAGATCGGCCGGCTCGACGAAACCTTCGCCGCGGGGCTTAAACCCGGCGACGTCTTTTTGCTCGATGGGCGCACCCTGCGCGTCAAGGAAGTGGCGGCCGGCGGCCTGCGGGTCGAACCCTACGCGGGCCGGCCCAACGTTCCGCAGTGGTCCTCGCATATTAAGGGCGTGCCGCTCGCGCTGGCGCGCCAAATCGGCACGCTCCGGCGCGGCGTCGCCGATGCGCTGCAAGCCGGCGGACCGCGGCCGGCGCTGGCTTATTTGCGTGCGCGTTACGGGCTCGACGGCGTTGAAGCCGCGCACGTCGTGCGTTATATCGCCCAGCAGCTAGCGCTTTCGGACGTGCCCGACGATCGCCGTCCGATCGTCGAAATTTATCGCATGGACAAGCGCCAAACCGCCGTCTATCACACCTGCGCGGGCCGCCGCGTCAACGAAACGCTCTCGCGCATCATCGGCGCCCGCATCGCGACGCGCTATTCGTGCAATACGCAACTCACCAACGACGACAACGGCTTTCTCGTCGGCTTGCCCCCGCGCGTCACGATTCCCGATGCGGTCTGGGCGTCGCTGCTGTACGCGCACGACTTCGAGGCCGACTTGCTCGCCGGTCTGCGCGGCTCGTATCTGCTGCGCCAGCACTTCCGTTACGTCGCCAATACCGGTCTGCTCGTCTTGCGGCGCGCCGGCGGCCAGACGCTGCGCCGCGGCGCAAGCAATTGGAACGCGCAGAAGATCTTCGACCGGCTCTTTGAGGCGGATCGCGACTTCCCGCTCATCCGTGAAACGATCCGGGTCGTCACCCGCGAGCTGCTCGACGCGCCGTCCGCGCAGCGGTATCTCGAAGGCCTCGCGGGAGAACCGCGCGTGCTGCATCCCGCCGCGGCGACGCCCTTCACGTTCGGCATCGTGACGTCGAGTTTCGGCGACTCGGTGGTGATGGACGATCGCGCCGGCATGGTCGAAGCCCTACACGAGCGCGTCCTCGCGCTGCTCGGTCAAACACCGCAAGACGAATTAGATCTGCTCGCCCAGACCGCCAACGCCACG
The DNA here is from genome assembly GCA_003134035.1 of Candidatus Velthaea versatilis. Taxonomy (GTDB): domain Bacteria; phylum Vulcanimicrobiota; class Vulcanimicrobiia; order Vulcanimicrobiales; family Vulcanimicrobiaceae; genus Velthaea; species Velthaea versatilis. Next base: position 34,188 of record PLAE01000210.1, read on the forward strand.
TTCGCGCCGGATGCCGAGCGGGGTGCCGACGCGCCGATCGGCAAGCAGCTGGCCTGGCGCGACGCGAGCGCGCGAACGCCGCGCGTTCGGCTCGACGAACACGGTCAGCCGCTGCTCATCGCGGTCGAGCGGTGAGCCGCAAACCCGCACCGGCGGCGCTCGACTTTCCCTTGGCCGACGGGGTTCTCGCGCTTGCCGCAGGCTTTGCCTTGCTGGTTCGTTCGCGCGTGCTGCTCGTCGCCGACGCGCATTTCGGCTACGAGGACGTGATGGGCGGCGGCGGCGCGCTGCCGTTGTGGAGCACCGCCGAGATGACCGCGTCGATCGCTATCGCGGCCCGCCGCAATGCGGTAAGCGAGATCGTGTTTTTGGGCGACGTCATCCACGGTTCGCGCATGAGCGGCGGTGCGACGGCGGTCGTCGCGGGTGCGCTGCACGAATTGCGCGGCGCCGCCGCGCTGACGTTCGTGGCCGGAAATCACGAAGGCCGCTCGCGCGGCGCGGCGATCCTCGGTTCGACCGTCGAACGCTGCGAACGCGACGGCTGGCTGCTCCTGCACGGCGATAAACCCGATCGGGCCGGCGTGCGCACGGTCATCGGTCACCTTCATCCGAGTCTGCACATGGGCGGCGGCGCCACGGCACCGGCGTTCTTGGGCAGCGAACGAATCGTCGTCGTTCCGGCGCTCACGCCGTATTCGAGCGGTTTGGACGTGCTCTCCGACGAGTGCATCGCGGCGCTCGCGCCCTGGGACGTGCGGCGCGCGGATCTGCACGTCGTTGCGGCGACGAACGAACGGGTCTTTCCGTTCGGCACCCTCTCGAAGCTGCACGCGGCGCTGCGCCAACCCGCGCGCCGGCCGGCATCGGGTTTCCGGCCGCGCCGGCGGCTCGAGCCAAGCTAGTGGATCGACGAAGGCGGCTTGCGGCGCAGCCGCAAACGCGACGAAGCCGATCCACCCGGCCCGCCGGTTTAAAGTTCGGCCAGGTGGTCGAGTGCGGCGTAGACGCTCGCGACGTGCGAACCCGTGTAGATCCGCCCGTCGCGCACCATCGTCCGCAGGTCGGCTAGCGGAACCACGTCGACTGCAATCTCCTCGGTGATATCGAGCGACTGGGCGAGTTTCTGTTCGGCGTTGCGAATAAGAAACAGATGAAACGAACCGTTCGAGTTGGTCGGATCGGCTAAGTAGGTCGCGACGAGTTCGGGTGGATCGCCGACGTAGCCGGTCTCTTCGGCGAGCTCGCGCACGGCGCATTCGGCCGGCGACTCACCGTCGTCGATGGATCCCGCGGGCAACTCGAGTACCCAGCGCGCGGCGCCGTGTTTATATTGACGGACGAGAATCACCCGACTGTCCGGCGTTAGCGCGAAGATTATGCTGAACCCGTGCGTTTCGCGGACATAATAATTGTCGATGATCGCGCCACCGGGCAGCTCGATCATATCGCTGCGTAAGCGCAGAAAGCGCGTTGCGATCGGGTACGACGAAGACAGAATGCGCCAGGCCCGGCCGTGTTGTTGGTCCATGACTGATGGGAATACGACGGCGGACTGCGGAATAATGCGCGATTGCGCGACTCCGATTTGGAGACAGGGAATCATCGAAGCGATAAAAATCGGGCAGCATTACGACACGACGTACGGAACGCTTTGGAAAGACGGGACCTACTTCCCACGCGGAACCGAGGTGTTCGTCGTCGGCCTGCACATCGAGCAGGGTTACTGCGTACGGTTTCCCGCCGAGATCGACGGCGAGCCGCTCGAAACGTGGGAAGAGTGGGATGAAGTTGATTTCCTGGCCGAACGAGGGTCAATCGACCGCACCGTGACGTTGCCGGCGAGTGTCCTCGCCGAAGCCCGTGAGGTGCTCGACGACGCCGAAGNNACCCTAGGCTCCTTGCCACAAGCTCCCCAAACGCCACCAGGCCTGGGTGCGGCTTTTTACGAGATCGCAAGTTCGCCCGTTGCTTTGCGAAAGGCCGGGGGCGTTGCGGCGAGGCGCCTCGCGGAAAGGTCCCGAACGCTTGGTGTCACTTGGCTGACGCCGATTTGGGGGTTCTTATCGTTCCTGCGCCGATGCGGCGAGGTGAGATTGCGCTCGTCGTGCTTGCCGCGTTCCTCGTCGCGGGCTCACTGCTGCCGTTGTCGTCTCGATTGCGGCTCGCGTGCGCTGCGGCCGCGGGCGGCATCCTTCTCATGCTGCTGATCGCGCGCCTCAAGGCGCACGTCCCGCCGGCCGGCAAAGTCGGCGGCGACCCGGTGCAGTCACGCATCGATAGAATTCGCGCCGAGCGTTCCGCGCGCATGGGTCCGCGCCGCTAAAGCTAAAGCTTAAATGTGTTGGGTGTTTCCCGACGCAGCGGCTCGGCCGAAGGCCAAACGCCGCGGATTCGAGGCAGTCGAATCCTGCGGTTTACAGCAGTGGTGCGATGCGCGCGGCGATTGCCGGAGCCAGCGGTTCCGACATGAGATCGGCGTGCGTGCACTGCATGGCGATCGTAAGGGATTCCGGCGCGAGGAACGCCGACCAATCCGGCGCGCTGTCGCCCGCTTTATCACGCTGCAACGCGCGGAACAGCACGCTGGGTTCGGCCCGCGGCACGAGCTGGTACGCCGCGCACAACTCGACGGTTGTGCGGAACACCGCAGCGACGCGCTCGGCAAGTTCAAGATCCATGCCGAAGGTGAGGCGGCCGGCGGCCGTAGCGAGTTCGATCAGCGCGCCGATCGTCGTCGGCGGGATGGGTCCGGCGCAGAGATCGTCAATTCCGAACTCCGCGGCTAGGCCGCGGACCAGGTCGGCGTCATCGAGTGCGGCGCGACTGCGGTCCGGCAGCGATGTGTCCAGCAGCGCAAGGAACGAAACGGATTCGCGCTCCGCCTCGAGTTGACGCGCCATCTCGTAGGCGATCAACCCGCCCGACGACATGCCGAGTAGCCGGTACGGACCGCTCGATTGAACGCGGCGAATCGCAGCGAGATAGTCGGCCGCGATCTCCTCGATCGATGCGGCCTGCGGCTGGCCGGCTTCAAGCGCGCGCGCCTGCAAACCGTAGACGGGGATTTCATGTGGCAACGACTTCACGAGCGGGGTGTAGCAGAAGACGTGGCCGCCCGCCGGATGAATGCAGAACAGCGGCAACGCGCTGCCGGTCGCACGCAGCGGCACAAGGACGGGGTCGAACGGCGTAGCGGTCGACGGATCCAGCATCGCGCTGAGTCGCGCGATTGTCGGCCGCTCGAAGAGCACGCGCAGCGCGAGCTGGGTACCGAATGCGGAATTGCAGGCGGCGATGAGCCGCATCGCCGTCAGCGAGTGTCCGCCCAAAGCGAAGAAGTCGTCGTTTCGCCCGATGCCGGCGATACCCAGGACGGTGCTCCAAATCGCTTGCATCGCGGTTTCGGCGGCGGTCAGCGGCGCCTCGAACGCGACGTCTTGTGCGCGTCCGGCCGGTGCCGCTGGCAGTGCTTTGACGTCGAGCTTGCCGTTCGCGGTGAGCGGCAAGGCGTCGATCGAAACGAAAGCGGACGGAATCATGTAGTGCGGCAGCGCCGTG
>PLAE01000110.1:0-27551 GCA_003134035.1 Candidatus Velthaea versatilis
GGAGGTGTGGCGGTCGACCGATGTTTTTCGGTACTGCTACCTCTTGACTTCGACCGGGTTTTGAGCATACTCGTGATTGCTTTTTAAAAAAGGCCCGTTCTATGGGTTGCTTCTAGCTCGTCCGAGCGTAACGCGCCGCCAACGATGCCGAGCCTGCCGCATGCCCCGTGTCCCAAGAGACTTGCGCTGCGCGTCGGCAGCCGAGTGGGCATCACGAGTCGGGACGAAACTCCCGGCATTTTAGAGCGGCACACCCGCGCTTCGAGAGCGGGATCGGATCGGAAGCCCTGGCGTCGTGGGCCACCGTTGCTCTTCACCAAACTGCACCAACGGGCGACGCGCGCGGTGAGCGGTGGCCCTTGCGTCCGGCGGACGGCGTTTCCGCCTCGTCGGGCGGTCGATTTTTGGTGGCCGTTTTTTGGTGGCCAATCGGTGGCCATTCGGTGTCCAAACGGGCCACCACTCCACGATACCGGGTACAACTGAGAACCACTCGAAAAACGAGGAAAGCCTTACGCTGTAAGGCTTTCTAAGCATTTTTTACGCACGGGCTTCGGTCGGTTTTTCACAGTGAAACGGTTTTCAAGACCGTCGCATTCGACCGCTCTGCCAACTCTCCGTGTTTGGGAAACCCTTACTTGACGGGCTTTTTCGAGCGGTGCTCGATTCGGGCCCGGCCGCCGAACTCGGGTTTGGTCACCTGTTGGAGTCCGCGCCCTTCTGGTGGGCATTTACGCGCGAGTCGCTCCGTTGCCCTTGAGAGGTCCGCGCAGGGCGTCGTCGAGTCGGTGTGCGGCGTGGTCCTGGAGCGATTGCGCGGATTGGCTGTCGAGGTCCATCGTGATCACGATGGTGCTGTGACCTAGCATTTCCTGCTCGACCTTGGAGCGGACGCCCCGGGGAGAGCAGAAGCGCGGTGCTGGTGTGCCGTAGCGTGTGGAAGGATGCGCCGGCCATCGTGGCGCGTCGGCATAGCCGTATGAACTCATCCGCGACCTTGACGAGCGTCCGACCGCCGCCGTTCGTGCCGGCGAAGATGTAGCCGCCGACGATGCTCGGCGTTAACCGAGCTTGAGCAATGCGGCGCCCGCGAAGGACTTCGATCGCGCCGCCCGGCAGCGTCACGACCCGGCTCTTACCGCGCGGCGAGTAAAACGACGCACCGCCGCGTCCTGGGCTCGCGTTGCCCCCGTTTTGGGCTAGAACCCGAAGTCTTCGCCCGCCAACGCCGCGGCCAGCGCGCGCTCGAACTCGGGCGTAGGCGCCTCGGGAAAGTCCTCGATCGGCAAGCCCGTTTCGCTACTTGCAAGCTTGCGCCCGCGGCGACAGGCTGTCGCGATGAACGCGGGCATCTCACGTCGCAGCGACGGCGAGTCATCGAGGAGGTCGTCGATCTCAGAGGACTGCTCGATAATCGTCTCGGACCACGACGACGTCGCACGCTCAGGTTGGTGCTGGAATTTCAGAATGTGGACCGTTATCTGCTTGAGCCGATTGCGGATTTCGCGCCGAATGCTGCCTGACAGGTCGTCGATCTCCTCAAGCAGATGGGCCATGTCGAGATCGGCGAAGCGACCCTCGCGCAGCGCGGCGGCTTGGTCTTGAGCCCACTGAGCAAAGTCCGCGTCGTAGCCGGCGGGGGCTGTTCCTTGCATCGTCGGCATATGATACCATGCCCACTCGGTCGGTTACTCGCCGAAATAATGAGGAAACGTTCCAGAGCGAGTCGGAGTCAGTCGTTTGTTTCGCCCGCCTGCCCGGGGGCTCGCCTGGTTCGCGGCGGCACGAGGCGGAGTATGACCGGCCGGTAACACCCCCGGTCGGGATGCTCGCGGAACGCCCAACCCGGCAGAGTGCCGGATGCGATTCGCCTTTAACGGTGTAGCCGATCTACGCGTGTGATGCGGCGGTCGCTGCCGGTGCCGGCGAGATCGCCGGCGGCCCCGCGTTAACCGCCGCAACAGTCATGGTCCGTTCTTCTCTGGTGAATTACCGAGACGGTTCGGTGCGTGGACTAAAACGCATGGTGCGAACGGTACATCTGGACGAGTGGCGCCCGACGGGCCGCAGCAAAGACCGGCAAGACTGTGCCCGCGTGCAGCGCCGCACTATCTTGGGCACCGATCCGACTCGATGCGGCGTTTGCCCGGCTGGTGGATTGACCGCCGCGCATGTCCGAGAGCAAAACCATCGTTTGAAGCTGCAGGTTGGGCATGAAAATCGCTTCGTTGTACTGAGTACGCGTAGGTTGCTGTGCGACGGCGATCGGCGCAACGTACGAAAGGGGGTACACCGACGTTTCGTAATCGCCGACCATATATCCAGCGCCCGTCGCCGGCAGCCAGCTGAGGCTCATCGGACCGGCTAGCATCGCCGGGCTCGCCCAACTGCCGCCACCATTATACGAATTCGAAAATGCCGCATACAGCGCGCACGTCGTATACGTGCAGTTCGCTTTAGGGAATTCGTAGTATGAAAGCCCGATCGTAGTCCCGAAAATCGAGTTTCGGATCGCTAGTGACGGTAGGAAGTGGTCGACACCGCTATTGGCGGCATCCAGCGCGATGCGAGTCGGCGCGCTCCAGTTGACACCGTTGGGCGACGTACTCAAGACGAGGTCGTTTGACGAACAGCCGGCCCGAAAGCGGCAATCTTGCCAGACGGTATAGATTGTTCCGTGCGCGTCGACGCCCGTCGTCGGCAGAGATTGCGTGCGCATGTTGCCGGCAACCGTATGTGCGGTGAACGCCGAAATTTCGATACCCGGGCTCCACGACGCGCCGCCGTTGGTCGAGACGAACGAGATGATGTTTCGGGCGTTCAGATCGTATCCGCTCGAGTCCTCGGACGTGATGACGATGTTGCCGTTCGGCTGAATGACGGGCACCGCGCCGTACGCCGAGTGACCATCAGCCGCGCTCACCGCTGCCCCCCACGTGCGCCCGCCGTCGCGCGAAACGCTTACATGCAGGAGATCGTTATTGTCGTTATCATCCCAGGCCTCGTAGCAATTGCCATAACGCGGGCTGGACGGCCAGTTATCGCAGGCGAGCCAATTCTTCTCCGGGCGTGCATCAGTCGAGGGAACGGAGGTCGGCGCGCTCCAGCTCAGGCCGTTCGACGAACGCATCACGATCGGCGCCAACGTCGTGTCGCTATCGCTCTGCGAAGGAACGTTCACGATCGGCAGCAGCGAGATGATGTACTGGCCGTACTTCGCATTCCAAGCCACGGTCGGGAACGTAATCCGGTCGTAGGGATTCGCGGAATTTTGCGCTTTCGTTAGACCCGGCAGCAATCCGGAGGTGATGGTCATGCCGTTCAACGACGTTGTGAAGCCCATCGCGGCGGAAGCATCGCCGGTGAAGCGGCCAACCTGGTACGCGGTGACCGTCGTGATGCCGTTCGTGGCAACCACCGGCCCGACCGCCGTCGAATGTTCCGCGGTAGCCGACGTTAACGGGTCAGCGCCGATCGCGGTCAGTGATACGGCCGGCGATCCGAAAAGTGAGAAGAGAGCGGCGCTGGCCGCAAGCATTTGAAACACGAAAACTCCCGAGAGGTGTAAGCAGTGAGCGTTAACTTGCTTGTGCTCGAAAGTATGCCATGAAACACGGGACTTTAGGCCCAGTGACTGAGGGAATGCGCTACAGCGACGCTCGGAATGCGCAACGCCGGCGCTCGGGATGTGGAACGGCGGCGCTCGGGATGCGCGACACATGCCCTGCTTGGGGCAGCGCGTCCGTCAACGTAGCGCGATGAGTCCCAGGTACACGGGCCAGCTTTTGAACGGTCCAGGAAATCGGGCGTCGAGTGGGCGCGATCGCGGCACGCACGTGCCTGACGAACTCAAGGCATTGGCCGCGATGCCGAAAAACTGCGGGCGCCAAATGGACGCGCGCATCGAAATGGTCGCGACGCCTTTCGAGAAGGGCACCGCCGAGCCAAGCTTTTCGGATGCGATACCAGCGTTTGGATCCCGCGTGCGGCGACAGCGTAGACGCTGTTCCCGTTCGACTCGAGCGAGCCAACCGGCGAGACCAAGCGGCGGCATGGGGCCTTGGGCGGCGCAGCGTCGAAACCGCGACGGTGACGATTTTGGCATCGACGAACTTCGAGCTGACCGACGAGCAGCGAGCGATCCAAAGCGCAGCCCGGCGGCGCGAGAGCTTCGCGGTGCGCGCATTCGCCGGAGCCGGAAAGACCAGCACGCTGCGCGCGATCGGCGCCGATCTCGGCAACAAGCGCGTCTTGTATCTAGCGTTCAACCGCGATATCGTGCGCGAGAGCAAGGCGTTGTTTCCGCCGAACGTAAAAGTCGCGACCAGCCACGCGTTCGCGCGGCGCGTCTTTGCCCAACGCTACGACGGTCGCGTCGACGACGAGGTGCCCACGCTCGAAGCGCGCGTTCGCGACCGGCTGGGGTTGCCCGCGCGCCGCGGCGAGATCGGCGATGCGCGCGAAATGCTGGCCGAACGGGTGGCCGAACGGCTCGGCGAGTTCTCGTACGACACGGCCGGCACGCTCGGCGCCGGCGATGATTCCGAAGCGGCCGGTCACGCCCGCGCGATCTGGTCCGAGATCGGCGCTGCCCGCGCGGTGCATCCGTCCGATCACGACGTCTACGTCAAACTGCTGTATCTGCTGCAAATCGAGCACGGCCATCCGCATCTCGGCTTCGACACGATTTTGTACGACGAATGTCAAGACTGCACGGGTTCAATGTTCGGAACCGTGCGCGCACAAGAGAAGTCGCAGCAAATCTACATGGGCGATCCCGCGCAGGCGATCTATGCCTTTCGCGGCGCGACCAACGCGTTTTCGTTTCTCGAAGATCTGCCCTACTATTCGCTGACGACGAGTTTTCGTTTCGGCCCCCACATCGCGGCGCTCGCCGAACGCATCCTCGACGTGGAGAGCCGCCGGCTGCCGATCCGCGTGCTGCCACGGCGCAGCGATCGCGTTGTTATCCGCCACGAGCAGTCCCCCGAACCGAGCTTGATTTTAACGCGGACGCAGCAGCAGGTGCTCGACACGGCACTGGGCGAGCACATGCGCGGCCGAAAAGTGGCGATCGTCGGCAATCTCGAGGCGGGCCGGCTGCATGCGCTGGGGGTCCTCGCCGCTGACGTCTTCGCGTTGCGCGAGGGGCGGCAGCCGCCGCGGCTGGCCAAATTTTCGTCGTTCCAAACCCTCAAATGGTACGCCGAGAAGAAGAACGTCGGGCACTACCGGATCGCGGTGTCGCTCGTCGAGCGGTTCGGCGACCGCGTACCCGATCTGCTCGAAACGCTGCGCGGACAGGTCGTTGCGGAAGAGCAGGCCGACGTGATCGTTTCGACCACGCATGCCTTTAAGGGGCGCCAAAGCGCCCGCGTCACGATTGCCGGCGATTTCCGGCCGTTCGCGACGACCGACACAGCGACGCCCGCGAGGCTCACCGTCGATCGCCAGGAACTGCACCTGGCGTACGTCGCCGTGACCCGGGCGCAGAAGGTGCTCGATATCGCCGACTACCGCGAAGCGCTGCTCGGCTCGCTGCTGGTCGCCGGTGTCCCAGCGAGCTTGGGCGGCATCGTCGAAGAAGAACCGGCCAAGCTCGAAACCGGGATGACCAACGTGCCGCGCGCGCTGCTGCGCCTCGTCGGCAACGCCGGAAATCTCCACGCCCCCGAGGCGAGCATCCGGGTCGCGCTCCCATCGGCGAAGAAGCGCGCCGAGAAAGGCGTCGCGGCGGTAAGCGCGCGGCTCACCAAAGCGCATCGCAAGCCGGTCAGCGAGACCGACGCTGACGCCGTGGAGTTCGTCGGCACGTTCCTGGAAGCACTGCCGGTCTCGGTCAGCGCGGGGTTCGCGTTCATCGACGGCGCCGAGCGGATCGGGATCGTGCCCATCGACGGCTCGACGCTGCGGGCGGCAAACGTACTGCGCGGGAAGCGCGTCATCGCGCGCAGCGCGCCCCCCGACTCGGCGTGGACGTTGCGGGTGACCGCCGGTTAGGGACGCGGCCGGACGAAGAGTGACCCGCGCTGTGACTGCCGCTACCGAGTCGACCCGTTATAATTTTTTCATGAAGCCACGCGATCTTGTGCGTTACCGAGGTCGGCCGGTACGCGTCTACCTTTACGACGGAGTAGCATTCGACGGAGTCTTCAAGCCCGAAGTGCTTAGCGAGTCCGCCGTGTCGGTCTGTTTGGAGTACGACCGCCGCGACGTCGCGCTGACGATCGAGGACATCGTCGACGTGCTCCCGCCCTCGACGGGTATTGTCCAGGCCCCGGCCTGACTTCGGTCGCCTGCGTCCGCGGCCGCGATTGCCCGCCGAAGCCGCCTTGAGTCGCGCCGATTTGCTGGGCGAACTAGCCGCGTACGTGCCGGCCGACGCCCGTGAGCGGGCGATGGCGGTCGAGCTGACGGCGTTCGTCGCGGCGCATGCGGACTGTTTCGAGCGAACGCTTGCCATCGGCCACATCACCGCGTCAGCGTGGGTGATCGACGCCGCCGGCACGCACGCGCTGCTCACGCACCATCGCAAACTCGGGCGCTGGCTGCAGCTCGGCGGGCACGCCGACGGCGACAGCGACGTCCGCCGGGTGGCGTTGCGCGAGGCGCGCGAGGAATCGGGACTGTGCGGCATTCGCTTCGCCACCCGCGCGATTTACGACCTCGACGTCCACCTCATTCCGGCCCGCCCGGACGAGCCCCAACATCGGCATTACGACGTCCGGTTCGCCTTCGTGGCCGATCGCGCCGCGGCGCTGACGGTTAGCCCGGAATCGCATGAGCTGGCCTGGCTCCCCGTTGCCGAGCTCGACGCCGGCAACGTCGATTCGTCCGTGCGCCGTCTGGCGCGCAAGACGGCTCGGCTGCTAAGAAATGGGTCCCTCCCTTAAACCAAGCTTAACCTCCCTGCGACACAGTCGTATCGTATGGAAGACCTAACAGTACTGAGCGCTATCGGGCTGGCGTCAGCCCTCTTGTTGGCCTTCGGCTTTGAGTTTGTGAACGGCTTTCACGATACGGCCAACGCCGTCGCGACGGTCATCTACACTCGCACGTTGCCGGCGACGCCGGCCGTGATCTGGTCGGGAATGATGAACCTGCTGGGCGTCCTCGTTTCGAGCGGCGCGGTCGCCTTCGGGATCGTCGCGTTGTTGCCGGTCGAACTGGTCATCCACGCCGGATCGGGTCCCGGGTACGCGATGGTCTTCGCGATGCTCGTCTCGGCGATCATCTGGAATGTCGGAACGTGGTGGCGCGGCTTGCCGGCGTCGAGCTCGCATACGCTTATCGGTGCGATCATGGGCGTCGGGCTGATGAACTCGCTCATCACGCCCGGTCACGTCTTCGGCGACGGCGTCAACTGGGGCAAGGTTCAGGATACCATCACCGCGCTGCTCGTATCGCCGGTGATCGGCTTCTGCGTTGCCGGCGCGTTGCTGCTGCTGGCCAAGGTGCTCATCAAATATCCGGCGCTCTTCAAAGAGCCGCCGGCCGATGCGCCGCCGCCGTGGCCGGTGCGCGTGCTCCTGTTCCTTACATGTACCGGTGTCAGCTTCGCCCACGGCTCGAACGACGGTCAGAAAGGGATGGGCTTGATCATGCTCATCCTCGTCGGTGTGCTCCCCGCCGCCTATGCCGTCGATGTCGGCCTGAGCGGCAAACCCGTTCAGGCGATTCTTAGCTCGAACAAAGAAGTGGCGACGATCATCGACAAGCGCCGCGTTGCGCTGTCGACGCCCGGTATTCAGGTCGCCGACACCGCGCCGACCGCCGGCATCGTCGCCGTCGCCGCTGCGTCGTCGGCGGCCAGCGACAAGGACGAGGCGACGATTTCGGACTACCTCAAATCAACGGGCAAACTGGACGGCGCCGTGTTCGGGGCGGTCGCCGCGAAGAACGCGGAGATCCTCAAATTCCTCGACGGCAAAAACACGCTGAGCGACTTGCCGAAAGCCGATCGCAAACCGCTGCGAACGGATACGTATCTGGTGTCGAGCGCGCTGGACAAGATGACGAAGAACAAGGTCTTCAGCGGCGACGAACTGGCATCGATCAAGACGTACCGCAAGTCGCTCGACCGGCTCACGAAGTTCATCCCGGTTTGGGTCAAGGTCGCGATCGCCTTCGCGTTGGGCCTGGGCACGATGATCGGCTGGAAACGGATCGTCGTGACCGTCGGCTCGAAGATCGGCAAGGCGCATCTGACCTNNGGAAGCGCATCGTCGTCACCGTGGGCGAGAAAATCGGCAAGGCGCATCTGACCTATGGCCAAGGCGCCGCGGCCGAACTCGTCGCGTACGCGACGATCCAGAGCGCCGATCTGCTGGGGTTGCCGGTCAGCACCACCCACATCCTCTCCTCCGGCGTCGCCGGAACAATGGCGGCCAACCATTCGGGTCTGCAGCGCAAGACGCTGCGCGATATTCTGCTGGCCTGGGTGCTCACGCTGCCGGTCTGCGTCTTTCTGGGCTCGATGCTCTTCGCGGCGGGACTGCTGCTCGTCGCCAAGCTCGGCATCAAGTAGCCGTTTCGCGCGCCGCGCGCTGCAGCCGGTCGCGCACGGCGGCGTTGGCTTCGCCCGGCGGCGGGAGCACCGCGAGTACCACGTCGTAACCGGCGGCGTCGAGTCCGCGCAGCGACGCGTACAGGCCGCGCGCGGCCAAAGCGGCATCGCTGGGCAACGTCAGGACGCCGACGCGTTCGCCGCGCAACTGCCGTCGTTCCGCCTCGGCCGGCAGCGCGTCCGGCTCGACCAGCACGAGCGCCGTGCGCGGCGCGTAGTGCGCCGCGAGCATGCCCGGCGCGCGCACGCTGCCGCCGGCACTCGTAACGACCGGCACACCCAGTGCGTCACCGAGCGCCGTCGGCCCAATTGCCCCGGCGCGCAGGATCGCCGGCACGTCGCCGGTCAGGTCGACGATGGTCGACTCGACGCCGATGCGCGCCGGACCGCCGTCGACGACGAGATCGACGTCGCCGCCGAGGTCGTCGCGCACGTGCTGCGCGGTCGTCGGGCTGACCCGCCCGAAGCGGTTCGCGGACGGCGCCGCCACGGCGCATCCGAGCCGTTCGAGGATCGCGAGCGTGAGCGGGTGGTCCGGGATGCGCAGCGCGACCGTCGGCTGACCGCCGGTGACGACGTCGGGGACGGCGGGCGTTCGCGCCACGATCGCGGTCAGCGGTCCGGGCCAAAAGCGGCGTGCGAGGCGCTCGAGTGCGTCGTGCGAGCCCGCGGCGTAGCGCGGCAGGTCGCCGGCAGCGGCGACGTGCACGATGAGCGGATGGCCCGCGGGCCGGCCTTTGACGGCGTAGATGCGCTGCACGGCGGCGCGGTCGTCGATCGCCGCGGCGAGCCCGTAGACCGTCTCGGTCGGCAGCGCGACGACTCCGCCCGCGCGCAACAGGCGGACGGCTTCATCGATGATGGCATCGGGCATGCAGATTCTGCTCGGCTTCGCCCAAGGCCGCCGGAGGCTTTCCCGCCGCCGGCGCGGTACGGCCAAGCCGCAGGAAGGGACGCCGACATGAAATACCGAGAATTGCGCGCGCAGCTAGCCGCGATGCCCGAAGATCAGCTCGACTTCACCGTTACCGCCTACATGCGCACGCCCGAAGGCGAGCTGATGTTTCCGATTGTCGCGCTCAAACTCACCGATGCGGAGATGATCGGCGCCAGCCGCAAGAGCCTCAAACTGACGGGTGAAGATTACCCGCTGCTCATCGGCAACCGCGCGCTCATGGCGTAAGGCGGGCGGGGTTTAGGACCGCACGGCGCTGCCGTCGGCCGCGATGACGTCGAAGCCGGCGAACGGCACGAGCGCGGCCGGCAGATCGATGCCGCCGTCGGCGCGCTGGTAATTTTCGAGGACCGCGAGCAGCGTTCGTCCGACTGCAAGTCCGGAGCCGTTGAGCGTGTGGACGAATTCCGGTTTGGCCTTGGCGTCGCGCCGGAAGCGAATGTTCGAGCGGCGGGCCTGAAAGTCGGTGCAACTCGAACACGAGCTGATTTCCCGGTAGCCGCCGCCGTCACTGGGCAGCCAGACTTCCAGATCGAAGGTTTTGGCGGAGTTGAAGCCGACGTCGGCGCTGCACAGCAGCATCGTGCGGTACGGCAGGCCGAGCTCTTGCAGCAGTCCCTCCGCGTGCGCCGTCAGCCGGTCGAGATCGTCGAGGGAGCGTTCGGCCGGCGTCAGCCAAACGAGTTCGACTTTCTCGAACTGATGCTGGCGAATGAGACCGCGCGTATCCTTACCGGCGGCGCCCGCCTCTTTGCGAAAACACGCGGTGTGCGAGCAGTATTGGAGCGGCAGCAGGGCGGCGGTCAAGATTTCATCTTTGTGATACGCGGTGAGCGGCACTTCCGCGGTTGGAATCATGAACATCTCGACGCTCGGGTCGGAGAACATCGCATCGGCAAATTTCGAGAGCTGGCCGGTCGACCACATCGTCGTTCGCGAAACGAGGTACGGAACGCCGAGTTCGGTGTAGCCGTTGTGCGCCGCGCGATCCAGAAAGAAGCCGGCGATGGCGCGCTGCAGCCGTACGCCGGCGCCTTTGAGGATCGAAAACCGCGAGCCCGAAAGCTTCGCGGCGCGCTCGAAATCGATGATGCCCAACGTCTCGCCCAGCTCCCAATGGGGCTTGGGGACGAAGTCGAAGGCGCGCGGTTCACCCCAGCTTCGAAGCACGACGTTGTCGTCGCTGCCGGCGCCCGGCGGGACGCTGGGATCGAGCACGTTGGGAACGTCGCCGAGAATCGCGGCGATCTGGGCGTCGATCACCGGCGGCGCGCTCGCGGCTTCCTCGATCCGCGCGTCGAGCGCGGCGATCTGCGGACGCAGTTCGCGCGCCGCGGCGCCGCGGTCGGCAGCGCGCGCGATCGATGCCGTCAGCGCGTTCTTCTCGGCTTTGAGTGCTTCGAGCGCGGTGAGTGCGCGCCGCCGCGTCTCGTCCAACTCCAGGACGCGGTCGACGAAGGCGGAGTCCTGGCCGCGCCGGCGCGCGGACTCGCGCACGCGTTCGGGATCGCGCCGCAGCAAAGCAATGTCGAGCATCGGTAGCGAAGCGCCGCGTTATGCGTCGTACGCAGACCCTCCTACCGGGAGCGACGTTCGATCACGATCGACTGCTCGCACCGCGGCAAGCGCTCTTCGCGTATGCCGCCCAGGTGGCGCTCCGACCGCCGGGGATCGAAACCGTCGCGCTCGCTGCCGCCGCTGGGCGCATCCTCGCGGCCGACGCCATTGCCCGCGCTGCGTTTCCGGCCCACGCGCGTTCCACGATGGATGGTTTCGCGGTTCGCTCGAGCGACGGCGCCCAGCCGCGCCGGATCGTCGCCCAGATTCGGATGGGGCACCCGCCGCCGCGCGCGCTCGGACCCGGCGAGGCGATGCACATCCCGACCGGCGGGGCGCTGCCGGACGGCGCCGATGCCGTCGTCCCGATCGAAGACGCGAGCGCCGCGGGCGACGTTTTGCGCGTCGCCGGGGCACCGCGAGCGGGCGACTCGTACACGCCCGCCGGGGCGGATATGCAGCCCGGTGAAGTGCTGATCCGCGCCGGACGCAAGATCGGCGGTCCGGAGCTGAGCGTGCTCGCGACCCTGGGCGACGTCGCCGTCCGGGTCTACCGCCGGCCGCGGTTCGCCGTGATCTCGACCGGCGACGAACTCGTCGACGCGTCGGCGGTGCCGGGGGTCGGGCAGGTTCGCGACTCGAATCGTTGGGCGGTCGCCGGGTCGCTGGCGGCGATGGGCGCCGACGTCGTGCACCTGCCGAACGCGCGCGACGATCTGGCGATCTTGCGCGCGACGCTGGCCGATGGGCTCGCTCAAGCCGACGGCGTGTTCCTAACCGGCGGCTCGTCGGTCGGCGAACGCGATCTCACGCCCGATGCGATCGCCGGGTTTCCGGGACCCGGCGTCGTCGTTCACGGCCTGCGGGTCAAGCCCGGCAAGCCCACCGTGCTGGCCGCCGCCGGCACGCAGCCCATCATCGGTCTGCCGGGAAACCCGGCGTCGGCGCTGACGATCCTCGAAGCGGTCTGCGCGCCGCTGGTGCGGGCGATGACCGGCGAAATCGGAGCGCGCCCGGCGGTCATCCGCGCCGTCGCCGGCGCGCCGTTTGTGGGGCGCTCCGGCTGGACATGGTACGTGCCGGCCGAACTGCGCCCCGAGCCGGCCGGCGAATGCGCCTTTCCGCTGGCGCTGCGCTCGGCGCACACGAGTCTGCTCGCGCGCGCCTCGGGCTACGTGGTGCTGACCGAGAATCGGCCCGAAATCGAGGCCGGCGCGGAACTCGACGTCGTGTGCTTCAGCGGCGGCGGACGTTGAAGCGGATCGCAGGCGTTGCGCCGGCCCTCGCCGTCTGCATCGCGCTGAGCGGCTGCGGCGGCGGCGAGGCCGATTCGCACGCCGGGAGCGAGCCGACCCTCGCGCCCGCGGGCGCTTTTAAAGACGGGCTGATGTATGCCGCGATCAAGGCTCGCCTGGCGGGCGCCGACATCGACACGGCGACGCGCATCAGCGTGCGCGTGCACGCCGGCGTCGTGACGCTGACCGGCGCCGTCAAAGACGGCGCGACCAAGGCTCGCGAGGTCGCGCTCGTGCGCGCGATGCGCGGCGTGAGCGCCGTCAACGATGACCTGCGGGTCGGGCACGTCGGTCCGTCCACCGTTCAAACCGTGAGCGACGCGGCGATCCTCGCCGGGGTGGAGAGCGCGCTGACCGCGCAGGCCGGCATCAACGTCACGGGGGTCCGGGTCAGCGTGACGGCCGGCCGGGTGACGCTCACGGGGCATGCGCCGACGGCGGCGGTCAAGTCGACGCTCGCGGCGGCCGCCGAACACACTCCGGGCGTCCGCAACGTCGTCGATCGGATCGCGGTCAAGGGACAGTGATGATCCGCCTGCCCGTGCCGACCGCGCAAATCACGGCGGTTCCCGCCGTTACCCCGTTTGTCGCCCCCGAAGAGCTCGCGCGCCGCGCCGGCCTGCCGGCGCTGCTGCGGTTGGGGGCGAACGAAAGCGCGTTTGGGCCCTCGCCGCGCGCGATCGCCGCGATGCGCGAGGCCGCCGAACACGCCTCGTGGTACGGCGACCCGGAGTCGATTGACTTGCGCACGGCGCTGGCCGCGCGGCATGCCTGTGCGGTGGACAACGTCGTGGTCGGGTCGGGGATCGACGATCTCATGTCGCTCATCGTGCGGACGTTTTGCGCGCCCGGCGATGCCGCGCTCGCTACTCGCGGAACCTACGCGACCTGGACCTATCACGTCGCGGCGTACGGCGTGCGGGCCGAAACCGCCGACCCCACTCCCGACGCGGCGATCGACGTCGACGCGCTGCTCGAGCGCGCGGCGCGGACGGCGCCCAAGGTCGTTTATGTTGCCAATCCCGACAACCCCAGCGGCGCGTTCACTTCCGCTGCGGAACTCGCGCGTCTGCGCGCCGGGTTAGCCGACGGCGTTTTGCTGGTGATCGACGAAGCGTACGCCGACTTCGTCGATGACCGCTTGCTGCCATCCGCCACGCTGGAGCCGCGCACGATCCGGCTGCGCACGTTTTCGAAGGCCTACGGTTTAGCCGGGGCGCGCGTCGGCTACGCCATCGCCGCGGCCGACTACGTGCGGACGTTCCAAAAGATCCGTCAGCATTTCGGGGTGAATCGGACCGCGCAGATCGGCGCCCTCGCGGCACTCGCCGACCCGGCCTTCGCGCAATCGGTGGTTGCCGAGGTGACCCGCGGCCGCGCCGACTACGCCGAGCTCGGCCGCCGGTTGGGATGCCGCACCTTGCCGTCGGCGACCAATTTCGTGTGCTTCGAGATCGGCACGAAGGCCGCGGCCGAAGAGATGGTCGGAGCGCTGCTCGCGCGCGGCGTCTTCGTGCGCAAGCCCGCCGCGCCGCCGATCGACGGCTTCATTCGCGTGACGGTCGGTACGGGTGCCGAGCGCGCGGTGTTCGCGGAAATCTTTTCCGAGGCGCTCGCCTCCATGCGCGAGAAGGCCGCCGTGTGAGGTATGCCATCGTCTCGGACGTGCACGGGAATCTCGAAGCGCTGCAAAGCGCTTTCGAGCTGATTCTCGCGACCGACAGCGTGCTTTGTCTGGGCGATATCGTCGGCTACGGGCCCAATCCCAACGAATGCGTCGAGCTGATTCGCGCGCGCGCGACGGCGACCGTGCTGGGCAATCACGATGTCGCCGCAGTCGACAATTTCGGACTTTCGTATTTCAACCCGACGGCGCGCGAAGCCATGGAGTGGACGCAAACCGTCCTAACGGCGGACAACGTCGCTTGGCTCAACGGGTTGGGTTACGAATTCCGCGTGCCGGAATTTTTGCTCGTGCACGGTGCGCCCGTCACGTACTTCGAGTATATCCTCGACAAGCCGGCGGCGGCGCGCGCGTTCGCGGCAACCGACGCGCCGCTGATCTTCGTCGGTCATACGCACATCGCCGAAGCCTACACCTTGCGCGCCGACGGCGCGATCGACCACAAGCACTTCCAACAGGGCGGCACATTCACGCTCGAGGAGGGCTCGCGGTATCTCGTCAACGTCGGCAGCGTCGGTCAGCCGCGCGATCTCAATCCGCGCGCGTCGTTCGCGTTCTACGAGCCGGAACTGGCCCGGATCAGCATCAACCGCTTCGACTATCCGATCGCGCGCGTGCAAGAAAAAATCGCTTGCGCGCATCTGCCCGACGCGCTGGCGCGGCGCCTCGTCGTGGGTCGCTAACGCCGTTGTCCGCACGCTGGTGGACGGGACCACGAATCGCGGCCGTGCTCTTGGCCGCGCTCTGTTCGAGCCTGCCGGCAACCGGCGTCGGGGGCCAGCCGGCCGCGCCTGCGCGCAACGATTACGCGCTGCGCGCATTCGACGCTCCGTTCGCGGACGGATTGCGCGCGTTCTACGTGCGCGATTTCGCCGGCGCGCGCCGGTCGTTCGAGCGTGCCTTGACCGTCGTTCCGGACAACACGCTGGCAATTTCGTTCGTGAACGCGATCGCGTCGCAGACGCCCGGGCGGCTCGACGCGCTCATCGACGATGAAGAAGACGCGCTGGGCCGGCGGCCGCGCGATTACTTGACCCACGTCCGCTTGGGGTTCTCGTATTTGTTCGCGGCGCAGACGGGGCGTGACCGCGACGCCGACGCGCGCGAAGAACTCGACGCCGCGGTGGCGATCGCGCCGGATCAGCCGGCGGCGCACGTCGGCCTCGGAATTCTGCGCGAAACCGAAGGCCGCATGAATCGGGCGAAGGTCGAATTCCAAAGCGCCCTGCACGGCGACGAAACCAACGTGCTCGCACGCGAGTATTTGGCGCTGATCTATCAGACCGAGCTGCGCGATCCGCAGCGCGGCCTAACGTACGTCATCGACATCCCCAACGTCGCTCCGGATTACGCCGACATTTACTATCACATCGCATCGCTCTTCGACGATCTGGGCCAGTCCGACGCGGCGCTCAAATTCGCGACCACCGGGTTGACCAAAGACATCGGGCATGTCGGCGAAGCGGGTCGGCACGGCTACACGCTGCTCGCGCGCATTTACCTGAACGAACGAAGGACCGGCGACGCGCGGCGCGTGCTGCGCGCGTCGCTCGCCGCCGACGTGGACACGGAGCTGGCGACGACGCTGCTGCGCAAGATCGACCACGGTGATTACGATCCGCGCAAGGCGCCGCCGCCGCCGCGAGCCGAATGATGGCGGCGCCCGATGCGGCTCCGGTCGACGACGGCGCCTGCTATGCCTGCGGCCCGGACAACGTCGCGGGCCTGCGGCTGCGCTTCGAGCCGGTCGGCAGCGACGGTGCGCGCGCGACGGTAACGCTGGGCTCCCACCTGCAAGGCTATCGCGGCATCGCGCACGGCGGCATCGTCATGCTGCTGCTCGACGAAGTGATGGCGCATGCCGCGGGCAACGCCGGCGACAAAGTCATGACGGCCGCGGTCACGGTCCGTTTCCGCGCGCCGGTATTTTTGGGTACGCCGCTGACGCTCGAGGGTCGCCTGGTCTCGCGCCGCGGCAAGATCCTCAAACTCGAAGGCTCGCTGCGCGACGCCGCCGGTGCGCTCTTGGCGAGCGCCGAGGGTTCGTTCGCGAGTCTGGGACCCGTCGAGCCGGGCCGCTTCGGCAACTCCGCCGGTCTGCGGACGGTATAGTTCTCGATGGCAAAGATGAAGGCCGCGCGGGTTGCCGCGCGCGCCCAGCCCGTCAAATCGCCGACGCTCGAAAACCGGCGCGCGCGCTACGAATACGAAATCATGGACACGGTCGTGGCGGGAATCGCGCTCATGGGGACGGAGATAAAGTCGCTGCGGACCGGCTCGGGCGCGTCGATCAACGAAGCGTACGTGCGCATTCGCGAAGGCGAGGCGTGGCTGGTCTCGATGACGATCCCCACTTACAAAGAGGGCAGCTTCTCCAATCATGAGCCCGGCCGGCCGCGCAAGCTGCTCATGCACCGCGAGCAAATCGCGCGTTTTGCCGCGCGGCTGTCCGAGAAGGGGTTGACGCTCATTGCGCTGCGCCTGTTTTTTACCGGACCCGGCACGCCCGGGCTCAAGCCCGGCGTGGTAAAGATTCTCGTTGGCCTAGCGCGCGGCAAGAAGACCTGGGACAAGCGCCGCACGGAAGCCGAGCGCGACGTCAAGCGCGAGATCGAGCGCGTTGCGCGGCGCTAGGCCCGAACGCGCGCTCGACGCGCTCGTCCGCGCCGCGGTCGCTTGGCCCAGCGGCGGCATCGTCGTCGTCGCGTGCAGCGGCGGACCCGATTCGGTCGCGCTGGCCGCGGTAACCGACCGGATCGCCCGGGCAAACGGCTTCGAGCTCGTCCTGGCGCACGTCAACGCCGGACTGCGCGCCTCGGCCTGGCAGGACGAGTGCGTCGTGCTCTCCGTCGGCGCCCGGCTCGGACGTCCGGTGCGGATCGCCGCCCCAGCGCCCGGCCGAGCCGACGAAGCGACGCTGCGCGGCGCGCGCTATGCGGCCCTGGCCGACATCGCCGCCCGGCAGGGAGCCGATGCGATCGCGACCGCCCACACCGCGGAGGATCAGACCGAAACCGTTCTGCTCGCGCTCTTCCGCGGCACGGGCCTAGCGGGTTTGGCCGGGATCGCGCCGACGACCGGGTTACCCGGCGGGACCCGCCTGCTGCGGCCGCTGCTGCGGGCGACGCATGCCGATGTGCTCGCGGAGCTGTACCGCAGCGGGCTGCCGTATGCACTCGATCCGACCAACGCCGACGAGCGCTACCGCCGCAACGCCGTGCGGGCCGCGCTCGCCCGCTTGCGGCCCGATTTTCCCCAGCTGGACCGCTCCGTCGCGCGCTGCGCGGCAATCGTGCGCGACGAACTGACCGGCGGCGAACGGGTTGCCAGGCGCCGGCGGGTCCGCACGGCGCTGGCGAATCGCGGCGAACTGCGGGACATTCCGTTCGAGCGCATCGAAGCGTTGCTCGGGGCGCGCCCGGACCGCCGGGTGTTCCTCAAACCGGGACTCGAACTCGAAGCCGGGGAGCTGCATGACGGACATTGAAGCGGTCATTTTCAGCGAAGCTGAAATCGCAGCGGCGATCCACCGGATGGCCGCCGCGATTGCCCGCGACTATCTCGGCAAAACCGTGGTATTACTAGGTGTTCTCAAAGGCGCGCTCTTCGTCACGGCCGATTTGGCCCGCGCGCTTGAAAGCGTCTCGGCCGACGTCGTCGTCCAGCTCGATTTCCTCGCCGTTTCCAGCTACGGGAACGCCCACCGCAGTTCGGGCGAGGTCCGCCTCGTTCAAGACACCAGTCACAGCATCGAGGGCAAACACGTGCTCATCGTCGAGGATATCGTCGACAACGGCCTAACGCTCAAATATCTGATGAACTTGCTCAGCGGTCGGGCTCCGGCGTCACTGCGGGCCGCGGTGCTGTTGGACAAGCCCTACAACCGCCGAGTCGAAGTGCCCGTAGCGTACATCGGATTGACCTGTCCCGACGAGTTCGTCGTAGGGTACGGTCTTGACTACCAGGAACGTTATCGAACTCTCCCTTACGTAGCGAAACTTCGTTCGGAGATCTTTACACCGATCGGAGAAACCGTTGCGACGTGACCTGGAACGCCCAAGCGGCGAGACGTGTTCCGAGGAGAAACGTTCTAATCTGTCGACGGTAACNNTTCATCGTCGACAAGCTGGTGCTCAACCAGACGACGAGCACGCGGATCGACTATTCGCAATTCTATTCGAAGGTCGAAACCAGCGATGTTTCGAAGGTCACGGTGTCGGGTCACGACGTCGTCGGTGAGCTGCGCGACGGCAGCAAATTCACCACGACCCTGCCGCCTGACGTAAGCGACGTCTACACGGCGATGCGCACGCATCACGTCGACGTGAACGTCGAGAACGCGAACTCCACGCCGATCATCGGTTGGATCTTCCAGTTCGTGCCGTTCATCCTCATGGCGCTGCTGCTGATTTTCATCCTGCGCCAGGCGCAGAGCGGCGGATCGCAGGCGTTGTCGTTCGGCCGCTCGCGGGCGAAGCTGCAAAGCGAGAACCGGCCCAAGGTGACGTTCAACGACGTCGCCGGGGTCGAGGAAGCGAAAGAAGAGCTCGGGGAAGTCGTCGAGTTCCTCAAGTACCCCAAAAAGTTTCAAGCGCTCGGCGCACGCATTCCCAAAGGCGTGCTCTTGTTGGGGCCGCCCGGCTCGGGCAAGACGCTGCTCGCCCGCGCGATCGCCGGTGAGGCCGGCGTGCCGTTCTTCTCGATCTCCGGTTCGGATTTCGTCGAGATGTTCGTNNACGAGCGCGAGCAGACGCTCAATCAGCTACTCGTCGAGATGGACGGCTTCGATCAAAATACCGGCGTCATCCTGATCGCCGCGACGAACCGTCCCGACGTGCTCGATCCCGCGCTGCTTCGCCCCGGCCGTTTCGACCGCCAAGTCGTGGTCGACCGCGCCGATGTCAAAGGCCGCGCGGCGATCCTCGCGGTGCACGCCAAGAACAAGCCGCTGTCGAAAGAAATCTCGCTCGACACGCTCGCTAAGCGCACGCCCGGTTTCTCCGGCGCTGATCTCGAGAACTTGTTGAATGAAGCGGCGCTGCTCGCGGCGCGCCGCAACAAATCGGTGATCGACATGAGCGATTGCGATGAAGCGATCGATCGCGTCGTCGCCGGCCCCGAGCGCAAGTCGCTCGTGATGTCGCAAAAAGAAAAAGAGAACACCGCGTATCACGAGTCCGGCCACGCGATCGTCGGAGCGATGCTGCCCAATGCCGATCCGGTTCACAAGGTGACGATCATCCCGCGCGGGATGGCGCTGGGCATCACTTGGTCGCTGCCCGACGAAGACCGCCACTCGCGCACCAAGGCCGAGCTGTTGGCGCAGATCACGATGGCGCTCTCGGGCCGCATCTCCGAGGAGATTCAGTTCGGCGACGTCACCACCGGCGCGTCGAACGACTTCGAGAAGGCGACCGAACTCGCGCGGCGCATGGTCACGCAGTACGGCATGAGCGAGTCGCTGGGACCAATCCAGTACGGCCGCGGTTCGCACCAGGTGTTCCTGGGCCGCGACTTCGGCGACGAGCGCAACTACTCCGAAGAAGTTGCCTCGAAGATCGACGCGGAAGTGCGCCGCATCATTGATGAGTGCTACGACAACGCGACCAAGATTCTCCAAGCAAATTGGGATAAAGTGGAGCGTATGGTATCGTCACTGCTCGAACACGAGACGGTCGACCGCGAAGAGGTGGCTTGCATCATCAACGGCCGCCCGTATCCCGAGCCCAAACCGCCGGCCGAGGATATCCCGGAAATTCCCAAGGCGGCTGCGACGCCGATCGATCCGCCCCGCGAGATGCCTCGACGCTTACCGCCGAACATCTCGCCGGAACCCGCGTGACGCGGCGACTTGTCTCGAAGGCCGCGCTTGCCGCGGCCTTCACCATATCCGGTTTGCTGCCCGCCGCCGCGGCCGCGCCGGTGGCGCCGTCAAATATCGCCAGCGGCGCGCTCGCCGGCGGTGGCCAGTACCTGGTGAGTCACACCGATATCGCGCCGGTTGCCGCAATCGCGCTGTGGTATCGTGCGCCCTCCAGCGGCTTTGACGCAGCGGGCATTCCGGGCCTGAGCCGCCTCGCGGCCGCGACCGTCGCCGGCTCGGCGCCCATCACCGGCACGCCGCTGGGCCGCTACATCGCTGAACTCGGCGGCCGCATCGCGATCAACGCCTATCCCGACAGTGTCGCCATCTCGGCGCTCGTGCCGGCCGAGAGCGCGGCCGACGTCGTGCGCGCGATGACCGTTTCGTTCTTCGCTCCGGTCGTCACCGACGAGGGGCTCAAGCTCGCCCAGCGTGACATCGGCGAGGAAGCCTTCTTTCGGCAATTCAACTCGGAGCAAACCATCGACGACGCGCTCGTCGGGGCGCTCTTCAGCGACGGCCCGGCACGTTTTCCGGCGCTTGGGCGCTCGGCCGACGTCTCGAAGACCACCATCGAGCAGGTCAAAACGTACGCCGAGCGCGCGTTTCGTCCGTCGAATGCGGTTCTGGTTGTGACCGGCGCCGTCGATTCTTCGGTTGTCGCGACGGCCGTCCCAGGCCACTCCGAGGCGGCCCCGCATCCCGAGCCGCTGCTCCAAGAACACCCGGCCCCCGTGCCGCATCCGATCCAAACGACCGGTGTCGAACCCGGTCAGGGGTTGGGCTGGGTCGGTCCGCCGATCACCGACGAGCGTGAAGCAACCGCGCTCGACTTCGTTTCCGATTACCTGTTCCGGACCGAATCCGGCACGGTGCAGCGGGCGGTCGGGCCGACGAAAGCGACCGTGAGCGGAAAGTTCGTTACCTATCACGACCCCGGCGTCGTTCTCGTCACGATCTCCGGCGGCGACGTTCCGGCCGCGCGCAAAGTCGTTGACGACGCGCTGGCCGCGGTTCGCAAACCGCTCGACAAAGCAACGTTCAACGCCGCGCGCGACGCCTTTTTGTATCACATGCTCAGCGATATCCAGACCCCGGGCGGGATGGCGGATACCCTGGGCTGGTATACCGTCGAAGGCGATGCGGCGTACGCTCCGGGAGCCGGCGGCGTGGCTAGCCGCTACTTCGCCGTGGCGGGGTCGCTCACGCCGGCGTTCGTCGCGGCGACGGTCAACAAGTATCTGGGGCAGCCGGGCGCTGTTGTCGCCGTCGAGGCGAAGAAGTCGGAGAAGTCCACACCGTGATGCTTCGAGTTACAGCCGCGGCGGCGGCTCTGGTCGTTGCGCTGGGCGCGAACGGTTCCGCCGCGCCCGCCAAGACGACGTCGCTGGACGTCGGCCCCGCCAAGCTCTACTTGCAAAGCGACGATAGTGCGCTGCTCGCGGGGTTGGAGCTTTTCGTCGGAGCCGGGCTTGATCGCGAAAGTGCGCAGCAGAACGGCCTCGCGGCCCTGGCGGCACAAACGATTCTGGAGTCTCCGGTGAATGGGTCGCCGCTCGTCGACGCTATTGCCGCACGCGGCGGTTCGCTTACCTACGCGATCGGTCCGCAGTATGCGCGCTTCTACCTCGAGGCCCCGCCCGTATTGATGGGGAGCCTGGCCGGGCTTTTCGCTCGTGCGCTGAGCGCGCCGGCCGTTACCGGGGCGACGCTCGACGCCGCGCGAGCGGCGCTGGCCGCGCGGATCTTGGACGATGAGAACAATCCCGTCGCCGTCGGCCTGGCGATGCTGCGCCAATCGTATTACGACGGCGGAGCCGGCCTGCCGACGAACGGAACGACCGCAACCTTAGCCAATTTCGGCGATGCCGACGTGAGGGCGTTCATCGCCGCGCACTACCGGCGCGGCGGCGCGATCGTGACCGTGGTCGGCCACGTGACCGCGCCGGTCGCGGGCGCGGCGCGCGCGGTCGCCTCGGCTCTGCCCGACGGTACCGACGAATCGGTCGTTACCACGTCGCGCGCGTTCGCGCCGACGCCCAAGCGGATCGTCGCGCAGCGCGATATCGGCGTGCCGTATGTCATGTTGGGTTTCGCGGCACCGGCGCTGGGCGACAAAGATTTCGGCGCGATGCTCGTTTTGCGCTCGCTCTTGTCCGACGTCTTCGATCGTCAAAGCGCGACCACGCTGCCCGTCTACGCCCGTACCGTGGGCGTGATCTACAATTACGACACCAAGCCCGCATCGCTCGCGCTCTACATCAACGGCCAGCAAGTCGAACCCACGGCGGGTTTGGGCAGCGTCGACGAGGTACTCAAAGACGTCGCCGGTAAAGCGCTGACGCCCGCACTGCTCAAACGCTACAAAGCGATCGCGCACGGCGAGTGGCAGACGGAATCGGTCTCGCTGGCCGACCGAGCGTGGTCGATCAGTACTTTCGTCGAACAGGGAGCCGATCCGGATTACGGTCAAACGGCGCTCGCCGCGATCGATGCAACGACGGCGCCCGACGTGCTGCGCGTTGCTCAAGCGTATCTGCGCAAGTTCACCGTGGCCTTGATCGTGCCGCGCGGCAAATCGCAAATCAACTGATCGGCGCGAGCACGGCGCGGCCAACGGCCGGCGATCCGTCGCTCCAAGTTGCGCTCGTTCACGATTATCTCAATCAGCGCGGCGGTGCTGAGCGAGTCTTCGCTCACATCGCCGGCGCTTTTCCGCACGCGCCCGTCTATACGTCGATCTACAACGAAAGCGAACTGAGCGACCTCATCCCGCCCACGCGCGTGCGGACTAGCTTTCTCCAGCGTCTGCCCGGTCACGACCACTACTTTCGCGCGCTCGCACCGCTCTATCCGCTGGCGTTCGAGCGGCTCGACCTGCAGCCGTATGATCTCATCATCAGTTCGACCACGGCCTGGGCCAAGGGCGTCGTCGCGCGGCCGGGCGCGGTGCACGTCTGCTATATTAACACCGTTAGCCGGTTTGCGTTCGACTACGAGCGCTACGTCGGCGGTTTCGGCGTGGCCGGCTTGGCTCGGCCGCTTGTCCGCGCGCTCGTTGCCTGGGACAAGCGCGCCGCCGCGCGGCCGACGCTCTTCGTTGCGAACTCGCGCAACGTCGCGCAACGCGTGCTGCGCTATTACGGCCGCGAATCTGACGTGCTGCCGTGCCCCGTCGACGTCGACCGGTTTACCGTCGGGCCCGGCCGCGGCGACTACTTTGTGCTCGTGTCGCGGCTGCTCGCGTATAAGAATATCGATCGCGCGATCGTCGGCTGTGCGCTGGCGGGCGTCCCGCTGCACATCATCGGCAGTGGTCCGGCTGAAGCCGCGTTGCGGGCCGTGGCGGCCGGGACGCGGACGACCTTCCATGGCTATCTCGACGATCCCGAGGTCGACCGGATCGTCGGCAACGCGCGCGCGGCGATTTTGCCCGGGACCGAAGATTTCGGCTTGCTGCCGCTCGAGACGGCCGCCGCCGGACGGCCCACGATCGCCTTCGCAGCGGGCGGCGCGCTCGAAACCATTGTCGAGGACGAAACGGGCGCGTTCTTTCACGAGCCCACCGCCGCCGCGCTGGCCGCCGTTCTGCGCGACTTCGATCCGGCGCGCTATGATGCCGAGCGGTTGCGCGCGCATGCCGAGCAATTCGCGCCGCCGCGTTTCGTCGCGCGGCTACGTGCGATCGTCGACGGCGCGCTCGAGCGCCGCGATCAGCGCCTGGGTCGTTCGTTCGGCTGACGCTCCGGCCCAGCGCGCGACCGCTCGCGCGCGATACGCGGCGCCCGCCGCCGGATCGTACACCAATTCGCGCAGCGCGTTCTCCCACGCGCGCGCATCGCGTGGATCGATAAGCAGCCCGGCGTCGCCGACGGCTTCGGGCAACGCGCCGGCGTTCGCTGCGATGACGGCCGCGCCGCAGGCCTGGGCCTCGGCCGCGACGAGACCGAAGCCTTCGGCCAGCGACGGAACCGTGACGACCGCGGCGCTCCGGTAGAGCCCTCGCAAGGTCGTGTCGTCGACCCCTGCCGGCACGTCGACGGGCAGCGCCGACGCTGCGATTCGTTCGCGCAGTGCCCCGCCCGGATCGCCGACGATGACTAGGCGAACATCGCCGCGGGGAAACGCCCGGGCGAAAACGTCGACGAGAAACCCGATATTCTTGCGCTCTTCGCCCGCGCCGACGGCGAGCACGAACGGCTGCACACCGGGCGCTGGCTGGCGTCCGGGCGAGAAGAACGCATCCGGGGCGAGCGGGATGACGCTCACTCGCGCCGCCGGAAGTCCAAAGCGCTCGATGAGCGCGTCGCGCGACCAGGTCGAGATCGTCACGATGCGCGCCGCGGCATGGACGGCGCGAACGATCGGCCGTTGTTCGCGCCGCCGCGCGATCCAGCCGCGCGCCGGATAGGCGAAAGCGAAATCGTCGTTGATCGTAACGAGCGCCGGTGCCGCCGCCCCGAACCGCATACTGTTCCACGGATACCACACGCAGTCGAACGCGCGCGGCGCTCGCGCGGCGCGCAGCGGCGCGATCGTAACGGCGCCGCCGACGATGTCGCGGTACGCGGCGGCTGCGCGCGGATCGCGCACGAGCAACGTCAGCGCGATCTGCGGGTGACCCACAAGGTCCCGCAAGACGGCGCGAACGTAACGCCCCATGCCGCGGCTGTCGGCGCGCAAATTGATCGCATCGACGGCGAGTTTCGTCGTTAGCCCTTGCCGCCGGTGGCCAGCACGAGCACGACGTTGACCGCGTTGAAGATTCCGTGCGTGAGCATCGATGAGGTCAGCGAGCCGGTTCGATAATAGACCACCGCGAGAACGAACCCGCCGCAGGCCAACGGAAAGAATGCGGTGAGATCGAAATGCGCCAGACCGAAGATGATGCCGCTCGCGGCGGCCGCCAACGCGACCGGCACATAGCGCAGGAACGCATTGAACACGAAGCCGCGAAAGATGATCTCTTCGACGACCGGCGCGATGAACACAGCCGTGATGATGAGCCCGGAGATGAGCGTTCGATCGTGGGTCGTTCCGAACAACTGCACGGCTTGCTGTTGACCCTCGATGTGAAAGGCGAACTTCTGCACGATCGCGGCGCCATCAGCGACGATGTACATCGCGATGGCGCCGAGCGCCCCGGCGAGCGCATCGCGCAGCGTCGGGAGGTGCAGGCCGATCTCGCCGAGCGTGCGGCGCGCGACGAACGGCAGCAACGGCAGCGCCGCGGCCAGCAGCGGGACGTAGGCGACGATCTGTGCGATGAGGAGTCCGCTGGTGAGCTGCAAAGTCGTGCCGGCGCGGATCGGTGCCGGTCCGCCCAAGAGCACCAAGAGCGATGCGAACGCCAGCCCGACCGCGAACGCCAGCCCGACCGTCCCGACGAAAACAAGGCACCGGCGTGCCGAGAAGGCGTCAGCCGGCCAGCGCGTCGGCGAGAGCAGCGAAGGTTGCGAGGTCGAGAGCTTCTCCACGTATCTCCGGACGTAAGCCGAGCGTTCGTAAGGCGTCCGTGATCCGTTCGCGCGGCACGGCCAGCGACAACGCAAGCGCGTTCGCAACGGTCTTTCGGCGATAGGCGAACGCTCCCCGCACGACGCGCTCGAAGTGCGCCCGGTCCCGAACGTCGACCGGAGGATGCCCATGCGGCCGCAGCACAACCACCGCCGAGTTTACTTTCGGGCGCGGATAGAATTGTGCCGGATTGACCGAAAACGCCCGTTCCACGGTCATTCGCAGCCCGATGGCAACCGTGAGACTGCCGTAGGCGGCCGTGCCGGGCCGCGCCGCGAGCCGGTCGGCGACGTCGCGCTGAATCATCACCACGACGCGCTCCGGCGGCTGCGGCGCATCGGCGAGCAGCAGCATGAGCGGCGTGGCAATGTTGTAGGGCAGGTTCCCGGTCGCGACCCACGGCGTCGAGCCCGCCCAGCGTGCGTAATCGAAGGCGAGCGCGTCGGCCCCGACGACGGACGCGCGGGCGAGATCGGGCCGCCCGCGCAGAATCGCGAGCATCTCCGGATCCACGTCGAGTGCTGTGACGTCGGCGCCCAGCGCGAGAAGCGCACTCGTGAGCGCGCCGGTTCCCGCACCGATCTCGACGACGCGCGCGCCGGTCGCCGGCACCGCCAGCCGAGCGATTCTCGCCGCCGCGCCGCCGTCCATGAGGAAGTGCTGGCCTAGCCGCTTTTTGGGTCGTATCCCATATTGCGCAAGCAGCGCTCGGGGATGAAGATCGGTGCGCTCCCGGCCTTCGATGCGGTCTACTTTACGACGTAGACCATGATCGGACGGCGGCCGAAGATCATCGCTTCGCGGCTCGAATCGAACCCCAGATCGATCCGGTTGCCATGAATGGCTCCGCCGGTGTCGCCGGCGAAGGCGCGGCCGTAGCCCGGGATGTAGAGGAGCGTGCCCAGCGGGATATAGTGGGGATCGACCGCGACGATCCCGTGACCCGCCGGCCGCCCCGAAGCGGTCGTGCCCGAACAGCCCGAGCACGCGCCGGTATAGGCCGTCGCGATCATGCGCAGCGCCGCGTCCGCGAGTCGGACCGTGCCGCGCCAGGCGATCCCGGCGAGGGTCGAGTAATCGCCGACCCCCTGCGCGATAACTTTGGCCCGCGGGAAGCGTAAAACGCGGGCGGCCAAAACGAGCCGTTTGGGGGCGACCGCCGGGTTCGGCTGCAAGACTTCGACGGTCGTCTCTTCGGTGCCGGATGTTCCCGGGTCGACGACTCGCTGCGTTCCGGTGCGCATGCCGATATCGAACGTCCGCCGGATCGGCGGCTCGATCGCGGTCCGGACGCGCTCCAGCCACGAGGTCGTCCGCGCGACGCGAATCGTCGTGTTCGGTTCAATCGCGCCCTGCGGCGCCGGGTCGACGCGATCGTGCGGACCAAGGCTGATGTGTTGCGCCGCCAACGCCGCGCCGATGTTCGCCGCGCTCGTGCGGACCGCCCGGCTGACGCCGTCGATGACGAGGTTCACCGGCACGGCCGCGCGGAAGGCGATGGTCGAACCCTCGGCGATCGCGCTCTCGGCGGCGCTCGATATGCTGTCCTCGGGTTGCAGCGTGATGCCGCGTTCGCGCAGAAATTCATCGACGGTGGTCGTGCGAGTCTCGACCGTTTCGCGGTCCGCGCCGTTGATAAACGTGATGTGCTTTGCCGGGGTGCCGGCGGCAGCTTCAGTGATGACCGCGATCGCGCGGTCCGGGAAATTGCCCGCCCCAAACGGAAGCAGTAGTCCAAGGGACAAAATACTTACCGCAACGGGCGACGTTCGATCGCGTCCTATAACCGGCTCCTTTCTTGGACGTCGACCGGAGCGTCACCGACGAGCTCGAGCTGAGCATTCGCGGGCGAACGTGACCGGCCGGGGCAGATTGGAAGCGGAAACGGTCCGCATCCGCGGCGGCACATCGGCTGTGCCGGCCGCATCGAGTGACGTTGGGCTCGCTCAATCGTCAACCGAGTCATTTGACCTGCCGACTCGGGGTACCATAGCATAGGCCCAGTAATCCCGTCAAACCGCTTTTGCACATCGTCAAGCAAGCCTAACGCTTGAACTGCCATCCGGCCAAGGGTGACGAGGAGCGCCGGAGGCGCGACCGCGGCTTGCGGCGCA
>PLAE01000110.1:27588-39289 GCA_003134035.1 Candidatus Velthaea versatilis
CGCAAACGCGACGGATTCGGCGCAGCCGAATCCTCCAGGCCCCGCAAAGCTCTACCGCCAAGGCAGATGGTTTGCGTGTCACAGCTTCACATCGGCTTCTTCACCGAGTGCTATCGCCCGATCGTCAACGGTATTGTGGCCAGTATCGACGCGCTTCGATCGGGCCTCGAGACCGCGGGCGTTGCGGTCACCACGATAGCGCCGCGGTTTCCGGACTTCGACGACGATGAAGGCGGCGACGTGGTCCGGATCCCGTCGCTCCCGCTGCCGACGGCGACGGCGTACCGGCTCTGCGTTCCGTACGTGCGGACCGTCGACCGCTCGCGCGTCAGCGACCTCGCCATCGTGCACACCCACTCGCCGTTCGTGACCGGCTGGATGGGCGCCAACCACGCGCGCCGGCGCCACATCCCGCTGGTCTTCACCTACCACACGCGGATCGAAGCCTACGCGCATTACGTGCCCTTCGAGCGCCGTACGACGGAGGCGGCCGCGGTGACGCTCACGCGATCGTACGCCAACGCCGCCGACGTCGTCATCGTGCCGACGGGGGCGATGGAATCACGGCTGCGCGAAATGGGCGTGCGGTCGGCGATCGCGGTCGTTCCCAGCGCCATCGACGTTGAACGCTTCGCCGCCGGCCGGCGGTCGCCGGCCGTTCGCGCCCTCCTGGGCGTCGAGGACGACGCGCCCCTGGCGCTGGTCGTCTCGCGCTTGGCGCGTGAAAAAAACCTCGAGTTGGCGATCGATGCGCTCGCCTTTTCGCGCCGGTCCCGAACCCGCCTGGCAATCGTCGGCGACGGCCCGCACCGTGCCGCGCTCGAGGAGCGGGCGCGCGAGATCGGGGTCGGCGCGCGCGTGCGGTTCGTCGGCGCGCTGCCCCCGGCCGCGCTGCCCGACGTCTACGCCTCGGGCGATGCGTTCGTGTTCCCGAGTACCACTGAGACTCAGGGCTTGGTGCTCGCCGAGGCGCTCGCGGCGGGCCTGCGGGTCGTGGCCGTCGACACTCCCGCCTCGCGAGACGTCTTGGCCGGTCGCGGGCGGCTCGTTCCGGCCGACCGGCTCGCGTTTGCGCGCGCGCTCGACGATGCGGTTGATGCGGGCCGTGACGAGAGTGCCGTACGTTTGGCACACTCGCGATATAGCGTAGGGCTACAAACGCGACGAATCCTAGATGTCTATCGAAAGCTGCTCGCCGCGGAAATTGCTTGACTCGAACGTACGTTCGATTTAGAATGAGAAGGCATGATGACAAACACACGACGCATCCGACCCGCAGCGGACGTTGCCGTCGGCTACGCCGCCGATGAACGCGGGCGCGGCATCGCATATGCCGCTGTGGCGACCGGAAGCAACCGCGCCGTCGTGCGTCTCCCCTTCACTTCACCGGTGTTGCCGGCGCTCGATGGTCTCGACGTCGGTTATGCCGCGGTGGCGGCGATCGCCGCGCACTTGAAAGCTCGCGGTTTCGCCCGCGTGCGGGTGCGGCTCGCCGACGAGCGTATCGTCGCCGACCTCGGTGGGACCGGTTCGCCCCCCAAAGCGCTCGCGATGGCGTACGTCAAGACACGCTGCATGCTGCATGCCCTCGGCGCGGTACGGCTCGAGACCGCGGCGCCGGTGGAGGTGCGCGATCTGTCCGCCCGGGCGCAAGCCGAAGTTCGGCTTCACGCGGCGGCGTAGCCGGCGACTGTGCGTGCTCCGGCCGGCGACCTGCTGGTTCGCCGTCGATGCGGCGGCTAACCCGCGCCGACGTGCCGCTCGCGACGGACGCGCTGGCGCGCTTTTTGATCGGCATGGTCGTCGTGCGCGACCTCGACGGAACGCTGCTGACGGGTCGGATCGTCGAAACGGAGGCCTATACCGCGGATGATCCGGCATCGCATTCGTTTCGTGGGCCGACGGCGCGCAATCGGACGATGTTCGAGCGGCACTTGCACGCATACGTCTATTTCATTTACGGAACGGCCTATTGTTTGAACATCAGCAGCGAGCCGGCCGGGGTCGGTGCGGCGGTGCTCATCCGGGCTCTCGAACCGTTGACCGGTCTGGACGCGATGCGGACCCAGCGCGGGTCGGCCGCCGCCGACCGCGATCTTTTGCGTGGTCCCGGACGCGTTTGCCGAGCGCTCGACATCGACCGCCGGCTCGACGGCGCCGATCTGGAGACCGATGCTCGGCTTTGGCTCGGCGCCGACGGGTCGCCGCGCCCGGCCGTGCGGTCATCGCTACGCATCGGCATCAGCCAGGCCGCCGATCGGCGCGCGCGCTTCTATGCCGTCGGGAGCCCATATCTGAGCGGCCGCAAAGCGCTCTCGCCTGACCTCTGAGCCGCAAGCCGTGTCGCCGGCGGTCGTTTCGATTGATTCGCATAGCGAAGGTATGATATAGTCCGTGCGGCGCTGACCGATGAGTCGTCGAGGCGCTGCGCATCCAATTTCCGGCGCTCCCGGCGTCGCAGCGTGTGTTCCGGCAGCCTCGCCGGCGGGCGCTTTGACGATCGCCGAAGCGTCATTCAGCAGAAGAGAGACCTCCGCTGCACTTCGATAACCGGCCACCGCAAAACGGACGTCCCCCCGAGCCGGGCGGAAGCCGTCGCCGCCGCTCGCGGCGCGGCCGCCAGCGCTTCGAGTCCGGGGCGGCTCCAGCCGCCGACATCTTCGCGCAACCGGAGTTTCCGCAGCCGGTCGGGCCGCCGATGCTCTCGGCGGCGCAACTCGCGGAGATGAGCAAGACGGAGCTCAACGAATTGGCCAAGACGTTCGACATCGCCGCGCCGGTCAAAATCAAAAAAGACGAACTTGCGGCGCAGATACTCGAGATCGCGGCTGCTCGGTCGGGGCTCGAAATGGCCAACGGGGTTCTCGACATCTTGCCCGAAGGCTATGGCTTTTTGCGTCGGTCCGGGTATTTGCCGGGGGCCGACGACATTTATATCTCGCAGTCTCAGATTCGGCGCTTCGAGTTGCGCCGCGGCGATTTGGTTGCCGGTCAGGTCCGCAAGCCGAAAGACAACGAAAAGTATTACGGCATCGTCAAGGTCGAAACCGTGAACGGGTTTGATCCGGAAGCCGTTCGCAACCGTCCGCACTTCGATGCGCTGCCGGCTGTTCATCCCACCGGGCGCTACACGCTCGAACAACGCGGCGTCGTCTCCACGCGCATCATCGATCTGTTCGCGCCGATCGGCAAGGGTCAGCGCATGCTCGTAGCCGCACCGCCCAAAGCCGGCAAAACGACGCTCATCAAAGAAATCGCCAACGCCCTGGGCAGCAATCATCCCGGTACCGAAGTGATCGCCGTGCTGGTCGACGAGCGACCCGAGGACGTGACGGACCTGACCGGATCGATCGCCGGTGAAGTTGTCGCGACGACGTTCGATGAGCATCCCGATATGCACCTCAACGTCGCTGAGCTCGTGCTCGAGCGGGCGAAGCGCATCGTTGAACTCGGTGGCGACGCGGTGATCGTGCTCGATTCGATCACGCGCCTGACGCGGGCGTACAATACCGCGCAGCCGGCCTCGGGCCGGACGATTCCCGGCGGTTTGGAGGCGGCGGCGCTCTTTCGGGCCAAGCGCTATTTCGGCTCGGCGCGCAGTATCGAAGGCGGCGGTTCGCTCACCATCGTCGCGACCGTTTTCGTCGAAACGGGCGCCAAAATCGACGACCAGATTTACGAAGAATTCCGGCGCGGAGCAAATGCGGAGATCCATCTCTCCCGGCTGCTCGCGGACGCGCGCATCTATCCCGCCATCGACGTCAAAGCGTCGGGGACCCGGCATGAAGAGCTGCTCCTCTCCGAACTCGAGCTGCGCAAAGTTTGGCTGCTGCGCCGGGCGACCGTGGCGATGCATGCGACCGATTTTGCCGAACTCGTGCTCGAACGCATCGGTAAAACCAAAGCCAACGCCGATTTCCTCACCGCGATAACGGATCGAGCGGTCGCGGCCCTCAAAGCCTAGGCTCCTGCGCGCGCCGCCATGATGCGTTTACAGCGGTATCTCGCGCAAGCCGGTGTCGCATCGCGCCGCAAGGCCGAGGGGCTCATCACTGCCGGCGCCGTCAGCGTCAACGGCGCGATCGTGCGCGAACTGGGCACGTCGGTCGATCCGGCCGCCGACCGGGTCGAAGTCGACGGTCGGCCCATTGCCGCGGTTGCCGAACATTCGTATTACGTGCTGCACAAACCGTTCGGCGTCGTCACGACGATGCACGATCCGCAAGGCCGGCGCACCGTCGCCGACGTCATGCGCGCGCACGGGGTCAGGACGCGCGTCGTCCCGGTTGGTCGTCTCGACTACGATACCGCCGGCGTGCTGCTGTTGACGGATGACGGCGACCTCGCGCACGTCCTTACGCATCCGCGATTCGGGGTTGAAAAAACATATCGCGCGACCGTTCGCGGGCGGCTCGAGCCGCAGGCCGTCGCCGCGATGTGCGCGGGAGTTACCTTGGACGACGGCCGCGCCGCGCCGGCGCTGCTGCGTGTCGTCGCAGCGCGCGGTCTGCGCTCGACCGTCGACGTGACGATCCACGAAGGGAAGAATCGTCAGGTGCGCCGGATGTTCGAACAGGTCGACCATCCGGTGATCGATCTCGTGCGGCTGCGCTTCGGCCCGGTCGCCCTCGGAGCGCTCGCGCCGGGAGCGTTGCGCGCGGCCAGCGAGCGCGAGGTGCGGGCGCTCCGCTCGATTTTGGCCGCGGCTTCATGAGCCTCGTGCGCGGCATCCGGGGTGCCATCACCGTCGAGCGCGACGAGCCGGGGTTGCTGCTCGACGCCACCGAGCGTCTCTTGCGTGAAATCGTCGTTCAAAACGGCTTCGTGCCCGATGATGTCGCGTCGGCCCTCTTCACGCTCACGCCGGACTTGTGCTCGCAATTTCCGGCCGCGGCGGCGCGCCGTCTGGGCTGGATGCTGGTGCCGCTGCTCAACTTCACGGAGATCGGGGTTCCCGGCGGCCTCGAGCGCTGCATCCGGGTCCTCCTGCACGTCAACACCAGCAAGTCGGCGCAACAGATCGTCCACGTCTATTTGGAGGGTGCGCGCGTTCTCCGACCCGATCTGACGCGTTGATTTCGGGGCGGCTCGGAATCGCGGGGATTGGACTCATCGGCGGATCAATCGCCCTGCGCGCGCGCGGCACGTATGCGTCGATTGCCGGCTACGATTGCGACCCGGCCACGTTGGCGCGCGGTCTGTCGGACGGTGTCATCGACGCCGCCGCGCCCGCCCTCGATGTGCTCGTCCGAACCTGCGACACCGTCGTCATCGCCCTGCCGGTCGACGCGACGTTCGCGGCCCTCGCGCGCTTGGCAGGGGTCAGCGGCCCGGCGCTGCTCATCGACGTCGCGTCCGTGAAGGGGCCGTTGGCCGCCGTGGGAGCGCAGGTCCCAAATTATCTGGGGACGCATCCGATGGCTGGGCGCGAGCGCAGCGGGATCGGTGCCGCCGATGCAGCCCTCTTCGAGGGAGCGACGTGGGCATATTCGCCTCACGCGGACGCCGGACTCGTCGCCCGCGTGCGCGCCTTCATCGAGTGCATGGGAGCGCGCCCGCTCCAGATTCGTCCCGCCGAGCATGACGTGATCGTCGCCTTGACATCGCATTTGCCGCAGGTTCTCTCGGTCGTGCTGGGGGCCGAGTTGGACGCTGCCGCCCGGCTGGACGGCCGTGTTCTGGACCTGTGCGGACCGGGTATGCTGAGCATGCTGCGGCTCGCGCGCTCACCGGAGAGCGTGTGGACGCCGATCGTGTCGGCCAACAGCGGTCCAATCGCGGTTCGGTTGCGCGCCGCAGCCCGGGCGCTCGATTCCGCCGCTGCGGGACTCGAGGCAGGAGAAAGCGCGCCGCTGATGTCGTATTTCGCCAGCGCGCGTCAAGCCGCTGACTTGCTCGAGGAACGATTCGCGCACGACGCGCGTTCGTCAGCGTATCACTTGCCGCAGTCTTTCCCTGATCCCGATCCGTCCGCGAGGTAACATGCCGTTTCGTTTCACTCCGTCCGTTTTCGCGCTCGCCGCACTTGCCGTCGGGGCAGTACCGCTCACCGCCGGCGCACAGACCGCGGTCTTCTACGTCCCGCCGAAGCTGGCATCGCGCGGCACGAGCACGACTCCGATCGGCGGCAAGGGGACCGTGACGATCAAGGTGTTCGTGCATAAGGACGGCAAGGCCGTCGTGCCCTCGAGCGTGACGAAGTCGACCAACCACAGTGACGATGCCGCCGCGCTCGAGATCGCCCGGACGTCGACCTACAAGCCGGCGGCCAAAGACGGAAAGCCGACCGACGCCTTTTACACCTTCGTTTTGAGCTTTACCGGTGCCGGCGCTGTCGGCGATAGCGGCGCCGAGTCGGGAAACAGCGATCTAGAGAAAGTTTCGGCGCTCGAGCGCGGCGGAAATTACAGCGCCGCGAAGGCGAAACTGGCGACATACCTCGCCGCGAAGCCGGCCGATACCGGAGCCAACTTGCTGCTCGCTGTGGCCGACGCATTCACCGACGACTTCTCGGCAGCCGCGGGCGCGTTCGATAAGGCCGGGACGATCCCGGCTAAGTACAAGACGCTGGCCGGAAAGACCTACGCCAACGCCGCAGTCGCGGCCCTCAAGGCAAACGACAACGACGCGGCGATCGCGTACGCGAGCAAAGGCATCGATCTGACACCCTCCGCGGAGCCCTACAACATTCGCGGGAGCGCCGAATACGCCCAGAAAAAATACGATCCGGCCGTGACGGACCTGGAAAAGGCCCGCGACTTGGCGGTCACCGAGAACGCCGATAAGCATCAGCGTGCCGTCATCGAAACGAACTTGACGGCGGCCTACTTCGGAGCCGGTCAAACCGACAAGGGGTTAGCGGCCGCCAAAGACGTCACCACACTCGACCCCAGCATCACTCAAACCGGCGACATCATCGCGCAGTACTATAACGACAAGGCCACCACGCTGGTGAAGAGCGGTGACCGCAAAGGAGCCGCCGACGCACTCGACGCGGGCGCCGCGGCGGTGCCGAAATATGCCGTCCAACTCTACGGAAATGCCGCGACCATCCTGGCCAGCGATACCAAGCCTGACTGGAAGGTCGTCAAGGCCGAGGCCGACAAGGCCCTGGCCATCGATCCGAACGATGCGCGCTCAAATTATGTCGCCGGCGTTGCGCTCGCAAA
Source organism: Candidatus Velthaea versatilis (assembly GCA_003134035.1). Classification (GTDB taxonomy): domain Bacteria; phylum Vulcanimicrobiota; class Vulcanimicrobiia; order Vulcanimicrobiales; family Vulcanimicrobiaceae; genus Velthaea; species Velthaea versatilis. The sequence continues at coordinate 34,758 of PLAE01000110.1, forward strand.
CGACAAAGATACAAAGGACGCGCTTACTTATCTTAATAAGGCTCAGGCATCGGCCAAGACCGGTAACGATGCCGACCTGAGTAAACAGATCGATGCCGCGCTCAAGCAGTTGGGCACCGCCGGCGGCAAGTAGCAGCCGCAATCTCACCTCGTTCGACGAGGAATCCGAGCGCTTATTGCCAATCCCCACGCCTCGCTCGAGAGGAAGAGCAGGGCCCCTCTTTTCGCTCATTTGCCAAATACATGTGTCTTCGGAGGCGCTAGTACATCGTGGATTTCGGGAATTTCTTCCAAACCATCATTTCGGGCGGTCCGGCGATGTGGGCGCTGTTGCTCCTGTCGATCGTCGCCGTCGCGATCGTCATCGAGCGGCTGTTTTTCTTCGCGACGCAGCATTCCGATTCGAAAGCGCTGTTGCGGCAACTCGGTCAGAAGATCGCCGCCGACGACCTGAGCGGCGCCATGAAGACCTGCCAGGAAAACAAAGGCATGCTGCCCCGGATCCTCGAGTTCGGTCTGGCTCGCGGTGAGAAGAACCGCGCCGACATTACGGACGCTTTATCGATCGCGCTCATGGAGAATCTCAACGCGCTCGAGCGGAATCTGGGGATCATCGGTACGATCGCGGTCATCGCACCCTTCGTGGGCCTCTTCGGAACGGTACTCGGTATCATCAAGGCGTTCCAAGATATCGCGCTCAAGGGCAACTCGACGCCGGCCGTCGTGGCCGCCGGTGTTTCCGAGGCGCTCATCACGACGGCCGCCGGGCTGTTCGTCGCGGTCATCTCGGTTATTTTCTTCAACTACTTCAAGACGCGCATCAAAGCGTACAATCAAGACATGATCGTCGCCGCGAATCAGCTCGCGGAGATGCTGCACTTCCACAATACCGGTGCGCCGATTCCGACCGATCTCTATCAGCCGGCGGCGAAGTAGTTCGGCCGGATAAAGGGAGGGTAACGCTGTGTCGATGGTCTCGTCCGCCGGTGACGACGAAGTTATGGCGGAGATCAATATCACGCCGTTCACCGACGTTCTGCTCGTTCTCCTGATCATTTTCATGATTCTCGCCGCGCTCATCACGCCGCCGGGCTTTCAAAAGCAGCTTCCCGACAAAAGCGACAACACGCCCGTGAACGTCGTCTCCAAAGCGAAGTCGATCGAAGTGCTCGTCAACGATAAAGGCCGTATCTTCATCGATAACAAGGAGAGCGACGTCACGCATATTTACGCCGACATGGGCTCCGTCGCCAAAGCGCGCGGGCATCTGCACGTTTCGCTCGCGGCCGACGTCAAAGCGCCGTACGGCGTGATCATCAAGATTCTCGACGCGGCGAAGATCGCCGGTCTCAACGACGTCGGATTCGTGACATCGTAGCATGCCGGGACGCAGCGCGGCGAAACGACGGTCCGTCACTTGACGGTCTTCTCTAGAAAAGGGGCACTGAAGTAGCGTGGCGGTCTCCACGGGTCAAGCCGAAGAAGAAGTGATGTCCACGATCAACATTACGCCGTTTACCGACGTCCTGCTGGTCTTGCTCATCATCTTCATCATCCTCGCATCGGTCACCAAAGAACCGAAGCTGCCGATCGCCAAAAATTCCGATAAGGTCACGCCGTCGCAAATCGTCGTGCTCATCGACGAGCACAACAAGATTCAAGTCGGCTCCGACACGGTCGATCCGTCCGGAGCGACGGCTGAGTTCGAAAAGCTAGCGGCGCAGACCGGACACCACCTCAAGTCGGTCATCATCAAAGCCGACCCGAAGGCCGACTTCGGCACCATCCTGCAAGTCATGGATTCGGCGAAGAAAGCCGATCTAACGGGCTTCGGACTGGCGAACAAAGTCGAGGGTTCGAAGGACTAGATGGCGCAGATTTCTTCCGAGCGCCCGCCAGCGAATACCCGGCAACGGGTGCAAAATTTCCTATTATACGGCTTCGGGCTTTCGATCGCATTGCATTTGCTCATCGGCCCGCTCGTGAAGTTCGACCGCACGCAGCCCGAAGAGGAAAAGATCTCCAAGATCACCCGGGATCGCGTTCCGACGCCACCGCCCACCCCACCGCCCACTCCACCGCCGACTCCGCCGCCGACGCCGAAACCGACGCCCCCGCCGACGCCGCCGCCCAAGACGCCGCCGCCGGTCGTTCATACCGCGCCGCCGCAGCCGAAAATAAAAATCAACACGCTCAAGACGAACACGGTCAAGGGCGGTGCCAAGGAGGCTGCCAACACCCACACCGTCGGCTCGACCAACGGCATCCCGCAGGGTACGACCACCGCCGCCGCCGCAACTCCGGTACCGGTCGCGACCGCCGCGCCGCCCGCGGCGACGCCGGCTCCGACCAAGCCGCCGTCATGCGCGAATCCAAACGTCGAAGCGACGACGACCAATGCCGTCGCGCCCGATACGCCGCCGATCGCGCAGCAGCAAGGCATCACGGGCGTCGTCAACGTCGTCATTCAACTCGACGCGAATAACCATATTGTCGGCACGCCGACGGTGCAAAGTTCGCCGAGTCAGTTGCTCAATGCGGCCGCGATTAAGGCCGCCGAGGAAAGCACGTTCCGCACCGAGATCAAGAACTGCGAGCCGGTCGCTGCGACATATATCTTCGCAGTAGAATTCAACAACAACTAAAATCGTGATTTGCGGGGCCGCTGGCGTCGTCGCTACGTTGCTCGTGTGCTGAAGCACACTTCGCAACTATGCTCCTAGCCAGCGACCCCGCAAACCACGATTTGGGCTGGGTGGCTCAAGATTCTCGGCTAAAAGCCCTAGCCGCCGACCTCGCATAAGCCGCCGCATTGATGCGGCGGAGGACCGATGTTAGTGGGCGCGCAGGTTGCGGATTTCGTGCAGGGTGTCGATGTAGCGCAGCAGGGCGCGCTCGAAAGCGGGGCTGCGGTCGCTGAATGATACGCCGGTGCGGTACTTTTGCAGCAGCGGGTCGTAGTTCGACCAACGCACGTTGCCGTTGACCCGAAGTTTGTGAACATCTCCGCGCAACTCGAGTTCGATGAGGATTTCGAGATCGGGAGAAAGCGCCGTATTCGTCAGCATTGCAAGGCCGCCGGTCGCAATGTCGTAGGTTTCGGTATACTCCGCCGCGATGTCCGCCGCGACCGTATACGAGACCAGGAGTTTCTCGCGCGAGCGTTCACTTGCGCGTCTGGTTTCGGGCGTCGTCGGCGGCGGCTGCTCCATAACGTTACGCGCTTCATCGACCGGCGCTAGGAAACCCTGTTCCGCCGCGCGTACGCACGCTAACGTGACGTTTGCTCAAGCGATGTTGTTAGCCGTACTGCAAGGCGTGAGCGAACTTTTCCCGATCAGCAGCCTCGGCCATACCATTCTCATCCCGGCGCTGCTCCACTGGCCGGTCGACCGTTCGAGTGAAGCATTCCTCGCGTTCGTCGTTGTGCTGCACTTGGGAACCGCGATTGCTTTGCTGGTGTTCTACCGCCGCGAGTGGGTGTTGATCGTGGGTGCGCTTGTCCGCAGCGTCATCCGGGGCCGCCTCTCGGATGACAAGGACGAGAAGATCGGTTGGCTTCTGGTAGTCGGTACGGTGCCCGTCGGCCTGCTCGGCGTGTTCCTACAGTCCAGCGTGCGCAGCTTGTTCGGTTCGCCGGGGCCCGCCGCCGCGTTCTTGACGCTCAACGCGTTCGTCATGTTCTTCGGCGAGTGGCTGCGCAAGCGGCAGTTCGCGGCGCACGATCGGCCGTCCAAACCGATCGAAGCGATCAGTTACGCCGACGGCGCGAAGGTCGGTATCGCGCAGGGTCTTGCGCTCTTGCCGGGGATTTCTCGCTCCGGTTCATCGATCGTCGCCGGGTTGCTCGTCGATCTCGATCACGAAGCCGCGGCAAATTATTCGTTCTTATTGGCGACGCCCGTGATTCTGGCTGCCAGCGTGCTCGAAATCCCGAAACTCTTCGAGCCCGACGCGCATGTCGTCGCGATCGAGGCGATCGTAGGCGGAATTTTGTCCGGCGTTACCGCATATGCATCGGTCGCGTTTTTGACGCGGTACTTCCAACATAACGACCTGCGCCCGTTCGGCTGGTATTGCCTGATCGTTGGTGCGACGTCGTTCATCCTCTTCGCAACGAAAGTGATTACATGAAAGCGCTCGCGGCCATCCTGGTCGTCTTTTTTCTGATCCTCGCCGCCCTCGCGATCGCTCATCCGCTCGAGCCCAGTTCGGTGACCCGCGCGATCGGTTTTTCCAGCGACAAGCCCCACACCAAGCACGCCATCGCATATTTCGTTCTCGCACTGCTCGCGCTCGTGTGGATCCGCTTTCAGTCCAACACCGCGAAAGCCTAGGTGGGTCGACTTCGTCGATCCTTCGCGTTTGCGGCTTCGCCGCAAGCCGCCCGTCGTTCGTGTGTCGGGTAAACCCGACACATTCCCAGGTGGGTCGACTTCGTCGATCCTTCGCGTTTGCGGCTTCGCCGCAAGCCGCCCGTCGTTCGTGTGTCGGGTAAACCCGACACATTCCTAGGTGGGTCGACTTCGTCG
>PLAE01000219.1 GCA_003134035.1 Candidatus Velthaea versatilis
CTAGGAGTCTGTCAGGCTTGCCCGACAGGCGACGACGGGCGGCTTGCGGCGTAGCCGCACACGCGACGGGTCGACGAAGTCGACCCTCTAGGGGGTTCCCCGTGGATTGTTACTATCACAACGCCGTCCCGCCGGTCGCAGCGTGCGTCGACTGCAAACAACCAATTTGCGCCACGTGCCGGTCGGCGCAAGGCGACTGCCCCGGGTGCCGTTTGGGCGCGCGCATCGACGCCGCCAAAGGCGAGCGCGAACTGACCGGCCAGGTTCCGCCGCGCTCGCGCAGCTACGCACCGCCGCCGGGATCGGGATATGGACCGCCGCCGCAACCCGAACCCGCTCCGGCTCCGGCGTACGTCAACAGTTCGGTCGCCACGATCCGGCCAGAGTCGCGCGCGCTTGTCGCGCTGAGCTATCCGTTCTGGCCACTTGCGCTGCTGGCGCTGCTGGACGGCTCGAAGTCGCCCTTCGTCCGGCGCCAAGCCTTGCAAGCGCTGGGCTTCAACTTCGGCATTTACGGGTTATGGTTCGCGCTGTCGGCAATCGCGACGATCCCGCTCATCGGTTTCTCGGCCTTGCCGCTGCTGGCGCTCGTCGTACCGGTTGCCGTCGTCGTGAGCTTCGTCTATGGCTACAAAACTTGGCACGGCGAAGACGTGCACGTTCCGATCATCGGCGACTTCATCGACAACCGGGTCACGTCGCTTTAAGCGGCGAGGCCGAGCGCGCGGCGGACGATTCGGGCAGGCCGATTGTCCGCGGGACTGCCACGTCGAGGCACGGAACCGCCGACGCCTATGCGGCAGTATCAATTTCAAGTGGTTTTTCTCGACCGGCTCGATTTGCGCACCAACGGCCCGGACTTCGATCGGCTCAACGCACTGGGCGGCGAGGGCTGGCACATCGTCCATATCAAGGACGACCCAAAGAACGAACGGCACTTAGCGGTCTTCCTCGAACGTGAGATCGGTTAAACGTTCGGCGCTTTCGGCTACGCTACGCCGAAGCGGCTCCAACCTCGCGCCCGTATCGCGCGAGAAATGCCCGCGCGGCGGCTTCGTGATCCAGAATCGGCCCCGGATAGCGGGCGGGACCGAACAGATCGAGACCGAGCTGGCGCGGAGCACGGCGGCCGTACGGATCGAGGATCGCGTCGTCGGGCCGCAGCGCGAGTTCGGGAATCCAGCGCCGGATGTAGGCCGCGGCCGGGTCGAAGCGCCGCGCCTGCTTGAGCGGATTGTAAATGCGCGGATAAGCCGCAAGGTCCGCACCGACGCCGGCGATCCACTGCCAGTTGCCGGTCGCAAGCGCCGGCGCGTCCTCGATGAGCAGCCGGTCCCACGCGGCGCGCCCAACGCGCCAATCGACGCCTAAATCAAAACACAAAAACGAAGCGGCGATCGAGCGCACCCGCGGGTGCATCCAGCCCGTCGCGTGCAGCTCGCGGATCCCCGCATCGACGAGCGGAAAGCCGGTCTGCCCGCTGCACCACGCATCGAGCTGCGGATGGTTGCGGGCGAACCGGAACTCGCGCATCTTCGGCTGCAGCGGCAAATCGCCCAGATTCTCGGTGTACCAGGCAAGCTGCAGAAAAAAGTCGCGCTGGGCAAACGCGCGCAGAAACAGCCGCAGCGACGTTTTCTCTTCGGTCAGCAGAAACGGGTCGCGGGCGCGGTCGTGCACCGCGCGCACGATGGTGCGCGCAGCGATCGTCCCAAAAGCCAGATCCGCCGACAAATGCGAGGTTGACTCGGCGGCCGGGACGTTGCGGGCCACGCCGTAGGTCAAGACCGCCGACTCGATGTAGCGCAGCGCAGCGGCCGCGGCGGCCGCTTCGGAAACCGGCCGCGGACAGCTCGCGTCACTGCCGAATTCCGCGGGTTGCGGCAGCGGCTCGCTTTCGGCGCCGCCGTCGATGAACCGGACCTCAGCCGCGTAGACGGCCGGCGTGAATGTTTTCCAGCGCGCATGATACGGAACGAAAGCCCGATATCCGTCGCCGTCGCGATGGGCCGCAGCACTCTCCTCCGGCGGAACGACCGGCGCATCGTGCACCGGCACGACGCGCACACCGGCTTCTTCGAGCGCCGATTGCACGTCGCGTTCCGCCGTGACGCTCTTCGCGTCGTAAGCGGCCGACCAAACGACGGTGGCCGCACCAGTCTCCCGCGCCAAACCGCGCAGCACCGGACCGGTCGCGCCGCGGCGCACGATCAACCGGGCGCCGCGTTCGTGCAGCGATTGCGCCAACGCCGCGACCGCCGCGCAGTAAAACGCCGCCCGGCGCGGTGAACGCCGCTGCGCCCGGACTTCGGCCGGATCGATCACGAGCACCGGAATGACGGCGCCCGCCCGAGCGGCCGCCGCTAACCCGGCATGGTCGTTCAAGCGCAAATCGCGGCGGAAGGCGAAGAGCGCGCGCGACTGCGCGCCGGCGCTCACAATCCGGGCCGCGGGCTAGAGCGACTCGACGTACGCGACGACGTTGGCCACGTCTTTCTCCGAAAGCGGCGCGGGATAGAGTTTGGGCATCGGCGGCTGCGGGTTCTTGACCCAGGCGATCGCGGCGGCGGTGTCCTTGCGGCTCTTCTCGCCCTTGAGCGCCGGCCCGACGCCGCCGCCGGCTCCCTTCTCACCATGGCACGGCGCACAGTTGGCCGCGAAGATCGTCTCGCCTTTGGCCGGGTCGCCGGCACTCGCGACGGTCTGGCTCGACGAACTCATCGCCGAGGTCGAGGTCGCGGCATCCGGCGCCGTGGTCGCCGAGGCCGCAGCGTCGCCGCTCGCTGCGGCCGCCGGCGCAGCCGAGGCGCTCGCCGCTGAGCTTTCGGTCGAGCTCGACGTGTCCGCCGGCTTCGAGCAGCCCGTGACGAGCAATCCCCCAAGTGCCGTCACCGCGACCAGCGTGAACAATTTGGATGGCACTGAGGCTCCTTTCCGTACATTAACCATCGCGGCCCGGATTTCGGTCCGAACCGTACAGGGCGCCGCGGCACGGGCCGAAAAACAACCCGCGTGCGCCTGTTCTCGCATCGCGTCGCCGAACTCCACGACGGTACGCGCTTCGCGACCGGCGGTATCGTCTCCGGTCCGGCCGAGTGATGCGCTCCGCGGCGCGCCGTCGAACGACGCTGGAGCGCGCCGGCGTGCGCTATCTGCGCTTTGTCGAACGGCTCATCTTTTTTATCATCGGCGCGATGCTCTTCGCCGCGGCGCTGGCGCTGCTGGCGCGCGCGCTCGTCGTGCTCTGGGCGCTCGTCGTCAGTCCCGGACCGGAAGCGATGTCGGCCAGCGCGGCGTTTCTCGACGTGGTGCTGCTCGTGCTCATGGTCGTCGAGCTGGCATACACCGTTGTGCTCTCCCTGCGCGGCATCGTCTTGTCGGCCGAGCCGTTCCTCATCGTCGGCCTCATTGCGGTGATCCGGCGCATCCTCGTCATCACCGTGGGCGAAGTGCAGAGCGGCGAGTCCTCATCGCAATTGACGCAGAGTTCGGCCATCGAACTGGCGATTTTGACCGGCGTCGTGCTGGCCTTCGTCGTCTCGATCACGATGCTGCGCTTGCGTTCGCGCACCGAAGACCTCAGCGTCGTTACCGAAGAATAACGTTCGGCTCACGCAGCGAGCCGAACGTTATTAACCGCCGATCTCGCTGAAGGCGCGCATCGCGCTGGCCGGTTTGCCCAAATCGAGATGGTGGCGCTCGGGCTTCACGTACATCGCGCCGCGAAAGATGCCCGCGAGGTCGTCGAGCGCCGCGCCTTCGCGCAGCGGGCCGCGCAGATCGATTTCGTTGTCGCCGAACAAGCACAAGCGCAGCCGGCCGTCGGCCGAGAGCCGCACCCGATTGCAGGTCTCGCAATAGTCGTGCGACAGCGGCGAGATGACGCCGACGGCGCCCGGCGCCCCCGGAAAGGCGAAGTAGCGCGCGGGTCCGTTCCCCCCCGGACCCGGCACGGGCTCGAGCATTCCGTGTTCGCGAATCCGGTCCAGGATCTCGGACGCCGAAATATACGCATTCCGCTGCAGCGCGGCGTTCTCCAGCACCGGCATGACTTCGATGAAGCGGACGTAGATCGGCCGCCGACGGGTGAGTTCGGCGAACTCCGCGAGTTCATCGTCGTTTTGGCCGCGCATGACCACGCAGTTGAGTTTGATCGGGCCCAGCCCCGCCGCGACGGCGGCATCGATCCCGGCCAAGACCCGATTGAGTCCCGGCCGCCGCGCGATGGCGAAAAACCGGTCTTCGCGCAGCGTGTCCAGCGAGATGTTCACCCGGCGCAGACCGGCGGCCCGCAGCGCGTCGGCCTGGTCCGCCAACAGCAGCGCGTTGGTCGACAGCGCGATGTCCTCGATGCCCGGGATACTGGCGATCCGAGCAACGAGACGCGGCAGTTGCCGGCGGACGAGCGGCTCCCCGCCGGTAAGCCGGATGCTGCGAACGCCGATCGACGCCGCAGCGCGCACGATCGCTTCGATCTCCTCGAAGCTGAGGATCTCGGCCGTGGCGATCCACGGCAAACCGGCCTCGGGCATGCAATACACGCAGCGCAGGTTGCAGCGATCAGTTACCGAGATCCGCAGGTAGGTGATTGGACGGTTGAACTGATCGGCCAAAGGCGCGATCTGTTCAATCAGATCGATCATTCGGGCAACCTTACGCGCATTCGGTGCCGGCGCCTCCGGGCACGCGGCGAGCGCTCGTGGAGCGCCGTCCTCTAATGGGCCAACGGCTCACTGGTCGAAGACGGTGTCGGGGACGCTGACGTTGAGCTTGTAATTCGAGAACGTCGACGTCACGTCGGCGTTGTAATGCGGGATGTCGACTTTGCCCGTCTGCTGCTTTAGCACGTAGTCGTCGCCGACTTTGTCGTACGTTTGGGTGAACGCGATCGTGCCGCCGTTGTCGCGATAGAAATAGGTCATCGCGCCAACCGTCGCGGTGGCGTCATCGACGCTCACGTCGACGTGATCGATGCGTCCGTTTTTCTTGCGCACGAGGCGGAAGGTCGAGGTCGTCCCGTCGTCGCCGGTCGGCGTCACGTCGTAGACTTGCGGCCACTCCGCGGGCGGCTCCATCTGCGCGACGACGTGCTTAGCCTGCTGCGCGATGAACGGCACCGTGTCGAACACGACGGCATTCTTATCCGGCTTTTTGAAATAGGCTTTGCCCTGCAGCGTGGGACTGATGAACGGCGGCCCGTGAGTGAGAATCGCGACGGTCACGTCGGCTTGATACGAGGTTAAATTCGTGTTGACGCGCTGCATGCGCGCGAAGAGGTCACCGCTGCCCGCCGCGCCGCCGGCAGCCGGGTCCGCGACCGACGGCGACGCGCCGAGCGCGATGCTCAGCGCCAGCGAGAAAATCAACCATCGTCCTTGCGCCATCATCGCGCCTGAAACACTTCGATTGGTCGCCGAAGTTCCAGCGCGGCGTCAATCTCAGCCCGGACCCAGGGATCGCGCTCGCCGGCTCGTGCGGCGCCAAGCTGCGCGAACGCGCGCGGCGAACCGATGCGGCCCAGGGCCCACGCCGCGTGTCCGCGCACGCCGGGATGCGGATCGCTCGCTAACGCCGTGGCGAGTGCCGGAACGTGTGCGCGGTCGAGTCCGTTGCCGAGCGCGATCGCCGCGTTGCGGCGCAGGATCGCGGCGCCGCGCCAACCGATCGCCGTGCGCGCGTAGCGGCGTTTGAACTGACCGCTGCGCAGCCGCAAGAGCGCGGTGAGATCCGGGGCGCGCGTTTGCTCGTCGAGCGGCAAAAACGCCGCGCCGCCGGCCCGGCCGCGGCGCGTCGGCGGGCACACGTCTTGACACAGATCGCAGCCCCACACCCAATCGCCGATCGCCGTGCGCAGTTCGCGCGGAATGGCTCCGCGGCGCTGCGTGAGATCGGAGATGCAGCGGTTCGCGTCAATCGTGTAGTCGCCGCGCAGCGCCCCCGTGGGGCACACGTCGACGCAGCGCCGGCACGAACCGCACGTTTTGCGCAGCGGTGCGTCCGCGGCGAGTTCGAGCGTCGTGACCACCTCGCCCAAAAAGACGAACGACCCCAGGCCCGGCGCGATCAGATTCGTATGCTTGCCGATCCACCCCAAACCCGCGCGTTCGGCGAACGCGCGCTCGGCCAGCGGCGCCGTGTCGCAGGCAACAGCGGTGACGACGTCGCCCGCCAACCGGTCGATCTCGGCCGCCACCGTGGTCAGCAGCGCCCGCAGACGCCGGTGATAGTCGAGCGACCAGGCGTAGTTGGAGACCCGGCCCCGGCCGCGGCCGACGCGGGCCGCCGGCGTGGCGTACGCTACCGCGATACAGACGACGCTGCGCGCGCCGGGCAGCAGCGAGCGCGCGTCACTCGCGCGCCGGGCGTAGTCGGCGTCGAACGGCCAAGCCGCCAAGTCGCCGCGCGCGAACGCCGCCCCAAGCGCGTCGGCCGTGCGCGCCAGCGGCAGCGCCGGCGCGATCCGGACCGCATCGGCGCCGGCCGCACGTGCCGCGGCCACGACGGCGGCACGCTCGACCATCGCTAAAGCGACGGCAGGCCACCGCGGCGCGCGCGCACCGGAAAAGCGGCATCGATCGCGGCCGTGTCGTCGGCATCGAGCACCAGATCGCCGGCTCCGGCGTTCTCCGCGGCATGCTCGACCGTCGAGGCTTTCGGAATCGCAAACGCGATCGGATCGCGGGTCAGGAACGCCAGAATGACTTGCCGGACCGTCGCGTCGTGCTTGCGCGCGACGCGTTCGAGCACGGCCGTTCCCGGCCGATCTTCGTAGTCGCCGCGGCCGAAGGGCGTGTAGCCGACGATCGCGATCCCGTGTTCGCGGCAATACGCGAACTCGTGCGCTTCGATCGTCCGTTCGCCCAGATGGTAGAGAACTTGGTTGCAGGCCAAGGGTTCGCGTTCGAGCAGCGCGCGTGCCTCGCGCAGATCGTCCACGTCGAAGTTACTCACGCCCAGCGACCGGATTTTGCCGGCCGCGACGAGTTCTTCCATCGCGCGCAGCGTCTCGCGCAGCGGAACGCTGCCGCGCCAGTGCAGCAGAAAACTGTCGAGATAGTCGCAGCCCAGCCGCGCGAGCGACGCATCGCAGGCGGCAATCGTTCCGGCGTAACTCGCATTCGACGGCAAGACTTTCGACACGATGAACAGCCGCTCGCGCGGCAAGGTGCGGATCGCTTCGCCGATCAGGCGTTCGGAGCCGCCGTCGCCGTACATCTCGGCCGTATCGATGTGCGTGAGGCCCAGCTCAACGCCACGCCGCAGCGCGCGTTTGGCCTCTTCGGCGGCGGCTCCGCGCAGCGGCAGATTCCACGACCCTAACCCAATCCGCGCGACCTCCCGTCCGCTGCGCCCGAAGACGTGGGCGATCACGGCAGCGCGTCCAACGCGACCGCCGCATCCTTGGCCGAGAGCCGCGGTTCGCCCACGAGCGGCCACTCGATTCCGACGCGCGGATTGCGCCAGCTGATCGCCCCTTCGGTCGCCGGATCGTACGCCACGCTGTTCTTATAGTACACGACGACCTGCTCGTCGAGCGCGATGAAGCCGTGAGCGAAGCCGGCCGGAACGTAGAGTTGGCGGTGGTTGCTCGCGGTGATCATGAAACCTTGCCACTGCAGATAAGTGGGTGAGTCGCGGTGCAGGTCGACGATCACGTCGAAGATCCGTCCGTGCAGGCACTGCACGAGCTTGGCCATGCGAAAATCATAGTGCATGCCGCGAATCACATTGCGCGTCGACCACGACGCGGAGTCCTGTTCCCATTCGAGCGTCGGCAGGTCCAGCGCCGCGTACTTGGGCTTCGACCAGGCTTCTTTGAAATACCCGCGATCGTCGTCGAAGACATCGGGAACCAAGACTTTCGCCGCGGCGAATTTCGTAGCATGGACTTGCAGCACTTGGACTCCTTCGAACGGTGCCGCGCTCCCGGCGACACGGGCACAACGGCGTCACCCTTCGGGACACCGCCTCGAAAAGTCCGCTGCGCGCCGGCTGCGCGATCGCGGCCCGGCGACCCGCGCTGGCCGGCCGCGGCGAGCGCCGGATAATTTGCTAGAACATCTCGAAATCCGGATCGAGCGCGGCGTAGGCCAGCAAACCGCCGGTGAGGTGATAGAGCTTCGCGAAGCCGGCGTCGCGCAGGCGCTCGGCGGCCCAGCGGGATTTCATGCCGACCCGGCATGCGACGACGTACGTGCGCGCCGTGTCGAGTTCGTGCAGGCGCGCTTCGAGTTCGCCGGCCGGAATCTCGACGGCGCCCGGAACCGAGCCCAAGATGCGTTCGTGCGGATCGCGCACGTCGAGTAGCCGCGCGAGCGGATCGGCCGCCAGCAGCGCGTCGAGTTCCGTAGCCGCAAGCTCGGCCACGCGGCGCGCCGGCGCGGGCGGGCCGCCCCATTCGCCGGGCATCGCGATCGTCGGGTGGTCGCCGCACAGCGGGCAGGCCGGGTCACGCGCGACGCGCACTTCGCGCACGCGCGCGTCGAGCGCGTCGATGAGCAGCAGGCGGCCGGCCAGCGGCGTGCCGATGCCCAAAATCAGCTTGAGCGTTTCGCTCGCCTGCCAGGTGCCGATGATGCCGGCAAGGACGCCGAGCACACCGCCCTCCGCGCAGCTCGGCACGAGATGCTCGGGCGGCGCTTCGGGATACAGGCAGCGGTAACACGGGCCGCCGGGTGCGCCGAAGATCGAGACTTGGCCGTCAAACCGAAAGATCGAACCGTAGACGTCCGGCTTGCCTTCGAGGACGCACGCATCGTTGACCAGATAGCGCGAGCCGAACGTATCCGTACCGTCGACGACGACGTCGTACAGCCGGACGAGCTCGCGCGCGTTGACCGCCGTGAAGCGCACCGGGATCGGGTCGACGGCGATCTGGGGGTTGAGCGCGCGCAGCCGTTCGGCCGCGGTCTGCGCTTTGGATGCGCCGACGTCGGCCGTCGCGTACAGAATCTGGCGCTGCAAATTTGTTAGGTCAACGGTGTCGTCGTCGACGATGCCGATCCGTCCCACGCCCGCTGCCGCCAAATAGGCGAGCACCGGCGAACCGAGCCCGCCGGCGCCCACGCAGAGCACTCGCGCGCCGGCCAGCTTTTCCTGGCCGCCGAGCCCGACTTCGGGGATCAGCAAGTGGCGGCTGTAGCGCCGCAATTCGCCGCGTCCGGCCAGCGACCGCATCAGAGCGCGGCCTCGTCGACCGATTCGAGCGCCGCGCGCGCATGGCGTTCGGTCAGCCAGCCCAAGATCACGGCGCGCGAATTCTCGCCGGCGTTGGTGTGGTTGCCGGGCACGGTCGCGAATGTTTTGGGTTCCGGCGCCCGGGCGAAGAGTTCGCGCACGCTCGCGCCGCTCACCATGCCGTCCTGCTCCGCGGCGACGTACAGGACGGGGCGGCCCGCCAAGCGCGGCAGCGCGTCGGCCAGCAGCGGCTCCCACGCTGCCGCGACGTCGACGAGCGAGAGCCCGTCGACGTACGAAGAACGCAGATCGACGACGCCGCGGCCGCTCAGCGCCGCGATCGCGGCGGGCCGGCCGCTGCCGGTCGCGATCGAGATCGCGCCGGACAGCGCCGCGTCGCGACCGGCGGCGCACAGCGCGGTGACCGCGCCCATGCTGTGGCCCAGCGCGTAGATGGTTCGGGCGTCGCGGTCACGCGCGTGCTTTACGACCGCACCGAACGCATCGATGAGGTCTTCGGCCGACCGCAGGGTCCCGCCGCTGGCACCGAGTTTGTGGCCGGGGAAATCCAAACTGAAGACCGCGAAGCCGTGCGAGGCCAAAAACGCGCACAAGCTGTCGAGATTCTGTTTTGAGCTCGAATAGCCGTGAGCGGCGACGATCGTAATGCCGCGCGGACGGCGCGCCTCGTATTCGAGCACCGCCACCTCGTTGAAGCCGGCCCTGACGCGCGTTAACGTTACGTTGATGGCGCCGCCTCAGCCGCCGGCGCCGGCGGGTGGCCCGGCGCGGCGTTGGCCCGCCATGCCGCATCGCCGTCGGCGAACACTTCTTGCTTCCAGACCGCCAGCCGCGCTTTGATTTCATCGATCGCGTATTCGCAGGCGTCGAACGCCGGGCCGCGATGCGGCGCCGCGACGGCGATCGCGATGCTGGTGTCGCCCAGTTCGAGCAAACCGGTGCGATGCGCGATCGCGATCTCGAGCGGTCCGAACGCCGCTTGCGNNGACGACGGCGCCGCAGGCGTTGGTCCGCACGGCGCGCACGAGTTGCTCGAGCACGATCGGCTCAGCGGTTATCGCAAACATCAGCCCCCGCCGACCGGCGGCATCAACGCGATCTCATCGCCGTCGAACAGCGGCGCGCTGCCGTCGACGAGCGTTCCGTTGCGGGCGAAGCGCGTCGACGCGCGCAGCGCGGCGGCCGGCACGGCGGCCGGCACGAGCTGCGACCACAACGCGTCGACCGTCGCTTCGGCGGCAATCTCGACGTCGCGCTGGCCGAAGCCGAGCAGCTCGCGCAGGCGCGCGAACGCGAGCACGCGCACGCGCATCAATAGCCGCCGAGATCGGTCGAGTAGCCGTGGGCGAGCAGCCACGCCCGGCTCTCCTCGTGATAACCCAAGAGATCGAAACGGTTGACGGTCAGCTTGTGCATGAGCACTTCCCAAAAGTGCCGATCCTGGGCGTACACGTCGTCGGGAATGTCGTTCTTGCGGCGCGAGAACTCGCGCAGTCCGACCCAGTCGCGGCGCGCCAATACCGTGCGCAGCTCGTCTTCGTATTCGGGCGCGGGCTGCGGCGGAACGACGCTCATCAGGCCGTCTTTTTGTCCGCCGCCGGCGGTCGCAGCGCAAACTTTTCGATCGCCAGCGCGACGCCGTCGCGCTCGTTGCTGGCCGTTACATAACGCACGGCGTGGCGCACCTCAGGCAGCGCGTTGCCCATCGCGACGCCGATCCCCGCCCACTGCATCATCGGCACGTCGTTGCGCGAGTCGCCGATCGCGAGCACGCGGTCCGACGGCACGCCGAAATCGGCGCACAGCCGCGCGAGCGCCGTTTGCTTTGAAGCGTCGCGGCTGAGCACCGCGCACTCGACGAAATCTTGCCAGGTTTCATAGCGAAACGCGAGCGGGTAGTCGCCGAATTCGCGCTTCATCGCGGCGACCGAGTCGGCGCCCAAAAAGCGGATGAATGTCGGTGCCCCAGTGAGCACTTCGTCGAACGAGCGCGCCTCGCGCCAAGCCGGGCCGGTCATGTCCTGCATGTAAATGTGCGAGCCTTCGAGCCGCCAAAAGAATTCGTCGACGTAGACCGCCAGCGGCAGACCGTTGCGTTCGGCGAACTCGATCATCGGTTTGGCGTACTGCAGGGGCACGGGGATGTGAACGAGCGTCTTGTTCGTTCCGAAATCCTTCGTCAAGGCGCCGTGGCAGCAAATGACGGGCAGGTTCAGCCCCAATTCGCGCGAGACGCGAATCGGTGTGTCGACGCCGCGTCCGGTGACGAGCACGACGCGGATTCCCGCAAGTAAGGCTTTGGTAATCGCTGCCCGATTGGCGGCCGAGATGGTCTCGTCTGCGGCCAGGAGCGTTCCGTCGAGGTCGAGTGCGATGAGTTCGATGTCGGGCATGATTCTTTGTCGGTCGTTCGTCGTCGGCGCGTAACTCCATGTGCAACGCCGCGTACCCGCGATCCGTTGACCGGACATGAGAACGCCTTTCCGCTGCGCCGTCATGCTGGGCCTCTGTGCCGGCCTCGGCTTGCCGGCAGCCGCCCAGGCGCTGCACTGCACGACCGACAACTTCCGCGTCGACGATATTTTGGTCGCCGCACGATTCTGTGCCCCGTCCGGGCCCCCCGCGGCAAACCTCAGCGTTACCGAAACGTTCACGGCGGCGGGCAAAACGATCGCCAAAACCATCCCGCTGGGGGTCGTCGCCGGGGCATCGACGTCCCGAACCATCGACGACGTCGACCTTGGACCGCTGGGCTCCAAGCACACGCTCCACATGACGCTGGCCTACCGCGACGGCGAGGTCGTTCTCGAACACGCGCTGGCCCTGCCGGGCGCAATCCCGGTCAAGTAGGGGCATCTCGCGGCAGTTTGACGAAGCCGGATAGGGGCCGATTTGCTCGCTGGGGGCCTCCTCGCTTTCGGTTTTCCGCCCAGCCCCGGTCCCGCTTGTGCGCCGCCAGCGGGGGGTCGACGCCACGGCCGTGCGGCGAATTTGGAAAGCCGTCCCCCTCGGATCGCCAGGAAAGCGGCTGGCCCGAGGAATGACGCGCAGCGCGTTTGCCCTGTTGCGCAACCTCACGCCCAGGCGGCGGTTTCAAGAGCGAATATGGCGTGTAGAAGTTAGTTCTCGATGGGCTCTACGTCGTTTGCCCCGAACGCTACCGCTGCCGACCGCGGACGCTTCCTGGTCGAGAACCTGCCGTCGGGCTTGTTCCGCACCGTCGATGCGGTGGCTGGGGAAGCGCAGACGACGGTCGCCTGGCGCGTGGCCGTCGAGCCATTCCGGCTCGCGCCCGCGACGATCGAGAAAATCGCAAGTTTGGGACCGCCGCTGGCCGCATTTTACCGGGCCCTGTCGGCGCTCTACACGCGCAGCACGCGCGGCAGCGCGCCGGGTTTCATCGCCGAGTATCTCGACGCCGGCAAGCCCGAGTCGATTCTCAAGCTGGCGCGCCAGAACCGCTTCAAATCCGATATCCCGCAGGTTATCCGGCCGGATCTGATCCTAACCGAAGACGGCGGCTACATCGCAAGCGAACTCGACAGCGTGCCGGGCGGAATGGGCTTCGTCGGCGCGATGGCTCACACGTACGGCCGAATGGGCTTCACGACGGTCGGCGAGGCGGATGGCATGGCTAGCGGCTTCGCCGCGATGCTCGCCGCGACGGCGCAGAAGCCGCGGCCGGTCGTCGCGATCGTCGTGTCGGACGAATCCGGCGATTATCGCAACGAACTGCGCTGGCTCGCGCAACGAATGCGCGACCTCGACGTCGCCGAAGCGTTCGTCGTCATGCCGCATGACATCGTGTTCACCGAAGAAGCGCTCTTCGCCCGGCTCGAAGACGGCCGCGAAGAAAAGATCGACGTGCTCTACCGCAATTTCGAGCTGTTCGATCTGCTCAACATCCCCAAGCAAGAGCTCATGCTGTACGCCGCGCGGCACAATCGCGTCAAGATGACGCCGCCGCCCAAAGCGCAGCTCGAAGAAAAGTCGACGTTCGCACTGCTGCATCATCCGGCCCTCGCGGCGCTCTGGAAGAAAGAACTCGGCGACGAGATCTTCGCCCGGCTGCTCTCAATCTTTCCGCAAACCTGGGTCATCGATCCGCGGCCGCTGCCGCCGCAAGCGGCGATCATCGGCTTGCGGGCCGGCGGCCTCCCCGTAAGTGACTGGATGGCGCTCGAGGCACTCGGCAAGAGCGAGCGCGATTACGTCGTCAAGCCGTCCGGATTCAGCGAACTTGCTTGGGGCTCGCGCGGCGTGCGCGTGGCCAACGATCTGACCAAAGAACAGTGGCACGATGCGCTCGCGAACGCCGTCGCGATGTATCCGCGTACGCCCCACATCCTGCAGCGCTTTCATAAGGGCCGGCGCGTCAGCGTCGACTATTACGATCGCAGCAGCGATACGGTCAAGACGATGGACGGCCGCGTGCGGCTCTGTCCGTACTATTTCGTCAGCGGCGACGAAACGCGGCTGGGCGGCATTCTCGCGACCGTCGCGCCGGCCGACAAACGGCTCATCCACGGCATGAGCGATGCCATCATGGCTCCGTGCGCGGCGCACGAGGCGGGCGCGTAGACCAGGCGCGATCGCCGGGCGTCTTCGTTCGGAGCCCTTGGCGCGGACGGATACTCGGTTTCGGGGCGGCGGCGCTGGCGGCGCTCGCGGTGTTTTTCTTCGCCCCGGCGTGGTTGAGGGGCACGACCCGCATCGTCGCCACCTACGATGCGGGCGCGCTGCTCGTCATCGGCGTGTTCTGGTTCATTGCGATGCAGCGCGATCCCAGCGACACCGCCTGCCGCGCCGCGGTCGAAGACCCCGGCAAAAACGTGGTGCTCGCACTCGTGCTGGCCAGCGTCGGCGTCGGCCTCGCCGCGGCGATCGTGATTTTAGGCAAAGGTCCGCACGTCACGAGCCCCAACGAGCGCAATGTCATCTACGCGGTCGGTTTGTTCGCGGTCGCGGCGGGCTGGTTCCTGATCCACACGATGTTCGTGTTTCGCTATGCCCACCTGTTCTATTTCGACTCCGACGACGACGGCTCGGCACAGCGCGGCTTGATCTTTCCGGGCACCCAAGAACCCAACGATTTCGATTTCGCCTATTTCTCGTTCGTCATCGGCATGACGTTTCAAGTCTCCGACGTGCAGATCAAAGACGGCGGCGTGCGCCGCGTGGCGCTGCTGCACGCGCTCATCGCGTTCGTTTACAACACGACGATCGTCGCGCTGGTCATCAATCTGGTGTCGGGGCTGTTCCACTAAGGCCTATGACGATAACGCGCTGCCGCTCGTGGTCGTGCTTGATCCAAAAGAACGCCACACGCTCACGTCGCGCGATTATCAACCGTTCGTGGAGTCGGGCGACGTCGGGACCGTATTTGCCGCAGACGATCGACGCCGAAAACGCGGACGGGAATCGTCGACGCGTCGTGCCACGCGACCCGTCGGACGGCCTCAGCCCGGCGCTCTAGGCACGGAGCGGGGCGGCATTTGCGGTCTCGAGTCAGCGGCGGTCGCGCGCGTTGACGCGAATATCGGCGTGGCGCCGCGCGGCGTTGAAACGGACCTTGGCTGCGGCAATACTGGTGATGAACGCTTCGAGCGGCACGAACAGATCGCCGTTGCGGCGAAACGGCGCGGCCGGAAGCGGGACGACGGTGTCGTTGACGGTAGCCCGCGGCAGACCCGGCGTGAACGTCCCGGTGTTGGGGCCGATGGTGATCGTCGCCGCGCCGCTGCGCAAGAGCGTGATGAAGCCGTCGAAGCACTTGGTGAGATCGATCGCGTCGGCGAACACGAAACCGTGGTGCAGCACGGCGACGCCCGAATGGCGGTCGACGGGCCGGCCGTCCAAGGTCAAGTCCACCACCGAGTCAGCCGACGCCGGCGTCGCCACGCTCAAGGCGGCGGCCACGAGCAGACCCGCGCGTTTCACCGCGCGTAGATATCCTTGGTATGCCAGGCGATGTTTTGCGCCCGGTCACCGACGCGTTCGATGATCGAAATGACGAACAGCAGCAGCGTGCCGGCCGGCACGACATGCGGATCTTGCTGCATTTCGCGCTGCAGCGCCCCGATGCCGTCGCGATACAGTTCGTCAACTTCGTCGTCACGTTCGATCACCGCGTCGCAGAGATCGCTGTCGCCCTCGCGGTAGGCGCGCAAAACGTCGGAGAGCATCGCCTGCGCGAGTGATGCGATGCGGCCGGTTTCGACCGTCGCGGGCCGGATCGACAAATCCGCGAGCTTGATCGCGTTCTTGGAGATATCGACCGCGTAATCGCCGATCCGTTCGAGGTCGGTGACGATCTGCAGCATTCCGGCGATCGAGCGCAGTTCGCCCGCGACGGGCTGCTGCTTCCAAATCAGTTCGATGCACGACGCTTCGACGGACCGGCGCATTTCGTCGATCTCGTCGTCGCCGGCGATCACGCGGCCCGCGAGCGTGACGTCGCGCCGCTCCAAGGCTTGCGCGGCGGAATGGATCGCGTCTTCGGCGAGCGCGCCCAATCGCACGACGTCGAGCCGTGTATTCTCCAGTGTCTGATGGTACGCGGTCCGCATACGCCCTGCTATTCCACAACGGCGGCACCAGTCCGCGCGCGAGGCCAAAAAAGGGCGCTCGTGCCGCCCGCCCAAAAACGGGGGTCCGATGGATGAATTGGTGCTCATCGCGACCGCCGACGGCGTCGCGACAATTACGCTGAACCGGCCGCAGGTCCGCAACGCGCTCAATGCGGCCTTGCTCGAGCAGCTCAACGACGCGCTGCGGGCCGCGGAAGCCGATCCGGTGGTGCGCGCGATCATCATCACGGGCGCTGGCGACAAAGCGTTTGCCGCGGGCGCCGATATCGGCGAACTCGGCGCGCTCGCGGGCAGCGTGGCCGGTGCCGCCGCCGCGCGCCGCGGTCAAGCCGTGACCCGCACCATCGAAGGGCTGCGCGTGCCGGTGATTGCCGCCGTCAACGGTTTCGCGCTCGGCGGCGGGTGCGAACTGGCGATGGCCGCCGACATCCGGATCGCCGGCGACAACGCGAAATTCGGTCAGCCCGAAGTGAATCTGGGCTTGATACCGGGCTACGGCGGAACGCAGCGCTTGGCGCGCATCGCCGGGCGCGGGATGGCCCTATATCTGTGCCTGACCGGCGAGCTGATCGACGCGCACGAAGCGCTGCGAATCGGCCTCGTCGAGCGGGTTGTGCCGCAGGCGCAGCTCCTGGACGAGACGCGCCGCATCGCCGCGACGATCGCCGCAAAGGCGCCGCTCGCCGTCAGCGCGGCGAAGCGCGCGATCGACGAGGGCATCGCGCTACCGATGACCGAAGCGCTGGCCGTCGAGGCGCTGCACTTCGGCTCGGTCGTCGGCACCGCCGATTTCCGCGAAGGCACCCGAGCTTTTCTCGAAAAGCGCAGCGCCGTCTTCCGCGGCGAGTGAACGCCGCACGCGCCGCCGTCGAAGCTCAGTCGCCGGTCCAAAACTCCCAGGCGTTCCAATAATCGCGCCCGAGCACGTTGGGGCGAAACCCGTGCAGCCGGCGGCTCAGCGCGTATGTGCGGCGCTCGAACCCCAGCGGCACGATCGGCAATCCGGCGACAAGCCGATTTCCGGCGTCGCGATAATACGGCGCACGCCGGCGCGGCTCGTACGTGCGCGCGCCGAGTTCCTCGTCGCGATCGTAGCCGGGATCGCAAAAAAACATCGAGTTGCCGCCGCCGGGCGGAACGGCGGCACAACCGAAGAGATACGAGCGATCCGGATCGAGCGCCGGCGACCACGAGGTGAGCGCGAGATCGTAACGCGCGCTCTCCAAAACGCCGCCGGCGTCTTTGGGTCCCCAAAAGACGGCTTCCGAATAGCCGTGAATGTTGGCGGTGATGCCCGCCGCGGCGAGATCCGCGGCTAAGGCGACCGCGGCGTTGCTGCTGTTGCGCCAATGCGAGGCGATGGCGAAATCAACCACGATTGGGCGGCCGCGCAGCGCGCGCCGCGCCGCTCCCGGATCGAAGCCGGGCAACGCCCGCGTCGCACGATACCGCGGGTCGAGCTGCACACCGTCGGTCGGCACCAGCGTCGAGCGGTAGACGTTCGCCGCCAGGCGGCCGCGGTCAATTGCGCGCACCACCGCGGTGCGCACCGCGCGTTCGCGCAGCGCCGGCGAGCGTAAATTGAGCTGCAGGTAATCGACGATGTTCGTGGTGCTCGCGCGCAACTGCAGCGCGGGCAGCGCGCGCGCCGCGTCGACGTCGAGCCCGGCGACTTCGATCACGTCGACGTCGCCGGTTCGCGCGAGCAACAACCGCGTCGCCGCATCGGGAACGACGTCGACGGTCAGCGCAGCGCTGCGCGCCGGTCCGCGCCAGTAATACGGATTGCGCTCGAACTCCAGCCGCTCCCCACGCTTCCATGCAGTCAGCCGGAACGGGCCTAAACCGACCGGATTCGAATCGAGCGAACTGTTGTCCAGCGAAGCGTACCGGGCGGCGATATGGCGCGGCAAAATGCTGAACGGATCGTTTGCGCCTTGGCTCAGAAACGAACTGACGAACGGCGCCGAGGGGGCGCGCAGCCGGATCACGAGCGTTCGCGGATCGGCCACGCGATACGAGGCGATCGGCGCGACGGCCGAGGTGTCGGGCACCGCGGTGTGCGGGTTGCGCAGCGCGTCGATGGTGAACGCGACGTCGCGCGCATCGAACGGCGCGCCGTCCGACCAGCGCCCGGTGCGAATGCGGTAGGTGATGGTGCGGCCGTCGGCCGAGATGCCGCCGTTTTCACGCGACGGGACCGCCAGCGCCCGATCCGGGACCAGCGCCCCGCGGTCGTCGACGAGAAACAGGTATCCTTGGGTCAGCGGGCCGAGCTGCCAGCCGAATGGCGTGTTGCGGATCGTGTTGAGTGAGTTGGGATCATCTTCGATCGTGAGCACCGGGTTCCGCGGCGGCGCGGCTTCCGCTACCGCGGGCAGCGCGAGCGCGGCGCCCGCCGCCGGCCCGGTGGCTGTGCGGCCGGGCTTACCATACCGGGCGCGCGCGTCCGCCATCGCCGCTTCAATCGCCGGATTGAAGCCGATCCATTTGGCCCGCAGCCGCCCCGCCGGATCGATGACCGCCATGGTCGGAAAACCGCTCACACCGTAGGCATGGGCCGCGGTCTGATCCGGATCGAGCGCGACGTTGGCCAGCCCGTGATCGCGCGCGTAGGCGCCGGCCACCGCGCGCGGCTCGCCCACGTCCACCGCGATCACGTCGACGTCGGGGTGGGCCCGCGCGTAGCGTTCGACCAGCGGCAGAGAACGCTGACACGGGTCGCACCAAGTCGCCCAAAAATCGAGAAACACGACCCGGCCGCGATGTCCCGCCAGCGAAAACGGCGCACCGCCCAAGCTGGCCAGCGTGACCGGCGGCGCCGGGACGGACGCCTCGCGCTGCCAGCGGGGCTGAACGAAAAAATGAAAGAGCGCGTACAGCACGACGAGGACGGCCAGGGCGTCGAGCCCGCGCGCAACCCATCGGCGCACGAGAGGCATATCGGTGAAACTTCGGTCCGCAGGGAATGCGTACCCTGCGAGACGCAAATAGGCAACCCATGGCGACCGTCCGTGCACCGACGATCTCGATCGATGCCCGCTCCCTTCCCGCAACGAACCGCAGCGCGAAGATTTTCGAGGCCTTTGACCGGCTGGGCGTCGGAGGTGTGCTCGAACTCAACGAAGAGACCGACCCGCGCTCGCTGCGCAATGAGTTCGGCCAAAATCGCCCGGGGCGGTTTTCTTGGGACGCGCGCAACCGCGGCTCGGGCCGCTGGACGATCCGCGTCGAGCGGATCGACGAGCGCGCCGACACGGCGACGTTCATCTCGCACTGTTCGCCGTTTTCGAATGCCAAAGCATCGACGGTCGCCGAACTTGCGCTGACCGCTAGCGAACGCAGCTACCGGCAGGGCGACACGATTTTCGACGAAGGCGAGGTCTGGCCGTATCTGGCGTTCGTGCGCAGCGGCAAGGTCGTCTACACGCTGCTCTCGCCCGACGGCAAGACGCATTCCTTGGGCGAGCGGCTCACCCACGATCCGCTCAACGAGTCGGGCACCTTCGACGGCGGCGGCGCGACGACGCGCGCTGAGGCGCTCACCGACGCCACGATCGTGACCATTCCGGCCGAGGCGGTGCTGCACGCGGTCCGCAACGACAGCGAGTTGGCCCTCGGCTTTCTGACCGCGGCTTCCCAAGCGCGGCGGCGTTCGATCGATACGATCGCCGACCTCGCCTTCGCCCACGTGCTGCAGCGCGTCGCCAAGTTCCTGATGTCGTATGCGCCCGCCACCACGGGGATGGCGCCGGGTTTGCCGGGCGTCGAAAACCTGTCGCAGGCGCAAATCGCCGCCGCCGCCGGCACCGTGCGCGACATGGCGGCGCGGGCACTCTTGCGGCTCAAGAACTCGGCCGCCGTCGAACTCGATCGGGGCCGCGTCCGCTCGATCGACCGTGCGCGCCTGGAGGCCTTCGCCCACGGGGTGCAAGCTCCACCGGTTTAGAGGTGCTGCGTAGCTAACGTGTTCGCTCGAAGACCCCGGCGACCAGACTCGCCGCGATCGCCGCGACGAAAAAAACGCCGATCCACCCGCCCGCCGCCGGAGCGAACCGTTCGAGCAGCGCCGCGAGACCAACCGCGAGCGCGACGCCCAGCGGCGCGCGCAGGGAATCGCCGGCGATGAACGACCAGATCGCTTTGAGCTTCATGCCGCGGACCGATTCGCGGCGGGGCGCCCCCGGCGGTCGGCCGCGATGGTCGCGGCGCTGAGCGACAGATACGCGGCGATCATCGCCGGCAGCGACCACTCGCCGCCGAACCAAGCGATACCCAACCCCTCGCCAGCCCAGAACGTCCCGAACGACGTCAGCATGATGCCGACGATGAATTTGAGCAAGTTCTCGGGTACCCGGCGCAGCGGTGCCCGCAAGGCGACGCC
Source organism: Candidatus Velthaea versatilis (assembly GCA_003134035.1). GTDB lineage: Bacteria > Vulcanimicrobiota > Vulcanimicrobiia > Vulcanimicrobiales > Vulcanimicrobiaceae > Velthaea > Velthaea versatilis. Next base: position 20,173 of record PLAE01000219.1, read on the forward strand.
GGCGGCCGCCACGACCGCGACGGCCAGCAGCGCGCCCGCGCCCGACCAGCGCAGCGCGGCGGCCGACGAGGCGCCGAACGTCAGCACGATGACCGCGACTTCGAGCCCTTCGAGCAGCACGGCGTTGTACGCGGTCAGAAAGCCGGCGCGATCCGATCCGGCCGCCGCCGGCACACCGCGCAGCGCGTTCACTTCGCGGGTGAAGATCGCCGATTCGTCGTGCAGCGCTTTGCGGCCGCTGTAGCGCAAAATCGCTTTGCGCAGCCACGCTAGCCCAAAGAGCAGCAGAAAGATCCCAATCGCGATCTTGAGCGCCGCGAACGGAACGAACTTCACGATGGCCGGACCAAGGATCACCACGAGCGCCAAGAGCGTCAGCAGACCCCAGCCGGCTCCGCTAAGGGCCGGGCGCCAGGATCGCGCGAGGCCGACGGCCAGCACGATCGTGAGCGCCTCGACGGCTTCGACCGCCGACGCGAGAAACGTCGTCGAAGCGAGCAGCCAGCCGTTCACGACTCTGGCGGCGGTTTGGCGGCCGAGCTACTTTACGTGAACGGACTCAAGTTCGGCGGTTTCGCGCATGGTCTGCTGCTGGGCGTCGAAAGCGACGCGCTTCGATTTGGCTGCCGCATCGGCCAGCGGCGCGGACTGCACGCCGTTGCTCGCCCCGTTCCCACCCGGCGAGCGCGCGTTATTTAACGCCTCGACACCCTTCTTCACCGAACCAAGCGCCGTCGTGAGCCGATTGTCGAGATCGGCGAGGACGTGCGCGGCATAGGCGTCGGCACCGGCGGCGATGCGCGCGGCTTTCTCCTCGGCATCGCGCAGCAGGATCTCGGCGTTGCGTTTGGCCTGGCGCACGATCTCGTGATCGTCGATCATCGCGGCGTGGGCCGTCGAGGCTTCGGTGACGATCGATTGCGCGCGCTCCTGCGCTTCGCGCAAAACGCGGTCCTTGTCTTTGGCGATCAGCTTGGCACGGCCGACTTCCTCGGGCAGCGTGGCGCGCATCTTCTCGATGTACTCGACGAGCCGCTCCTCGCTGAGAACGCGGTATTTGAGCGGCAGCGCCGTTCCGTCTTTGATGTACGCCTCAAGTTTGTCGATCACACGATAGATAGACAAGTGCTGCTCCTCTCGTCGGGGTAGTGACCGGCTGGGACCGGCCCAAACGGGACATTCCGTTGCTGCGGACGGGCGCCGGTCACGCCAGCAGGTCGCGTTTCTCGTGCAGCGTGCGCAGCACGGGTAACGGGACGTATTGATCGATCTCCCCGCCTAGAAAAAAGACTTCCTTGACCAAACTCGAGCTCAAGAACGAATAGCGCGGATCGCTCGGCAGAAAGACGGTGTCGACATTGGAGAGCGAACGGTTCATCAGCGCCGTGGACATCTCGCTCTCGAAGTCGGACACCACGCGCAACCCCTTAACGATGACATCGATCTGCTTTACTTTGACGTAGTGCGCCAAGAGCCCCCGGAAATCGGCCACATCGACGTTGTCCAGATGGCGCATCGACTCTTCGATGAGCCGTTTGCGCTCGTCGAGCGAAAATAACGGCTCGCGCTTTTGCGGGTTCACGACAACCGCGACGAGGACATGATCGAAGATGTGCGCGGCACGTTCGATCACATCGACATGACCGAACGTAAGCGGATCGAAGGATCCGGGATAGATCGCGTGCACGCCGCGCTTGCCGCCGTAGCTTGCGCCGTTCACGCCGCGGCCGCCAGAAACGAAAGCGCGACGGCGCCGTACACCGCGGTGCGCCGCAACTCGAAGCGCGGATCGACCGGGGCGGCGGCGGCCGCGCTATGTTCGTAGACGACTAGGCAACTGGGGTCGAGCGCGCCCGCGTCGCGCAGCCGCGCGAAAATCGCCGCCGGGTACGGCAAGGCGTAGGGCGGATCGGCGAACACGATGTCGTACGGTCCGAGCAGCCGCGCGACGACTCGCTCCGCTGCGGCGGCGACGACCGTGCACCGTTCGGCAACGCCCAAGTCGCGCGCGGTGCGCATCAGCGCGGCGGCCGTTTGGCGATGCGACTCGACGAAGGTCACCCGCGCAGCCCCGCGCGAAAGAGCCTCAAACCCCAAGGCTCCGCTGCCGGCGAACAGATCCAGGATTCGCGCATCGGCGATGCGACTCCCGAGAATAGAAAATAACGCCTCTTTGACGCGTGATGGAGTGGGACGAACGGCGCGCCCGCTCGGTGCAGACACACGCCGGCTCCGGAGTGTCCCTCCGGTTAATCTAAGCGTGCCCATCCGAATTACTAGCGAACGTTCTCCGCGGAAACGTCCGGCCCTGGCAACAGGTCGAGCAATTCGTCCAGCCGGGCGATCCGGAAATCCGGCTTGGGGGCGTCGGCCGGATACGACATGTGCTCCCAGTCGAACCACACCCCGCGCAGCCCCGCGGCCTGCGCGCCGGCGATATCGGTCGTTGGATTATCGCCCACGAACCAAATGCACGCGCGGTCGACGGCCAACACCTCGATCAGCTTGGCAAACGCACCGGGGTCGGGCTTGAGCATGCCCAGCTCGTCGCTCACGAGCACCGGACCGTCATACTTCAGCGCGCGGGCGATTTTCAAGTATTGCAGCGGACTCCAGCCGTTGGTCAGAATGGCGGTCGGAATGGCGCGTTGGGCCAGCACCGCGAGCAACTCGCGCGCGCCTTCGATCGGTGTCACCAGTTCATCGACGAGGTGGAAGCACAGTTCGCGATAGCGCGCCGCCCAGTGCGGGCCGGGCTCGCGACCGAGATGGAGGGCAAAGCCGGCGACCATCTCGTCGAGCGAAAGCCTGCCGGATCGAAAACGTGTCAATACGTCGGCAATGAACGCGCTCCACGGCCGGTCGCGTTCGCTGATCGCATGCCCCATCTCGGCACCCAAGCGATAGAACGCCGTCGTTTCGAGGCCGTTGTCCAAGCCCAAAGTATGGTCGAAGTCGAAGCCGACCGCGCACGGCGGCCGAACACCGAACACTACGAGGTCACCAGCAGCGCGCGGGCCGCGGCGATTCCGTCGACGAGCACGGGCAGCAGACGGTGCTCGGGGGCGACGAGTTCGGGATCGTGTGCGACGATGCGATCGGCTTCCGCTTTGGCCTGCATATACAGCTCGAAATCGGCGACGATGTTGCCAATCGTGCCCGTCCCGGCCCCAGCTTGCGCGGTGCCCGCGAATTCGCCTTCACGCCGCAGCCGCAGATCTTCTTCAGCAATCGCGAAGCCGTCCGTGCTTGCGGCTAATATCTCCAACCGCTCGATCGCGCCGGCGTCGTCGGGCGCGATCAGGATGCAGAACGAACGCTCCACGCCGCGGCCGACCCGGCCGCGCAACTGATGCAATTGCGCAAGTCCGTAACGCTGCGCGTCGAGGATCACCATCACGCTGGCATTCGGCACGTCGACACCGACTTCAACGACCGTCGTCGCGACGAGCACGTCGGTTTCGCCGCGATTGAAGCGCTGCATCACCGCTTCTTTTTCGCGCGCCGCGAGTTTGCCGTGCAGCACATCGACGCGCAATTGCGGCAGCACGTCACGGCGGATCCGCTCGGCCTCGTGCAGCGCCCCGGTGAGCGCCGGTTCGCTGGCGTCGATGGCCGGCGCCACGATGTACGCTTGCCGTCCGAGTTCGACATTTTTGCGCACGAACTCGTAGGCGTGCGGCTTGCGGCTCGCGCGCAGGACGTAGGTTTCGATCGGCGTCCGGCCCGGCGGCAACTCGTCGATGATCGAGAGATCGAGATCGGCGTAGCGCGTTTGGGCCAGCGTGCGCGGGATGGGCGTCGCCGTCATATAGAGCGTATGCGGAGCGAGCGCTTTACCGCGCAGCCGGGCACGCTGAGCGACACCAAAGCGATGCTGTTCGTCGATGATCACCAAACCCAACCGCACAAACTCCACGCTTTCGGTCAGCAGCGCGTGCGTGCCGACGGCCAGTCCGGCCGCGCCCGAGCGAATGCGGTCGTTGGCGGCGCGGCGGTCGCGTGCGCCGAGGCTGCCGAAGACGGCTTCGACCGTGATGCCGAACGGCAACAGCAACGGCGCCAGTTTTGCCGCGTGCTGCGCGGCGAGAATCTCGGTCGGCGCCATCAGCGCGCTCTGCAGGCCGCCGGTGTGCGCGAGCACGATCGCGGCGGCGGCGACGAGCGTCTTGCCGCTCCCGACGTCGCCCTGCAGCAAGCGGTTCATGGGCGCCGAACGCGTCATATCCGCCCAGATGTCGGCGATGGCGCGCTCTTGGGCGGCGGTCGGTGCGAACGGCAGTTGCGCGCAGAACGTCGCCCACAGTTCGGGCGGCGGAGCGATCGGCGTTGCGCCGCCGGCCGCTTCCCGCCGCGCGCGTTTGAGTGCCGCGGCGAGCGCGATGCCGAAGAACTCCTCGAAGACGATCCGGCGCCGGCCCGCCTCGACCGCGGCGGGATCGGCCGGCGCATGCACGTCGTGCCAGGCCTGGGCGAACGGCGGAAAGCCGTGGCGCCTGACCACGGCCTCCGGCAGCGCGTCGACCCGCCGGTCGATGAGCGCAGCGAGGTTTTTCGCGATCGTCGTGCGGATTTGGCGCGACGTCAGTTCCTTGGTGGCGCCGTAGATCGGCACCACTTCGCCGCTGTACTGTTCACCGTCGCGCAGAACGCGGTGGCTGGTGACGTTGATGTCGAGGCCGCGCGGACCGCGCGCGACCCGACCGGCGATAAAGACCCGCTCGCCGGCCGCCAGTTTCCCAAAGAGGTGCCGCCGGCCGAACCACTTGGCGCTGATCGTGCCGGTGCCGTCGTCCAGGTCGGCGCTGACGAGCGGAAAACGTCCCGGCCGCTCGCGCACGCGCACAATCGTCGCCACGATCACCGCCTCGCCCGGCTCGAGCGTGCCGATGGCTTGGGGCGTGCGCCAGTCGCGGTAAGCGCGCGGCAAATACGCCAGTAATTCGTCGGGCGCGAAAATGCCCAATTCGCCGAACTTGCGCGCGAGCTCGGGCCCGACGCCGGCGAGGGCCCTTAGGTCTGGGGCGTCGCTCGTCGCGTTAATTCGGCGCCCACCTCGTCGAGTGAGATCTCGCGCTCGGCGAGCAGGACTAGCGTGTGATACAGCAGGTCGGCGGTCTCCCAAATGAGTTCGCCGCGGTCGGCGTTCTTCGCGGCGATGACCACCTCGGTGGCTTCCTCCCCGATCTTCTTGCCGATCCGGTCGACACCGCCGGCGAAGAGCTTGGCCGTGTAGCTGTCGGGCGTGGGGGCGCGCTTGCGGTCGGCGATCGTGGCCGCTAGTACGCCGACCGCCGCGGCAAAGCCGCTGCCGCCCGGATCGTCCCCGTCGCCGTCGAGCCGCAGCTCGTGGCTGAAGCACGACGCGCGGCCGGTATGACACGCCGGACCTGCCGGCACGACGCGATAGATCAAGGCGTCCGCATCGCAATCGACGGCGACCGAAACCACGCGCTGCGTGTTGCCCGAGGTGGCGCCCTTGTTCCAAAGTTCGCTGCGCGAACGGCTGTACAACCAAGTCGACCGGGAGGAGATCGTGCGCGCGAGGGCCTCGCGATCGGCGTACGCTAAGGTGAGCACCGCGTTGGTCCGGTCGTCGACGATGACGACCGGCGCGAGGCCGTCGTTGCCCCAGACGATCGGCGGCAGCGCGTTCATCGTAGCCCGACCGAGGCCACGCCGGGTTCGCGTCGGACGCGGATACCGGCAGCCGCCAAACCGTCTTTGAGTGTCGCGATCTCCAGGTCACCGTAGTGAAAGAGCGATGCCGCTAGCGCCGCGTCGGCATCCGCGCGAGCGAAGACGTCGACGAAGTCGGTCAGGCTGCCGGCGCCCCCCGACGCGATGACCGGCAAGTCGACGGCCGCGCGAATGGCCCGCGTGAGCCGCAGATCGAAGCCCGACCGCGTTCCGTCGCGGTCGATGCTCGTCACCAGCAGTTCGCCCGCGCCGAGCCGTTCGGCCTCACGCGCCCACGCGACGGCATCGCGGCCCGTTGGGGTGCGCCCGCCGTCCACGACGACCTCGAATGAATCACCGGCGGCGCGCGCGTCGATGGCAATCACGATGCACTGGTTCCCGAACACCCGCGCGGCTTGTGCGATGAGTTCGGGCCGGCGCAGCGCGGCCGAATTCAAGCTGACCTTGTCGCAGCCCGCGCGCAGCAGCGCGTTGATGTCGTCGACCGTCTTCACTCCGCCGCCGACCGCGAAGGGAATCGTCAACTCGGCGGCAACCGCCCGCACGACGGCGAGCGTCGCCCCGCGGCCCTCGACCGTCGCGGTGATATCGAGGAAGACCAGTTCGTCGGCGCCGGCGGCCTCGTAGCGGCGCGCGAGTTCAACCGGATCGCCGGCGTCGGCCAGCTCGACGAAGCGCACGCCCTTGACGACGCGACCGTCCTTGATATCCAGGCACGGAATGATGCGCTTGGCGAGCATGACCCTGGCGTTCGGTACCCGCGTACCGCATTCCGCGCTTGCGAGCGAATGGAGCCGGCGCGGCGCGCGGCGAGAACTTGGAGGCGACACCCAGATTCGAACTGGGGATGGAGCTTTTGCAGAGCTCTGCCTTACCACTTGGCTATGTCGCCCGAAGCGGCGCACGAATCGGATGTCCTGGAGCGGGTGGCGGGAATCGAACCCGCGCGTCAACCTTGGGAAGGTCGCAGGCTACCATTACATCACACCCGCGCTGCCAGGCGTCCGACGCATTCGGCCAGGTCGCGAGGCCATCCTGTGCGGCCGGGAATCGCTCGGCGCCGAGTGGGATACGCGGACTGCGACGCGCAATGTTTCGCGATCGGTTCGCGGGTCGTATGCGCCGGGGTTTACCTGCGGCTCGAAACGCCGCAGAAACCGGACCGTCACGAAATTCGAGCGTCTATCGCCGTGGACATGACGAACGAGCGCGAGCACGCGCGCGATGGGAGTGAATCGAGCGACCGGCTCGCGTTGCGCGCCGGTGAGCCGGCCGACGCGGCCGCGCTCGAGCGCATGAGCACTGGTCCAATCGCGGGCAAACGACGATTCATCGATGAATCGCTCCAGCGCCGGGACGTGGTGACGGCCCGCGCGGAGGGCGAGCTTGCGGGATACATCATTTGGGACCGCGCCTTTTTCGGCCGCCCCTTCGTCTGGTTGCTCGGGATCGACCCGCGCTTTCGCCGGCGTGGAATCGGCCGCCGATTACTGCGCGAATTCGAGGTGCGCTGTGCGGGCGAGTCGTTGTTCACTTCGACCAACGAGTCGAACTTGGCCATGCAGCGTCTGCTCGAAGCCGGCGGTTTCGTCCGCAGCGGCCGATTGGAAAATCTCGACCCCGGCGATCCCGAAATCTTCTATTACAAGAACGGCGAGAAAGGAGGACGGCGAGCGATGAACGGCTGACGGCGCCGCCGGGGCCAGCCCTGCACCGCGCAACGGGACCGACAAACTGCCGGTCCCGTTTCTCGCGTTGCGCGGGAACCCGATCGGGTACTTACTTGACCTCGACCTTCGCGCCGGCTTCTTCGAGCTTCTTTTTGATCGTCTCGGCTTCGTCTTTGGTGACGCCTTCCTTGACCGCTTTGGGGGCGCTCTCGACGAACG
>PLAE01000224.1 GCA_003134035.1 Candidatus Velthaea versatilis
TCTGGCAGTCCATCAGCACCACGTCAAAGCGCTCTGCCGTCATCAGCTTCTCGAGCGCTTCCTCGCCGCTCCACGCACTGACCGCCTCCACGCCCATTTGGCGCAAATGCCGTTCGAGCAGCATCGCGTCATCCGGATTGTCCTCCACCAGCAGCACCCGCACGCCCACCGCGCAGGCCGGCGCCGAGCGCCGCGCGCAGATCGCCGCGGCGATGTTCGCGCACGCGAAAGACGCGCAGCTCTGGTCGAGCGGCTACGTCACGAGCGAAGATTCCGGGCTCACGATCGCGACGCGCGCGGGCGCGCGGCTGGCCTTCGACGGCACCAGCGCCGGAACGAACGTGAAGATGAACGGTGCCGATTCGACCGGCTGGGCGGAGGCGTATGCAGTCGGCATCGGCGCCCTCGACGGCGACGCCGTCGGCGCGCGCGCGGCGCGCAAAGCCGTCGCGGCGAACAACCCCGCCGCCGTCGATCCGGGCAGCTGGGCCGTGATCCTCGAACCGGCGGCGTTCGGGGAACTGCTCGCGTTCTTTCGCCCCTATTTTTCGGCCGAGCTCTACGCCGAGGGCGCGTCCTACATCAGCGGCAAGCTCGACGAGCGCATCGCGGGCGCGAACGTCACGATCCGCGACGACTACGCGCACCCGCTCAATCCCGGCATGCCGTTCGATTTCTCCGGCGCGCCGACGGCGCGGCTCGCGCTCATCGAGAACGGCATCGCCCGCGGCATCGTCACCGACGACGTGTGGTCGCGTCGGCTCGATCGCCCCAACACCGGTCATGCGGTGCCGCGCGCGGGCGGTTGGCCCGTCGGCCCGCAGCCGCTCCATACGGTCGTCGAGCCCGGGACGCGGCCGGTCGATGCGTTGATCGCCGAAACGGCGCGCGGGCTCTTGATCACGCGCCTCTGGTACGTGCGGATCGTCGACCAGCGCACCGCGCTGCTTACCGGGATGACCCGCGACGGCACGTTCTTGATCGAAAACGGTCAGCTCACGCATGGCGTGCGCAACATGCGCTTCAATCAATCGATCGTCACGGCGCTCAACGATTGCGAGCTGGCCGACACGCCGGCGCGGACCGGCGGCTACCGCTATTCGCTGGTCACGCCGGCGGTCAAATTCAACCGCTTCCACTTCGCGAGCGCCTCACCGTACTAATCTTGCCCGGCACCGCTCAGCGCTTCAACTGCCAGTCCGCGATGTTCCAGAACGTCGAATTGACGATCGTCGGCCGCACGCCATCGAGGCCGGGAACGTGGACGTCGTTGACCGGCAGCCAGTTGAGGGTATAATACGGGACTTCGCGCGCCACGATTTCCTGGATGCGGTCATACATGCGCTTGCGCGCGGCAACGTCGAAGGTTTGGGCTGCGGCGTCCTCGAGATGCGTGAGCTCCGCGTTGTGATAGAACGAAGTGTTGTTGCCGTTGGGCGGGATCGCGCCGTCGGTGTTCAGGTTGAGCTCGTTGGGATCGGGTGTGGCGTTGATGAGCGCGGCCAGCCCGACGTCGAACTTGCCGCCGTAGAACGGGCCGCCGTTCGCTGCCTGAGCAAACATCGTCGCGGCCGGAAACGTCTTTACGGAGACGTCGATGCCGATCGCCTTCCAGCGCTGCTGCAGCAGCACCATCGTCTGAGCACGCGTGATGTTGGATGCCGTCGAGATGAGCGTCAGCGTGAGGCGCTGTCCGTTCCGCGCCCGCGTGCCGTCGGGGCCGATCTTCCACCCGGCATCGTCGAGCAGTTGCGCGGCACGTTTGGGATCGAACGGATAGTCGCCGACACGATGATTGTACCAGGGCGTGACCGGGTTGATCGAGCCTGGGCCGAGGGCGCCCAGATTATGGTAGACATTACGGTAGATCTCGTGCACGTCGAGCGCGTAACACAGGGCCTGGCGGACGCGCCGGTCGTCGAGCGGCGGATGTGCGGTGTTGAACGTCAGGTGCTCGAAATACGTTTTGGCGTTGCTGACCGGGATGAGTCCGGGCGTGCCCGCGAGGTTGGTGAACGTCGAAATGTTGAGGGTGTCGCCGACATCGACGTCGTGCGTGCGCAGCGCGATGAGCATCGTGTTGTCGTTCTCGAGAAAGCGCACGACGATGTGCGGGATCTTCGGCGCACCGCGATAGAAGGCCGGGTCGGCGTCTAACGTCATGTCGCTGCCGTGATGCCAGGCGACGAATTTATACGGGCCGCTGCCGATCGGCGCGGCGTTGAAGTCGGCGTGGTTGAGGTCGCCGAGCTTGCGCAGCAGATGGGCCGGGACGATGGCGCCGTCGATGCGGTCGCTGAACCCGTCGATCGCCGGCGCCCATGTCCGCCGCAGCACGATTTTCACCGTGTATTTGTCGGGCGTCTCGACCCGCAGCATCTCGTCGTAAGGTTCGCGGTTGACGACGTTGTTGCTGCGGTTCATGAGCGCCTCGAACGTGAACTTCACGTCGTCGGACGTCACCGGCACGCCGTCGTGCCAATGTGCGTTGTGCACCAGATGATAGGTAATCGTCTTGCCGTCGGCGGAGATGCCGCCGTTTGCGCGCGTCGGCACGCGTTCGGCTAAGTCGGGGATCTGATTGCCCCGGTCGTCGTAGCGGGTCAGGCCGCTGAAGATCATTGCCGCCAAATCGGATTCGACCGCCAATGTGCCGACGACCGGATTGAGCGTCCCGGGTTCCTCGACGAGCGCGATCCGCAGCGTATCGGGCGGCCCGCTCTGCGCGCCGGCCGGCCGTGCTGCAAGCCACGCCAGCGTCCACAGCGCTGCGATCGCCAACGTCACGGTCACCATGCCGCGAAACAGTCTCATCCTTCGAACCGCCATGAGAATCAGCGTGGGTTTGACGTGCAGCTCACCGCGAACTGCTCGGACCCAGCGCCGCCACGCTGTCCCGTTTTGGCACGTCGGGGAAACCCTCTCGATCCGACCACATTAACGGTCGGGCGGCATGTTGAGAAGTGCTCGATGCAGCTTGGTGACGCTCAGCGCCGTGAGAACGCCGCCGGGCATCGAATTCGCCAGAACATGGCAGGCCTTTCCGGTGCGCAGATCGCGCGAGTAATAGCCACGCGCGATGACCGTGCGCGCATCGACGGTGACGAGTCGCCCATTTCGCAACTGGATCGAGAGCATGCCGGCGACGTTGCGGCGCAGCAGACCGGAGAAGATGTGCTGGGCGGGCGGCACCATCGGCGATGGTTCGACGCGGGCGACGAGCGCACGCGCAATCATCCGCGATCCCGGACCATAGACGACGGTGCCGGCGAGCCGAATCGCGTTGCTGCCGAACGTCTGGCGGCGGACGGCCATCGCATGAACCGGTGAACTCATCGGCCCCAGCAGACCGTAGACCGAGACTTGCCCAGGTTGGTCGCCGACTGCGTCGCGGGCGTCAACCTCACGCTCGACGAGGCACGGCGACCGAAAAGGGGCTGCCTCGATGCCCGACTGTCAGACTTCCGCCGCCGGAACGCTCAGCGGCTTCCTGCCTTTGGGCGGCACAAACGCTGCGCCGACGCCGCCGACGAAGACCACGAGCCCCGCGATCAGCAGCGCCGGATGCGGTGCCGAGGCCACGATCAACTGCGGAAACGAGCCCAGTGTCGCGGTGATGTGCAGATCGCCGATCGCGACGTCGCGGCCCGAGGGCAAGATCGTGAGGCCGATCGACTTTCCCGCGTCATCGTTGACCGACAGCACGAGCGCGGGCTGCTTCGTGCCCAGATGGTTGAACGTCTGCGCGTCGTCGGCGCTGAAGTACAACGCGCGCATGACGCGGTGCAGGCCGGGCGTCGCGAACGTGTCGAGCGGATACGATTTATCCTTGAGCGGCTGGTTCTGCGGAAAGAGCAGCACCGGCGAGAGAAACGTCGGGTTCGTGGGCTGCGTAACCGTGAGCCGATTGCCGGACGCGTCGCGCGCGACGATATACGCGGCTGGGCGCGAGCCCAAATAGACGATCGACGTGCCGAGAAAGAGCCGGTTTCCCGGCGCGACCGCAATCGGATCGCCGGTCTTCTCGCGCAGTGAGACCGTCGCGTCGCCGCGCGCGATCGTCGCTGGATCGGCCGGGCCAAAGAACGCCGCCGCTTGCAAATCCGGAACCGGCGTCACGGTGCCGGGCGAACCCGAAACCGTGATCGTGTCGGGACCGATGAGCCCCGAGAGCAGTCCGCCGGTCGCGACCGCCAGCGCGCCCGCGATGCCGATCGCCGCGCGCCGACCGCTGGGACCGTCGCTGCCCGTGCGCGCGCTCCAGGCATAGGCGACCATGACGATGATGGTGATGCTCAGAACCGCCGCGTATTGCCAGGTATGATAGAAATCGAGTCCGGGGCGCAGGTCTTGCGCCAAGGTCAAGGCGATCGCCGCCAGCGCGGCGGCGATCGCGGTGTCGCGCGAGCTCATTGCGCGCGCAGCGCCGGCGCCACCGCTTCGCGCATCTGCGCGAGCGTCAGTTGACCGTCGATCCCGCGCAGCACGTGACCGCGCCGGTCGATGATCACCGTGGTCGGCAATCCGATCGCGGCGTAGCTGCGCCCGTACTGCTGATCGCTGTCGAGCAAGATCGGAAACGTCACGCCGTGCTCACGCGCGAAAGTGCCGGCGGCCTGGGCGGATTCGCCTTGATCGACGCCCAGCACCACGACGCCTTTGGCCTTGTTCTGCACGTAAAACTGCTGGAGCGCCGGGATCTCTTCGCGGCACGGCGGACACCAGGTGGCCCACAAGTTCATCACCACGACCGAGCCGCGGTAGCGGTCGAGCGCATCGGTACGACCGTCGACCCGTTTGACGTCATAACTAACGGCGGGCGCACCGGCGAGCGCGCCCGGCCCACCCGCGCCGCCGTCGATGGTGCGCTTGGGACCACCGCCGGAATAACACCCCGACAGGAGAAGACACAAGATGATCGTGGCAGCACAACCGCCGCCCAGGGGACGCATCTTCCGGCCTTCGCGGCTTTACCGGCGGGTCCTTATTCGATGACCGCCGGGTTGACCGCGGGCTGGCGCGAACGACGGATCGTCTGCGCCGGCATCGGCATCGCCGTCTTCGAGCGGGGCAGCACGGCGGATGGCGCGCGCGCGCTCGTGCTCGTCCATGGCTTGGGTCATTGGACGCAGGCGGCTTGGGACGCGTTTGCGCCGCTCCTCGACCCCGCGCTGCGCGTCGTCGCGTTCGATTTACCGGGCTTCGGGGCAAGCGACAAGCCCGACGCCGCCTACGACGGGCCGTTCTTCGCCCACGTGCTCGACTGCGTCTTGGCCGAAACCGCGCCGGGCAAGATCGTGCTGTGCGGCCACTCGGTCGGCGGCTATATCGCGGCCAACTACGCCGCCGCGCATCCCGAGCGCCTCGAGCGGCTTATTCTTATCGCTCCGGCCGGCTTTCTCCGCGCCGCCGCCTTGCTCTATATGCTGATCGGCAGTCCGGTCGCGCGCTGGATCTTTACTCGGCGCCCCGGCCGCAACTTCGTGAACCGGACGCTCGATCAGTCGGTCCACGATCCCAGCTTGATCGGACCGGCGATCCGCGAGACGGCGTACGCGCTGGCGCTCCAGCCCGAAGTCCGGCGGGCGTTCGCGGGCATCTACACCGGTGCGATCCAAGAGTTCCGGGACGGCGCGGCGCTGCACCGGCGCCTCGCGACGTGGACCGGGCCGACCTTGCTCATCTGGGGGCGCCACGACCGCTTCATCCCGATCAAAGCGCTGGAAACCGCGCGCGGCGTGTATCCGGCAGCCGCCGTTCTCGTCTGCGAGCACAGCGGGCACCTGCCGATGGTCGAAGAGGCTCCGCTCGTCGCCGACGCCGTCAACGCCTTCGTCGGCCAAACCCAAACGCGCCCTGCCTGAGCGCCGCGAAGATACCACAGCGCCGCGAACTTATTGCGACCGGAACGCTGCTCGCGCCGACCGGACCGCCCGCTACCAGTCGCCCATCCGTTCCTCATCGACGCTGCCTTCGAACACGATCGAACCGGGGGCGAGGATCGCGCTTTCGAGCGCGATACCCTCGAAGCGCAGCCGGCGCGTTAGCGCGTCATCCGCCGACTTGGCGTACAGCGCGGCGAACCGCTGCAACACGTCGGGCGCGCAGAGCACGCGCTCGGGACGCACGTGATACAAGCGGCGGAAGCCGGTGAATGCGGCCTCGAACGCGGCGGTATCGAAATCCGGCGCGAGCAGCGCGGGCCAACGGACGCGTTCCAGGGGTGCTCCCTCAGCCGCCCGAACGCAGCGGCCGATGGCAGCGCTTCTTCTCGACGGCCGCGCGTTGGCGAGCGAAATGCGCGCTGATCTGCGCGCGCGCACCGACGCGCTGCGGACGCGCGACTACGCGGTCCGGCTCGTGGTGGTGATCGTCGGCGAAGATGCCGCATCGGTCGCGTACATGCGCAGCCTGGTCAAAGCGGGCGCGGGCGTTGGGGTTGAGGTCGACTTCGAGGCGTTGACTCCCGATGCCGACGAGGCGCGCGTTCGCGAACGGCTGACGGAACTGGGCGCTGACCCGAGCGTGCATGGTGTTATTCTGCAGCAGCCGCTGCCGCCGCACCTCGCGATTCGTCGAATCGCCGACGCGATGCCCGCGCACAAGGACGTCGACGGCGCCAATCCGATCAACCAGGGGCGGCTGGCGTTCGGCACCGGGGCGGACTTCGTTCCGGCCACGCCGGCGGCGGTCATGCTGCTGCTCGAACGCAGTCCGCATCGCGCCTTGAGCGGCGCGCGCGCCTGCGTGGTGGGCCGCTCGAACGTCGTCGGACTTCCGGTGACGCTGCTGCTGATGGCCCGAGACGCCACGGTAACCTCGACGCATCGGCTGACGTGCGATCTCGCGCGCCACACGCGCGACGCCGAGGTGCTCGTCGTCGCGACGGGAGTCCCGGACCTCATCCGCGCCGACATGGTGATGCCGGGCGCGACGATCATCGACGTCGGGACGACCTTCGTCGACGGCAAACTCGTCGGCGACGTCGCCTATGCCGAAGTCGCCGAAGTCGCCGGCGCGATTACGCCCGTTCCCGGCGGCGTCGGCCCGGTGACGAACATCGCGCTCCTGCGCAACGTGGTCACCGCCGCGGAACGTCTCGCCGATGGCTTGAGGCGAGTTTAGTTCAGGCTGAAGTGCTTGCCAAAGAACTGCTCCTGATGGGTGCGAAACGTTCCGCCGGGAGCATCGTCGCGTTCGACCGGAGCCTGTTCGGCCTTGCGTTCGAGCAGCGTGCGCAATTGCGGCAGCAGACGGCGCAGGAAACCCAGCTCGACCGTGAGCCGCTGCTGCGTGTTGGAAAGTTCGAGCAGCCGCTGCTTCATCGTATCCGCGACTTGCAGCGCGTCACCGATGATGAACGATGCGTCGACGGGATCGCTGGGGACGTCGTAATCCGCCGAGGTGCCGGAAAACTCGACGAGCAGCCGGACGTATTCGCGGAATTCTTGGCGCACTTCGTCGGAGAGTTCAACGACGGCGCCTGGATCGTCGAGTTCTTCTTCGAGGTACTCGACGTCGACGAGCAGATACGGTTCGCGGCTGACGACGTCTTGAATGCGAAAGCGCCGCCGGCCCGTCGTGCTGATATAATACCGCCCGGCGGGCAGCGGCGTGACGTCGCAGATTTCCGCGGTGGTGCCGACGTCGTGCGGCATCACCTCGGTATCGCCGCAATCCTTGCCCTCGCGAATGAGGACGACTCCGAACGCCTCGTTTGCATCGAGGCATTCGGAGATCATCTGACGATAGCGCGGCTCGAACACGTGGAGGTTGAGAATCGCTCCCGGAAAGAGCACGGCATTGAGCGGAAAAAGCCGCAGGCGCCTCGTCACAGCGATGTCACGCGATCTTAGTGGCCCGGCGCGGGTGCCGTGAGGCGCGACGACACCACGTTCCAGTCGATGTTGGCGAAGAACGCCTCGATGTACTTAGGCCGCTCCGCCGGCTTGTAGTCGAGCAGAAACGCGTGCTCCCAGACGTCGAGCACCAGGATCGGGTTAAAGCCGGCGATGTTCCCGTCTTCGTGCAGGGTTACCCAGTGGTTCGAGATGCGGCCCGTCCATGGATCCTGGTAGGCGATCGCCCAGCCCACGCCGCGCAGCGCGCCGGTGGCGGTGAAGTCTTTCTTCCAGGTCTCAAAATCGCCGAAGTTCGCGGCGAACGCGTCGTTGACCGCGGCCGGCGGCGCACCGCCCGCGCTCTTGGTCAAGTTCCCAAAATAGTACTCGTGCAGCCGCATTCCGTTGTACTCGAAGCCGAGCCGGCGCGTGAGTTCGGCGAAATGGGGATTCGCCCCGGCGGCCGTGCCGGCTTTGATCTGCTCGGAAATCTGCTCGTTGAGCAGATTGGTGTTCTTGACGTAGCCTTCGTAGAGTCCGAAATGAACCTGCAGCGTCTGATCGGAGATGCCGTGCAGGCCGGCGAGATCGAACTTCTTCGCAGCGTACGATTGTTGGGTGAGGGTCGTCACGTAAGCCTCCTGGGTGCTAAAACGACGTCTGAGCGCGAACTCGTCTCGGGGAGACGCCTTGTGTTCGACGACGCACGGACGTCCCCCGGTCGAGCGAACTCGCCGGCCCTGATCCGGCGGCGAGGGTCGCCGC
Organism: Candidatus Velthaea versatilis; assembly: GCA_003134035.1. Taxonomy (GTDB): domain Bacteria; phylum Vulcanimicrobiota; class Vulcanimicrobiia; order Vulcanimicrobiales; family Vulcanimicrobiaceae; genus Velthaea; species Velthaea versatilis. The sequence continues at coordinate 8,607 of PLAE01000224.1, forward strand.
AGCGACGCGCCGGGTGTGGTCCGTCGCGTGCCGGGCAGGTTCCCGCTTTGTCCGGGCGGCAAACATCTGCTACCGTGCGCGACCTGTCTTACTTAACGCGACTTCATCGCGAACCGTCGCCGCTTTTACTCGAACTCGAACAGCAATCCACCTACGACGGAATTCCGAGCGTCGACCGCGCCTCAGGCCGGCTGCTGTCGACGCTCGTCCACGCCATGATGGCGAACCGGATTCTGGAGATCGGCACGGCTTACGGCTACTCGACCCTCTGGATGGCGCTCGCCCTGCCTCCCGCCGGGCACATTTGGACGATCGACCCAGACGTCGAACGCACCGCGGTGGCCCACGCCTATCTCGAACGGGCAGGTGTGGCCGACAAGGTCGACATCATCAACCAACCGGCGCTCGAAGTGCTCGAAATGTGGTCGCAGCGCAACATTGACATCATCTTCATCGACGCCGAAAAGACCGAATATCCCGCCTATTTGGAGTTGGCCATCCCGATGCTCAAGCGCTCGGGACTCGTCGTGATCGACAATTTGTTGTGGAGCGGCGAAGCGGGCGCGGAACCTTCGAGCCGGGATAGCGCGGACCTGCGCGCCGTCCGCGACTTCAACAAATTGTTCCTGCACCATCCGCAACTCGACGCCACGATCGTTCCGGTCGGAGATGGAATTGGTATCGGTGCTCGTATCGAGTGACGCTTTCAAGGCGGCGATGCGGCGCTTCGCGACCGGTGTCGCGATCGTGACGACGACGCATGAAGCGCGGATCCACGGCTTTACCGCCAACGCTTTCGCCAGCGTCAGCGCCGAACCGCCGACCGTCTTGATCTGCGTGAACCGCAACGCGCGCGCACATCCGCTCATCTCGGCCTCGCAGCGCTTTTGCGTGAACGTCCTCGCGCTCGAGCAGCGCGCGCTGGCCGAACAATTCGCGAGCGGCGAGCCGCATACACGCTTCGACGGCGTCGCCTATCGGCTGGGACCCAGCGGTTCGCCGATTCTCGCGGGGACGCTCGCCCACGTCGACTGCACGCTGGGCGAAGAACTCACGACCGGAACGCACACCATCTTCTTGGGTCAGGTGATCGAGGCGGGTCATCGCGAAGGCGCGCCGCTGGGCTACTACGACCGCCGCTACCGGAATTTTGGCGCGTTCGACGAGCTCGACGAACCCCCCGGGCCGGCCCGATGATCGTCGAGCATCTCGCGGTCGGCGCGTTAGCCTGCACCTGCACCATTCTGGGCGACGAAACCACGGGCGAAGCCATCGTCGTCGACGGCGGCGACGACGTGCCGGCGATCGCCGAGCGGCTGCGCGCCCGCGGGTTGCGCGCGAAATTTCTCGTGCACACGCACGCGCACATCGATCACATCGGCGCACTGGGCGAACTGCGCGACACCTGCGGCGGCAGCGCGCTGCTGCACCCCGCCGATTTGCCGTTGTACGCGGCGCTCGCGATGCAGGCGCAGTGGATCGGCCTCGCGCGCATTCCGCCGGTCGTGCGCATCGACGCCGATTTGCACGACGGCGACGCCTTGACCGCCGGCGCGCTCACGCTGCGCTGCCTGCACACCCCGGGCCACACGCCGGGCAGCACGTCGTTCGCGGTCGAACTGGCCGGCACGACGACGATGCTGCTGACCGGCGACACGCTCTTCGCCGGGTCCGTCGGTCGGTGGGATTTGGGTGGCACGTCACTGGCCGACATCGTGAGTTCGATCAACGAAAAGTTGCTCGCGTACGCCGATCCGACCGTGGTGATCCCCGGTCACGGGCCGGCTACCACGATCGGTATCGAGCGCCGCGAAAATCCGTATTTGAACGCTCGCTGATCGCCGCTCGGACGCGACGCCGTTCGCGGTCTTGGTCGGGTTACTGCTTGGGTCAAGGCGGAACCGCCGGCGTTCGTCGAAAGCCGCTGTTCGCCGGTTTGTGAGGGGGCTGGCGCGAGGCGCGGTAATGAGCGGTCGTTACCGCGCGGTCCGGAGGTTTCACTTGCCCAGGGGAGGTTTCACGCATGCCTCGGATTCGCGTCACCACGGCCGCGACGGCACTGGCGCTGGTGGTCGCCGTGGGCGCGGCTTTCGCCGCCGACCCCAGCTGGAAGATCGATCCGGCGCATTCGAGCGCGGAGTTTGCGATCAAGCACTTCGCGCTCTCGACGGTCAAGGGCACGATCCCGGTCAAAGACGGGCGCATCACCCTGGCCGCCGGCAAAGACCTTCCGTCGAGCGTCAGCGCAACGCTGGACGTGAGCGCGATCGATACCAAGAACGACGATCGCAACCACGATCTGCGCTCGGACCAGTGGTTCGATACGGACAAGTTCCCGACCGGCACGTTCACTTCGACGGCCATTGACGGCAGCGACCCGGCGAAGTTCACCATCGCCGGCAACCTCACGCTGCACGGCGTCACCAAGCCCGTGACGCTCGCCGCCGCGCTGGAAGGCAAAGGCCTGGGCGGCAGGGGTGAAAAGCGCATCGCCTACACGGCGACCACGACGATTCATCGCAAAGATTTTGGCTTGTCGAACCTGGCCACGAACGCGACCGGCGACCTCGTCGTCGGCGAAGACGCGCAGATCAGCCTCGAGGTGGAAGCCATCGCATCGCCGTAGCGAAGCTCTGATGACGCTCGGCAGCGGTCGCCGCCGGGTTTCTCCGTCCGGATGTTCGCGTCGGCCTGCGGTTCGATGCCACGGGCTTTGCCCGACAGGCGACGACGGGCGGCTTGCGGCTTAGCCGCACCGCGACGGATTGGGCGAAGCCCAATCCACTAGAATGTGTCGGGTTTACCCGGTCCATGACGACGGGCGGCTCGGGCGAAGCCCGGACTCGACGAAGTCGAGTCCTCTAGTGCAGTTTGATGGTGACGAGGCCGCCGTCGCGCACGACCTGGGGACCGGCGTCTTGGGCTTCGTCCTGCGAGGTCTTGCCCGTGCCGGGCAGCTCGGCGAGCGATGCCGCGGCCGCGACCGCGCGCGCCTTTTCGAGCATGTCATCGGTGATCTTCCCGGCCGCGCGTTTGGCCCGGTAATCATCGATCGCGGCGCGCAGCGCGATGCGCGAACGCTCGGGATAGTCCTTCTTCTTTTCGGGGTAGCCGCCGAGCGCGCTCATGATATCGTCGTCGGTGATCGCCAGCGCTTCATCGAGTGTTTTGCCGTGCGCGAGTTCGACCAGCAGCGAGCAGGTCGCGGTGCCGAAGCCGCAGCCGGTGGTGAAGTACGAGATGTCCGCGATTCGTTCGCCCGGCCCGACTTTCAGATAATACGTGTACATATCGCCGCACGAGTCGCTAAAATACTCGCCGCTGGCCATCGCGTCTTCCATGGTCCGGAAGCCCGTGCGCTTCTCAACGAGATTTTGAAACTTCGCGAAATCCACTGCGCTGCTCCTGAGCTGGGCCGACCGGAAACTCCGGCACGGCGCTGGTGCCCGTCGTGATCTCGAACCGGCACTCGCTGCCGCCGGTTGCGAGCGAGTCGGTCTGCCGGACCTGCGGCGCGACGACGTCGGTCATCACCGAATGGATCACGCTGCAGATCTCCGGATGCTCGCCGGCGGTTTTCGCATACGGACACGTGTGCTCGCGAATGGTGAAGCCGCCGCTGGTCTGCTCGGATTCCGCCTCGACTCCGGCGTCGCGCAGCATCGTCGTGAGCGCCACGACCCGGTCGGCAACCGGCCGGTCGCCGATGCGCGAGCGCAGCCGCTCGGACTGGCGGCGGCCCATGGAATCGAAAATCGATTGAACCGCCGCGTCGCCGCCGGCCGCCCGAACCTCGCGCAGCACGGCGTTGAGCATCCGGTCGTAATGCTGCGGGAAAAACTTCTCGGCTTCGGGGGTAAGCCGGTATTCGACGGTCGGTTTGGTCTTGCCGCGCCGGACGCTGGCGCCGGTAACGAGACCATCGCGCTCGAGCAGAACGAACTGCTGGCGTATGGCGTTGGCCGATACACCGAGTTCGCGCGCGAGATCGAACGCCGAGGCGCCGCGCCGGCCGCGCAAGGCGGCGACAATCTTCCCGCGGGCCGTGTCGAAGAACCGGTCAGCGTGCATATGTCAGGAGCCTAGCACCCCGTGCGAAGAAAGTCCAGAGTTTCCTTGACTTTCTCTTAGCGCAACGCTACCATCAGGTCGTTATGCCCGCCCGCGGGAGACCGCTGCGTCGGGCGGCGTCAAGTGGTGAGAACCTAACGCACCGGCTGGGACTGCTGCACCCGGCGCGTCGGATGCTCCGTGCATGCCGGCCGGTGCGGCATCGTGTCGGGTGCGGCATCGTCAGGAGCCAAATGAGTTTAGAAATCAGCGGCCTGCGGGTCGCCGTCGAAGAGAAAGAGATCCTGCGGGGGATCGATCTCGTCGTCGAGCCGGGCAAGGTACACGCGCTCATGGGCCCTAACGGCAGCGGAAAGTCGACGCTCGCGTTTTCGATGAGCGGTCACCCGAATTATCACGTGTTGGCCGGGTCGGTCAAACTCGACGGCGAGGAGCTCATCGGCCTGCCCCCCGACAAGCGCGCGAAGGCTGGACTGTTCCTGTCGTTTCAATATCCGGCGGCCATTCCGGGCGTCTCGGTTGCGAATTTCATTCGCACGGCGCGGATGGCGGTCAACCCCGACGATCTGCCCCCGGCGAAATTTCGTAAAATGATCTTCGAGCAGCTCGACGTGCTCGACATGGATCCGGCGTTTCTCTCGCGCTACGTGAACGACGGCTTCTCGGGCGGCGAAAAGAAGCGCCTGGAAATGCTGCAGCTCGCGATGCTGTGCCCGAAATACGCCGTGCTCGACGAGACGGACTCCGGCCTGGACGTCGATGCGCTGCAATCGGTCGGCCGTTCGGTCAACGCATTGCGCGCGACCGAGGCCGGCGCTAAGACAGCGTTTCTGATCATCACGCATTACCCGCGCATCTTGGCCTACATCCCCGCCGACGTCGTCCACATCATGATGGACGGCCGGATCGTCAAAACCGGCGGTCCGGAACTCGCGAATCAGATCGAACGCGAAGGCTACGACAAGATTCGTGATGAGGTCGCGAGCAGCGTTGCCTAGCATCACCGCGCCGCCCACGTCGCACGCCCCGCTGCCGTTTGCGCCGACCGCCGAGACGCTCGAAGCCGCCATTGCCTACATCGGCCAGGCCGGAGCCGCCTCGGGCAGCGCCGTCACCGCGGCCGAACGCCGCGGCGCGTTCGCCGCGTACGGTTCGCTTCCGGTCCCGGGCGGCTTTCCCGGCCGGTCGTGGCGTTACAACTATGCCAAGCTGCCGTTCGAGGATCTGCGCTGGAGCTCGGGGCGGCAAAGCGTAGCCACGATTCCCTTCGGTGCGCTGTCTGCTTCGGCCGATCCCGACGCCGACGCGCCGGCGCTGGCGACCGAGAATGCCGGCGGCCTCGTGCATTTCGGCGCGACGCTGCTTGAACCACCCGGCCCGACGGCAGCCGACAAGCGCGTCATCGTGACGTCGCTAGCGGCCGCCCGGCGCGATCACGCGGCGCTCCTGGCCCCGGTGATCGATACGATCGTTCAGCCGGGTGACGACCGCTTCGCCGCGCTCGCAACGGCCTTCCAGAATTGCGGCGCGTTCGTGTACGTGCCCGACGGCGTGGTCGTCGACGCACCGATTCAGCTGCTGTTCGTCAACGGCGAAGCCGATGCGGCGGCGGTCTTTCCGCACATCGTGCTCGTGCTGGGCGCCGGCGCGCGAGCAACCGTGCTCGAGCGTCACGCCGGGGGCGGCGACGCCTTCATCTGCGGCGTCGTCGAGGCGCACGTCGGTCCGGGCGCGCAGCTCGACGTGGTGACGGTGCAGCGCGCCGACGTCGAAGCGCGCGTCTTCATGCGGCGCGGCGCGCGCTGCGAACGCGACGCGACGATGCGCTGGCATTTGGCCGAACTCGGCGGCGCGCTCGCGCGCAGCGTCGTGACGACCACGCTCGCCGACACCGGCGCGCGCGGCGAGGCGGCGGCGCTGTTCTTCACCGGCGCGACGCAGCACGTCGAGCTGACCGTGCATACCGAGCACGCCGTCGGGCAAACCACGTCCAACACGGTGGTGCGCAGTGCCGCGACCGATCACGGCCAGGGTCGTTTCTTCGGCAACATCGCGATCCGCAAACAGTCGCACGGCAGCGACGCCTCGCTGCGCGACGACGTCTTGCTGCTGTCCAAAGCGGCGCACATCGATTCGATTCCCGCGCTCGAGATTGCCGCCAACGACGTCAAAGCGTTTCATGGCGCGACCGTCGGCTCGGTCGACGAGGAGCAACTGTTTTACGCCCGCAGCCGCGGAATCGGCCGCGCGGACGCGCTGCGCATGATCGCGCTGGGCTTCTTCGAGCCGGTCATTTCGCGTTTCCCGGGCGAACGGCTGCGCGATGAGATTCGAACGGCGCTCGACGACAAGATCGACGCCGCCACGGAGATCGACTAAATGCTCGCCGCCGCCGATCCCAAAGCGCAACGGATCATCGCCGATTTCCCGATCCTGGCCAAGCCGACGTCGCGCGGTAAGCGCCTCGTGTATCTCGACTCGGCGGCGACGTCGCAAAAGCCGCGGGCCGTCATCGACGCGCTCGTCGACTACTACACGACGTACAACGCCAACATCCATCGCGGCGTGTACGAGCTGGCCGAGCGCGCGACCGACGCCTTCGAGGGCGCGCGAGCGAAAGTCGCGCGGTTCATCAACGCGCGCGAATCGGCGGAGATCATCTGGACGCGCAACGCCACCGAGGCGATCAACCTGGTGAGTTTCTCCTGGGGCCTCGAAAATCTCAAACCCGGCGATGCCATTCTCACCAGCCAACTCGAGCATCACTCCAATCTGGTGCCGTGGCAGTTGCTGGCGGCCAAGACGGGCGCCGAGTTGCGCTTCATCGAGTCGGATCAGAACGGCGAACTGCTGCTCGACGATCTCGAAGAGAAGCTCAGCGGCGTGAAGCTCGTTGCGATCACGCACATCAGCAACACGATGGGTTCAATCGTTCCGCTCGATGAGATCGTGCCCTTGGCTCATGCCGCCGGCGCGATCGTCCTCGTCGACGGCGCGCAGTCGATCCCGCACATGCCGGTCGACGTGCAGGACCTCGAAGTCGATTTCTTCGCCGCGTCGGGTCACAAGATGTGCGGCCCGACCGGAATCGGCTTCTTGTACGGCCGGCGCGAGCTGCTCGACGCGATGCCGCCGTTTCTCACCGGCGGCGACATGATCCGCAGAGTTGCCTACACCGAGACGTCGTACAACGAGATTCCTTGGAAATTCGAGGCCGGGACGAGCAACATCGCCGACGCGATCGCGCTCGGAGCCGCTGTCGACTATCTGAGTGACGTCGGGATGACCTGGATCCGTGAGCACGAGATCCGGCTGACCCGGTATGCGCTCGAACGGCTCGAAACCCTGGTCCCGCGGGGCCTGGCGATCTATGGTCCGCCCGAGGCGGCGGACCGCGCCGGCGTGATCTCGTTCAATCTCGGCGACATCCACGCGCACGATCTGGCCTCGCTGCTCGATACGGGCGGTGTCTGCGTGCGCGCCGGCCATCACTGCACGATGCCGCTCATGGAAAAGATGGGCTGGCCCGCCACCGCGCGCGCGTCGTTCTACCTATACAACATGGAGGACGACATCGACGTTCTCGTCGCGGCGCTCGAAAAAGCGGCGGAGGTCTTCCGACTCGCATAATGGACGATTTTTACAAAGAGTACATCCTCGATCACTACCGCAACCCGCGCAACTTCGGACACCTCGAAGCACCGACGGCGGTCGCCGAAGATCTTAATCCGTTGTGCGGCGATACGATTCGGGTCGAACTGCGTGTCGGGGACGACGGCCGGGTCGACGACGTCCGCTTTTCGGGCAAAGGCTGCGCGATCTCGCAGGCGGCGACCTCGATGCTGCTCGATTCGATCAAGGGTCAAAAGCTCGAAGACGTCGCACGGCTTTCCAAGGACAGTGTGCTCGAGAACGTCGGCATCGGCATCAGCCCGACGCGTATGAAGTGCGCGACGCTCGGCCTCAAGGTGCTCAAGTCCGCGGCAATGGGCCACATCGCGACCTGGCCCGACGAAGCGAAAGAAGGCTAACGCAGCCCGGCGGTGGTTAGCGCCTCGCTCGCCGAGGCGGCGGTCCGAATCGCGCTAGCGATTTTGCTTGACGCGGCCGCGCTGATCATCTGGGACATCGGGACGCGGTCGCCGGCTCGACTCTTGGCCGATATCCGCGCGGGCATCCACGCTCCGGCGAGCATCGCGCGCGGGCTGCTGCGACTGCTGACGGGCTGCGCCGCGATCGCAGCGGCCGCGACGTTGGGCGTCTCCGTGGTTAGCCGAAGCGCGGATTTTACCATCGTCGAAAGTTTGACGCTCGTCACCGCCCTCGCCGTCGAAGCACTCATCGGCCCCGACCTGCGGGGGCAAAAGCGCTAACGCTGCGCTCACGTCTTTCGCAAAATCACGCGGCGCCCAGTTTGCGGCCGGCAAATGCCGTTACGGCTTGAGGCTGTCGAACCGGTTTGCATCGATGGTCTTGATCGCCGCGAGCGCGGTGTCCATGTCGACGCCCGTGCTGTCGACACTAATCGCGAAGCGGTTGTCGACGATCTCGAAGAGCTCGGCATGTTTGCCCGAGTTGGTCCACTGTTCGTGCACCTTGCGGCCGTCGACTTCGACGGTCTTTTCGTAGCCTTCGTCGCTATCGCTCGAGGTCAAATTCGCGCCCATGCTCGCAAGCATCGCGAGGCCGCCCATGTTGCCCAGGTCGCCGACGCTCAGCTCGATGCTGCTCGCTTTGCCGTCGGCGTACGTCGCCGAGGCACCCGCGGCGGCGATCCCGGCGAACGAACCCGATTTGCTGTCGGCGGCGGCACGCGGCAAGCCCGCCACGCTGTCGGGCAGCAGCGCTTTGAGCGCTTCGCGCGGGACGAGCTTCACGTCGCCCTTGCCCGCGGTCACCAGTGATTTGAGCATGTTGACTCCCGCCTGTGCCTGGGCGTCGGCGTTGCCCGTCGCCGCGGCGGCGTCGGAGTCTTTGGCCGCTTGCGTCACGCCGTTCACCATGTTGGCGGCCTGCTGTTTGTCGCTGTCGCCGCCGCCCATCGCGTTGCCGATCACGGTCGCGGCGACCGCTTTGGCTTGCGCTTCATCCGCCCCCGCGGTCAGCGCGCCGATGTCGCGCTGGCCGAAGCCCCCGGTGGCGTACCGCGCGATGCCCAGCGTCGCGCCGATCGTCACGCTGAGAACGAGGCCGATCACAAACGCGCAGACCATCGTTACCGCGGTATAGGGCAGCGCCTTGTCGCGCGTCGTCTGCATCACGACCGGAACGCCGACGAAGAACAGATACAAGCCCCAAAACGCCGCGAGCACTTCGAGCACCGCCAGCGGCGGAAAGATGCTCAAGATGCCGGCCACGAAGCCCGGTGTCGCCGAATAGGCGACGAGCTTGAGCGCCGCCGTCAAATCTCGCCGTCCGCCAAAGGTCGGCGCGAGCGCGTTGACGAGCACCGCCATGAGCAGCACGCCGACGAGCGCGAGCACGAACGACAGAATGGCTTGACTGATGCCGGCGAAGAACGGCGTCCGGTACGTGCCGACGAACGGGATGCTCACGCCCACGATCGACAGGCCGATGAACAGCGCGATCGGGTTGATGGCGGCCAGCGGCGCCACGTAACCGGCGTAGAGCCCGCCGACACTTGCCGGTTCACCGGCGATGCGCGGCCATTCGGCGTTGGGGCGGAGCGTGATATTTTGGATCCGATCGATGAGGCTCATGGGGGGCGCTCCTTCGTCGCGCCGGTGCAGCCGGCGGGTGGCATCGAGGTTGATGCTCCAAATTATAGCGAGGGACCGTCCCGCGAGCGTCCCAAACGGTACTCAAGCGGCCCGGGGAGGGGCCGCGTCTAAACATGCAGCCCATGAACGAGGCCCCCGACAACACTGCCGCCGGGGCCGCCGGCGCCGCCTCAGATCGTCCCCTGGGGGAGCTCCAAGTACGCTGCCTGATCTACGACGCCGCGGGTAATTGCCGGCCGCTGAAAGCACTCGCCGACATCAGCGAGGAACTGCGCGAACCGACGACGTTCGTATGGCTCGACGCGGTTGACCCGCAGCCGAGCGATTTCGCCTTCATTGCTGAGGAATTCAGTCTGCACCCGCTGGCAATCGAAGATGCGCTCAAGGATCACGATCGGCCCAAGATCGAGGCCTACGGCGAATCCTGGTTCGTCATCGTCCAAGGCGCCACACGCGCCGGCGAACGGCTGCGCATCCACGAACTTTCGCTTTTCGTTGGGGCCCAATTTCTGGTAAGCGTGCGCACCGAGCCGCCGTACCCACTCGATGAAGTCGAGCGGCGCTGGCAGTTTCTGCCCGCGACCCTGCGGCGCGATAGCGGCGCCCTCCTGTATACGCTGCTCGATACCGTCGTCGACGGCTATACACCCGTCGCCCAGGCCTTCGAGGATCGAGTCGAAGCGCTCGAGTCCGCCCTGCTCGGCGACGCCCGGCGCACGAACGAGGTCCTGCTCGAGATCTACGCCATGAAGAAAGAGCTCAACCGATTCCGGCATGCGGTCGTCCCGGTGCGCGACATGCTCACGCCGATCATGCGCGGCGACCTCCCGCTCCTGGGCGCCGACGAACTGCCGTACTACCGCGACGTCTACGATCACGTCACGCGCGTCATCGACCAGATGGACAGCGCCCGCGAATTGGTCAATAACGCGCGCGACACGCACATCTCGGTGGCCTCGCACCGTCAGAACGAAGTCGCTAAACAGCTCACGATCGTCGCGACGGTATTTTTGCCGCTGACCTTCATCACGGGCTTCTTCGGCCAGAATTTTGGCTGGCTGGTCAACCACATCGCCGACGGCAAAACGTTCGCGGCCTGGGGGATCGGCAGCGAGATCGCCGCCTTCCTCGCCCTGCTCGGCTATTTTCGCTTCAAGCGCTGGTTCTGACCCAAAGGTTGCTCAAAACGGATCGGCCACCGTCGGCCGTCACCAAGACGGGCTGTCACTTCTACCGGCCCAAGTCGGCGAATCCGCGTTCAGGATTTGAGTTTGCCCTCGTTGCAGACGTCTTGGACGTCAAAGGCCTGGAGCGAAATGGTTTTGGGACCGGTTTTCGTTTTCAGCGTGAGGTAGATTTTGCGCGATTCGGCACCGCCGGCATCACTGCGGATCGCCGCGTCGCCGAGCGTCACATAATCGCCTTGGGTGCCCAGCAGCTTCGCGGTTTTGGGCAGATAAAGCGGTTGATCATTCCAGTGCGCGACGACGCCGCCGGTGTCCCGAACCGTCTTGAGAATCGAGCCCTCCGAGGGAAGACCGGCGGTCTGCGGCGCATCGCTCGTGCTCGCTACGATGCTTTCGATTGCGCTGACGATCGCGACGCGGTCGCCGC
>PLAE01000108.1:0-18022 GCA_003134035.1 Candidatus Velthaea versatilis
TGGCAGGTTTTCGCACGAATCTTACGGATAGGCCTATCGCCGGCGAGGGGGTCTCGACGGTGCCAGTGGGCGCTGGCGGCGGCGCGGCCACTAGCGACCCTGCTGGGCCGAACAGCGCGCCGCTTCGCTCGCTGGCCCAGGACGGGCCCGTCCGGCACGCTTCGCCGATCGGGTCCGAAAATTTCGCACTACGGCACCGGCGGCGGCAGCACCGGATGCCGGTCGATCGGCGGCGGCGGCGTGAGCCGGGTCTCGCGGTTGCGCTCGGCCAAGCGAGCGAGAATCTCGACCGCTCGGAGCATGGCGAAATCGGGCGGCGGCCGATCGTCGTCGCTCACACCTGCACGCTGCTTTGCGCCGCGCCGATCGCGGCGATCGCAATGGTCGCAAAGTAAGCCAGCGCGATCGCGCCGCGGACGAGCGGCGGCGTTTGGCGCACGCGCGGATCGATAACGCCGCGCCACGCCGCGATCGCGCGCGGAATCGACGACGCTCCGACGAGAATGAGAAATAGCCATGCGATCGGGTGGTTCAAACCGGTCGAGAGCAGATACGCGACGAACAGCGCCAAACCGAGCATCCAAATCCGCGGGTCGATCGAACCCGCGACCCGGCCGCCATCGAGCGGCAGCACCGGAATCAAATTGAAGAGGTTGAGCAGATACCCGATGTGCGCGGCAACGACCCAAAACGGGTTGCCGGTCGCGATGCCGTAGGCTTGGCAAATGGCCGAGGCCGCGATTCCGACGGCGGGTCCGGCGAGCGCCGACGCGGCGTCCTGCACATTGTTCGCCGTCATCGCCTTTTGGGCCACGAAGGCGCCCAGGCCCGGGATGAAATACGGCAAGGAAACCGGCACGCCGAAGCCGCGCAGCACGACCCAGTGGCCCATCTCATGCACCAGGATCAGCAAGACGAAGACGACGCCCAGCTTCCAGCCGAACGCCAGCGCGTAGAACCAGATCGAGGCGAAGATCGACCCAAAGCTCAGCAAAAGTTTGCCGCCGATGAAGACCCACTTGAACGTCAGCAGCAGCGCGAGGACCGTTTTGAACTTCGCCGCCAGCAGCGCGACGGCGAGTGCGGCGCCGCCGGCGTTGCGCCAGCCCTTGCGCGGCGGGGGCGGCGGCGGTCCGGCCGGACCCGGCGGCTGATATTCGCCCTCGATCTGCGAAGGCTGTTCCTCGTGCATGATCAGGACATTCGCTCACTAGGGGTGCCGGTCCGCGAGTGGCGGCCCGAGTTGCCGAGCGGTAATCTGTACTCGGTGGTGCTGCACTGGACCGCCGGAGACTACGCCACGACCTATCCCGCCTACCATTTCTGCTTGAGCGGCGCGGCCGACGTGCACGTGGTCGCGAGCGGCGATTTGCGCGCCAACATGCGCGACCTGCGCGCCCGCGGGGCGGCCGGCTATGCGGCCCACACAGCCGGCCGCAACAGCTTCGCGGCCGGTATCGCGATCTGTGCCATGGAGGGCGCGACGCCGCACGACTTCGGCCCCTGCCCGCTGACGGCCGCGCAGATCGAGGCGCTCTGCTTCGTCGCAGCGGCCGTCGCCCGCTTTTACCGGATTTCGCTCGCGGCCGTGCGGACCCACGCGGAGGCGGCGATCGACGACGGGTATTTCGGGGCCGGCGATGACGAGCGCTGGGACATTGCCCGGCTCGCGCCGAGCACCGGACCGCTGCGGGTCGCCGAAGCCGCGGCCGTCGGCGACGAGCTGCGCGCGCGCATCGGCGTCTGCAACGCCGCCGCCGCGAAGCTCGCGTGAGACGGCCGCCGGATGGGAACATGCCTGCCGTGCGGGAGGGCGAAGCGCAGCGCGACGTACGGGCACGAACGGCCGCGGCCGGATTGTGGGCGATCCTCTGGATCGCCGTCGGCACCGTCGTGCTCATGACGTGGCACCCGTGGGTCATCGGCGCGAGCCTGGGCTGTCCGGCTGGCCAACGAACCGGGTGGGACGGCCACTGCCGCGCGAGCATTCCGTGACCTGAGTCCGCCCGGCGGTAGCGACGTTCGTGCAACAAGTTTTGCCCGGCGTCGGACTGCGGGCCTTTCACTGGTGAACGCGTATGGTGTACATATCGAAGAATCTGCGCTCGTGACGGGCGCCCGCCGACGCAACGTTTGAAACGGTTGCAGAAAGTCAGCAGTTAACGCCATGCCTATACCGCAGATCGTCATCCTGGGGGGCGGCTTCGCCGGAGTTGCCACCGCGCGTCGGCTCGAAGAGCGACTGCGCGACGGCGAAGCGTCGATCACGCTCATCAGCCGCGACAACTTCACGCTCTTCACGCCGATGCTGCCCGAGGTTTGCTCGGGCGGCATTGAAACGCGTCACATCGTGTCGCCGGTGCGCAGTCAGCTGCGCCGCACGCAATACGTGCTGGGCGACATCCAGCACATCGATCTCGACGCCAAGCGGGTCGACCTGCAGCATACGATCACGGGAACGAAGATGACGCTGGGTTTCGATCACTTGGTGCTGGCGCTGGGCTCGGTGACCTCGACCTTCAACATTCCCGGCGTGGCGGAGCGGTCGCTGCCGCTCAAGACGATCGAAGATGCCGAGGCGGTGCGCAACCGCATCATCGCGACCTTGGAACTCGCCGACGTCGCAGTCGACCCGGTCGAACGTTCGCGGCTGCTGTCGTACGCGGTCGTCGGCGGCGGCTACACCGGCTGCGAAGCGGTCGGCGAACTGAGCGATCTCTTCCGCAGCATCGCGCATCACTATCGCACGATCCGGCCCGAAGAAGTCAAAGTCTGGCTCGTCGAGGCCGGGAAAAAACTGCTGCCCGATTTGCCGGAAAAGATGGGCGAATACACCACCGCGCATCTGCGCGAACAAGGCGTCGCGCTGGAAATCGGCGACGGCGTTTCGCTCGTCGACGAGAACGGCATCACGCTGCAGAGCGGCCGCCGGATCGAAGCGAAGACCGTCATTTGGAGCGCCGGCGTGCGCCCCGCGCCCGCCGTGCTCGACCTGCCCGTCGATCATGCCCGCAACGGCGGCATCTTCACCGAACGCGACATGCAAGTGCGCGGCCGCCCAGGCATCTGGGCGTTGGGCGACTGCGCATGGATTCCGACCGCGAAAGCCGATAGCTGGTATCCGCCGACCGCGCAACACGCGATTCGCGAAGGCCCGGCGCTGGCCGACAACATCGTCGCGACCCTGCGCGGCGAACCGACGAAGCCGTTCAACTTCACCGCGCTTGGGACGATGGCGTCGCTGGGCGGCCGGCGCGGTGTCGTGGCGTTTCCCAACGGCTACATTCTCACCGGGTTCTTGGCGTGGGCCTTGTGGCGCACGTACTATCTGGCCCGGCTCCCTGGTCTCGACCGCCGGCTTCGCGTAACGGTCGACTGGACGCTCGACCTGTTTTTCTCACGCGATATCGCCGAGTTTCGCGTATACACCGAACGTTCGCACAACAGCTCGGCGTCGGCGGCGGGCCTCGTTCCGAAGTGATGCTGCAATCGGTCGACCGGACCTTGGTGTACCGGTCGATCGATGGCCAGCGGCTCGAGTACGCGCGGATGCGCTTCGGGGCCGCGGGCGGGGTCGCCGACGGCACGATCGTCGGCATCTACGCCGGCGCACCGCTGCGCATCCGTCACGAGTACACCTGCGACTCGCGCTGGCACGTGCGCAACGTCAGCGTCGAAGTGCTCGCCGCCGAACGCGCGATCATCTCGCTCTCGGCCGATGACGACGGCATCTGGCGCCGGGTCGACGGCGGGACGCTGGAGATCCCGGTCTACAACTGCTTCGATGTCGCCGTCGCGCTCTCGCCGCTGCCGGCTGCGCTGACGCTGCGGCGCATCGCGCTCGAGCCGCGCGAAGCCGCGATCGTCAACGTCGCGGCGATCGATATCGCGTCGCTGACGGTGCGCCTGATCGAGCAGCGTTTTACCCGCCTTCCGGCGTCCGGCGGCGCGCTCCGCTACCGCCTCGAAAACTTCGACAGCGGCGAACGCTTTACGCTCGAACTCGACGCCGACGGCGTCGTTGCGACGTATGAAGGCATGGCCGCGCGGATGTGGCCGACTCACTAAATCCAATCTCGCGCGAAAGATCGTCCGGGATCGGATTCGAGCCGGTCTCGTCGGTCATGGCCGCTGCTTTGCCGCGATGCTCGTGAAAGCCCGGCCGTTCGAAGAACGCCGGACGGCGGCGCGTGACGTTCCAGCCGTTCGGGTATACGCTAACGCGATGGAAGAGCGCTACGATATTTGCGTGATCGGTGCGGGTACCGCGGGCTTCGCGGCGGCCGAAGCGGCCGATGCCGCGGGTTTGCGGATGATCATGATCAGCGGTCCGGGCGATCTCGGCGGAACGTGCATCTTGCGCGGCTGCATGCCGGCGAAAACGCTGCTGAGCTCGACCGAACGCTTGGGCGAGGTCGAGAACGCCGCCGCCGTCGGCGTCGATGTCGCACAGACGCGCATCGACGTTCCCGCGATCATCAACCGCAAGCGCGAGTTGGTCGATTATTTTGCCGCGGACCGGCTGCACGACTTAGAGCGCTTCCGGCTCGTTCGGGGCGGCGCGCGGTTCGTCGCGCGCGACGCGGTCGAAGTCGCCGGCCGGCGCATCACCGCGCGGCGCTTCGTCGTCGCGACTGGCTCGCGGATCGCCGCGCCCTCGATCCCCGGTTTGCCCGAAGCGGGCTATTTGGTGAGCGACGACGTGCTCGACGCGACGACGGTGCCGGCGTCGGTAGCGGTGATCGGCGGCGGTCCGGTGGGGTGCGAATTCGCCCAATATTACGCGCGGCTGGGCGTGCGCGTCACGCTGCTGCAAGATGCTGGGCACCTCTTGCGTAACGAGGACCGCGACGTCGGTGAAACGGTCGCGGCGGCATTGCGGTCGGACGGCGTCGACGTCGTGCTCGACGCGCGGATCGAACATTGCGCGAAAGCCGGCGCCGACACGGTTGTGACGTACACGTCGGGGGAGAGCGCGGCCAGCGTTCACGTCGCCGCCGTCCTGCTGGCGTCAGGCCGCGGACCAAACATCGAAGGCCTCAACCTTGCTGCCGCCGGCATCCTCGAACAGAACGGGCGGCTCGCCGTCGATCCGTATCTGCGCACCACAAACCCGGCCATCTTCGCGGCCGGCGACATCATCGGCCGGCGCGCTTTGGTCCACGTCGCCGCATATACGGGGAAACTTGCGGTGCGCAACGCGTTCGCCGAGCATTTGCAGCGCGCCGATTTCGACCGGTTCGAGATGCACGCCGTTTACACGCAGCCGCAAGTCGCCGTCGCCGGGTTGACGGAGACGGATTGCAGCGCGCGGGGCATGCACGTTCGCGTCAAGCGCCACCCGTTCAGCGACGTCGGCAAGGCACTCGTGTCCAACGAACCAGCGGGCTTCATCAAGATGATCGCGGCCGCCGACGGCCGCGTCGTCGGCGTCGCGATCGTCGGCAGCGACGCCATCGATCTCATCGGCGAAGCGGCCGCGCTCATCGATCGCGGAGCTACCGTCAGCGACGTCGCGGAGATGCCCCATCTGCACCCGACGATGGGCGAGATCTTCGGCCGGGTGGCCGAAGATCTCGCTGCCTGAGCGTCCGGCGTTACGGGGTCGCCGGTTCGCGAAAGATCTCGGGCGTGAAGACGATCCCGTCGGTCTTGCCGCGGCTGTCGAGCGAGTACAGAACGGAGACGGCGCCGCTTGGCCCGGTAATCTCGTAGCGGTAAACGATATCGCCCAGCAGCAGGGAAGCGGTCTGATATCGTACCGTTTGCACTCCGCCGATCGCGAGCGAGGGTGAGACGATGCTGACGTACGCGTCGATATAGGTGCCCCCGGCGTCGGGCGAATAGGTCGACCGGTTGATCCGCCCGCCCTGCCAGGCCAGAAACTCTTGCCGAACGCGCGCGGTGATGAGCGGGTTCTCGGGCGGATTCGCCGCGTCGGCCGTCGGCGCGGGCATCGCGCTCGCGGGCGGCGATGCGGGTTGCGCGAGCGCCGGCGCGCCGCCCGCTCCGGCGAGCGCAGTGAGTGCGACCAGCGCGATCGTTACGGGGCGCCTGAAGGACAGCATAGTTCGTCGATTCCCTGAAGTTCGCGCCGTTACACAACAACCCGGCGATCGTGCGCGCCAGCAAAACGCCCGTGTTTTCGCGGCTGCGGGATGTGCGCTCGGACATACCTCGGCGCGCACCAGTCGTGTGCGCGGTAGCGCGGCGGCTCGGCCGGGAATGCTTGCCGGCATGCACTTCCCCCAGGTCGAGGGCGAAAATCTCGCCGGCAGCCGTTTGTCGTACCCGCGCGATTTTTCCGCCGCACGCACGATCGCGTTGGTGGCCTTCGATCTCAAATCGCGCGCCGATCTCGAAACGTGGGTTCCATTCATCGACCGCTTCGCGAGCAGCGGCGTTGCGCGCGGACGGCTCTTCCCGGTGCTCTCGCGCACACTGCGCATGATGCAAGGCATGATCGTCAGCACGATGCGCAAGACCGCGCCGACGGCGCAAGCGCGCGAAGCAACCGTTCCGATTTTCGTCGATCTCGATGAGTTCTGCGCGGCGCTCGACATCGCCGACCGCTCGCAGATCCACACCTTCGTCATCGAGCCCGACGGCGCGATCAGCGCGCATGAAGTGGGCCCCTTCGACGACCGGGCCGCAAGCGCGATCGAATTGCACCTGTTCAAAGACGAACCCAGCCTGCTCGACGGCGGTGCCGCCTAAGTCGGGGGGCGGTCGCCGCAACTTTTTACCGAACCGCGTCATTTCCGGGTTGGAAGATGAAAACCAGACGCGTCACCGGCCCCGGTTTCCGGCCGCATTATGCCTACGTGGCGGCCGCGGTAGCGTTCCTCCTGATGATCGCGGGCGCCGGCATCCGCTCCGCGCCGACGATGTTCATCGCGCCGCTCGAGCACGAGTTCGGCTGGACACCGGCGACGATTTCGGCGGCGATTGGCGTCAACATCGTGCTCTTCGGTCTCGTGGGGCCGTTCGCGGCGGCGCTCATGGAGCGGTTCGGGCTGCGCCGCACGCTGATCAGCGCGCTGGCGCTCATGGGCCTCGCCACCGGTCTGTCGGCGTTCATGACGCAGCCCTGGCAATTGATGCTGACCTGGGGTCTGGCGGTCGGCTTGGGCACCGGCAGCTTCGGCGTCGTCCTCGGCGCGACGATCGTCAACCGCTGGTTCGAGACCAACCGCGGAACCGTCATGGGCCTGCTCACGGCAAGCAGCGCGACGGGGCAGCTCATTTTTCTGCCGTTCTTCGGGCTGCTCATCACGCGCGTCGGCTGGCGGGCCGAGGTGCTGGTGATCGCCGCGATTTGTCTGGCCCTCATTCCGATCGGCGCACTGCTGTTGCGCGAATATCCCGCCGACGTCGGCGTTCCGCCGTTTGGCGGAACCTCCGTCGTCCCGGTTCCGCGGCCCAGCGGCAACCCGTTCACCACGACCCTCGCGGCGTTGCGCGACGGGCTGCACCGGCGTGATTTCTGGCTGTTGGCGGGCAGCTTTTTCGTGTGCGGTGCGAGCACAAACGGGCTGATCGGCACGCATCTCGTCCCGGCGTGCGGCGATCACGGCATCCCCGAAGTGCAGGCGGCGGGGCTGCTGGCCGCGATGGGCGTGTTCGATTTGGTCGGCACGACCGCGTCGGGCTGGCTGTCGGACCGGCTGGACAGCCGGATCTTGCTGTTTGCCTACTACGGTCTGCGCGGTTTGTCGCTGATGTTCTTGCCCTCGGCGTTCGGCATCGCGGCGGTCGGGCTGCCGGTCTTCGCCGTGTTCTACGGCCTGGACTGGATCGCCACCGTGCCGCCGACGCTCAAACTTGCCACGACGGCCTTCGGCCGCAATCGAGCGCCGGTGATGTTCGGCTGGATCGCCGCGGGCCACCAACTTGGCGCGGGGATAACGGCCTACGTCGCCGGCGTCATCCGGACGGTGACGCTCAGCTACGACGCGGCGTTCATCTCGTCCGGCGTCCTGTGCATTATCGCGGCGACGATTGTGCTCTTCGTCGGACGCGGCCGGGCGACCGGCACGCAACCGACCCCGGCGGCGGCCTAACCAAAGCGGGCATAGCCGACGCGGCGATCTGGACGATCTGCGCCGCGAGCATCGGCGGGGTCTTAACGCGCGCGCGCGGCGTGAGCGAGTGGGTGTATGCTATCGCCGGCGCGCTGTTGCTGGCGCTCTTGGGCCTGGTTCCCCTGCGTGACGTCGCGACGGCGGTCGGGCGCGGGACCGACGTTTACCTCTTCTTGGCCGGCATGATGCTGCTGGCGGAGCTGGCCCGGCGCGAGGGCGTCTTCGACTGGGTCGCGGCGCACGCGGTTGTCGCGGCTCGGGGCTCGCGCCGGCGCCTCTTCGCGCTGATCTACAGCGTCGGTATCGCGGTCACCATCGTGCTCTCGAACGACGCGACGGCGGTCGTGCTGACGCCGGCGGTGGCGGCCGCCGTGCGCAAGGCCGACGCTCCGCCGCTGCCGCACGTGCTGGCCTGCGCCTTCATCGCCAACGCCGCGAGCTTCGTCCTGCCGATCTCGAATCCGGCGAATTTGGTGGTCTTCGCCGATCAGATGCCGCCGCTGCTGCGCTGGCTGGCCACGTTCTCGCTCCCGTCGCTGGTGGCGATCGGCATGACCTTCGCGCTGCTCGCACTCGTATCGCGGCGCGATCTGCGCGGCGGACTCGCGGCGCCCGAGGCGCCACCTGAGCTGACGGCGGGCGGCCGAATGACTTTGGCCGGGATCGCGGTCACCGCCGCGGCGCTGGTTGTCGCCTCGGCGGCGAGGTGGCACCTGGGCCTGACCACTTCGATTGCCGGCGCGCTGGCGTTTCTCATCGTTGTCGCGCGCGATCGCGCCGCCGCGGCCGACGTCGTCCGCGGTGTTTCATGGAGCGTCTTGCTGCTCGTCGCGGGGCTGTTCGTGCTCGTCGCGGGCCTGGAGGTGACCGGACTGCTCGGGTTCACTCGGCGGGGCCTTGCCGCGCTCGCCGCATGGCCGGTCCCGCTGGGCGTGCTGGGTGCCGGCGGCGTGGCGGGCCTCGTATCGAACGCGATCAACAATCTGCCGGCGGGGCTGATCGCGGGTGCCAGCACCGGCGGCCTGCCGGGTCACGAGGCGCTGCGCGGCGCGATCGCGATCGGCATCGATCTGGGGCCGAACTTGTCGGTCACCGGCTCACTGGCGACCGTCCTGTGGCTGATCGCGCTGCGCCGCGAAGCGATCGAGGTCAGTCCATGGTCTTTTTTTCGGGTCGGTGTCCTGGTGATGCCGCCCGCACTGATCTTGGCGCTCGAGAGCCTGTCGCTGACATCGCGCTAGGGCACGCGGCCGCCGGTGCATGCGGCCGCCCGCAAGTAACGCGCGGCAGGCGGCCGAAGAGCGCGGTATGCTCGAGGCCCGCGAACGCCGGCAAGCCGTCCGGACCTACGGCGTCCTCGTCGGGCGCGTTAAAGCCGGGCAGCTTGATCCCAACGGCGCCTCACCCCACTACGAGATTTGGATCGACGCCGGCTCGAATTACCGCATCGCGGTCAACGTCCGTTCGGTCGACGGGTCCGCAGTGCTCGCGCACTACGATCCCGCATATGCGCTGCCGACCAAACGCGATCTGCCCACGCTCGCCGCGGGGCCCTCGGGTTTTACGCCGCTTGCGACCGGCCCTGGCGGCGCCGGCCTGGACTACCTGCGCGACGGTCTCTTCGCGCTGGGCGATATGCACCTGATCCCGCCCGACGGCACGGGGGTGACGCTGCACAATCTGCTCGACGGGCAAATTCAGCGCGCGATTTCCGAAACGGGGGCGGTCGCCGTCGCGTTTGGCGACGGCTTCACGGACCCGGGCAGTGATGCGACGTTCGGGTTCTCGCCCGAGCAAGGCGTGCACGACATCCACATGATGCAGGGCAATAGCGGGAGCTTCGCCGCCGACAACCGGATCAACGGCGACGGCGCGCTGTTTGTGCGGTTCGGCGACGGCACCACGGCGGCGCTGTTCATTCGTTTCGCCACCCAGGCGACGACCACCGACGACGGCGGAGCGCCCGCGACGAACGCGTGATAACGAACGAGCGGCGGGCTCGGTGTCGACGGAGCGCTGCTAATGCTAATAGACGCCGAAGATTCGGGTGTCGCCGTGGACGGCGGCGAGCGCGGACTCGAGGCGGTCGCCGTCGACGTGATCGATCTCGCAGTAAAATCGATAACTGAATGCGCGCGTCCGGCTCGGGCGCGAAACGAGCGAACGCAGGTTGATGCCGCGGTCAGCGAACGCCGAAAGCCCATCGCGTAAACTTCCCGGCTCGTTGGGGAGTTCGAGTGCGACGCACGCGCGGCCTAACGCCCGGCGCGCGCGGCCCTCGCGCTCCAGCAGATAGAACCGGGTGAAGTTGTCGTCGTCGTCCTGGACGGCGGCGCGCAGCACTTGCGCGCCGTAGCGTTGTGCGGCGAATGCCGACGCGATCGCCGCCACGCGCTTGTCGCCCGCGGCGACGACCTGGGCGACGGCGGCGGCGGTATCGTCGACGACGATCCGGCGCCAGGCCGGAAACGCGTCGAACAGCTGCCGGACTTGCTCGAGCGCGACCGGATGCGAGCGCACTTCAACGATGTCGGCCAGCGTCGCATCGGGCGTGCCGATCAAATTCTGCACGACCGGAAACACGATTTCATCGACGATGCGCAGCGCCCGATATTCCCACAGCAGATCGTAGCAGCGGGCGATCGCACCGAAGATCGAGTTTTCGACCGGCAGCAGCGCGTAGTCGACGTCGCCCGCGTCGACGCCCGCCACGAGGTCGTCGAAGGTCCGGTAACCGCGCGTCGCGGCGCGGTCGACGAGCAGGTGCGCCGCCTCGTCGCTGAAGGCGCCGGGCTCGCCTTGAAAGCCGACCGAGATGATTGCGGTCATACTGGGGCGTTCGCGCTGCCGGCCAGCCGAAACGCCGCGATGTACGCTTTGAAGAGCGTGCGGAAGTCGTCGTGCACGAAGCGGACGCTGCGGCCGCCGGTGCGCTCGAAGCCCGGGATGAGTTCGGCAAAATCGGCGTTGTGCGTATAAACGAAGTCGAGTTCGAGCACCAGCGGCGGCTCGAAGGCGAACGGCTGCGCCTGCGCGACGCGTTCGATCGCCTCGCGCGCGCCGTCGCGAATGAGGTCGCACGCGCGCTGCGGTGAGAGGGAATTGGTCGCGAAGCGTCCGATCGAGTCTTTCACCACGACGCCCGTGACCCACGGCAAGACCGCGCGCGTCTGCTCGATCGTCGCACGGTCGCCGGTGATGAGCACGACGGGCACGCCGTGCGTGCCGAGCACGGCGGCATTGAGGATCGCTTCGTTGCAGACCACGCCGTTGACGCGGGTGTTGTAGAGCGTCTCATCGGTATAGGTGTGGTCGAGCGTGCCGTCCTGGACGCCGACGCCGGCGTGGTACCCGGTGAAGAAGGCCGCGCCGAAGGTCGCATCCGCGCCCTCGTTCATCGAAAACGGTTTGCGATTGCCGTAGATCATGCGCACGTCGGCCGGCAATTCGTCCCACATGACGTTGCGCATCGAGCTGTGCGAATCGTTGACGAGCACGTCACCGACGCCGGCCGCCCGCGCGCCGTCGATCGCCGCGCGCACTTCACGCGACATCAAGCGCCGGTAGCTCGGATATTCGGTCGTATTTTTAGGATCGACCTGGGTCCACGACGCGACGGCGGCGGTCCCTTCCATGTCGGCCGAAATATAGAGCTTCACCGCACGAGCTCCTTGATCGCCGCTTGGGCGTCGGCGGCGTGCTGGTCCTTCGGTGCGACGCGCAAGAATTCGCGGTACGCCACGACCGCATCGCTGCGCCGCCCCATCGAGCCCAAGATGATGCCGCGGTTGTAAAGTGCCTGCGGGAAGTCGGGGCGTTCGCCCAGGACGCGGTTGACTTCGCGCAAGGCATCGAGATCGTGCCCCGTCGCGTGCAGCGCGGCGGCTTCGTCGTTGCGCACGTCGGGATTGGTCGGATCGAGCGCCAGCGCGCGCGCGTAGTAGGTGACGGCTTGATCGAACTTCGCTGCGTCGAAGTAGAGGTTGCCCAACCCGACGAGAGCGGCGATGTCGCGCGGGTTGCGCGCCACGCGCGCCTTGAGATCGGTCAAGAGTTGCAAGACGGGCGCGGGGGGGCCGCCGCCGCCGGTCGGATTTCCCGGCGGCAGCGCGTCGGGGCCGGTGGCGGGCTCGGCGCCCGGCGCCGGCTGTCCGCTCGTGACCGGCGGGTTGCCGGCTACCGGTCCGCCGCCGCTCTGCGGGATCGCCAGCGTGCCGGGCGGATCGGTGGGTCCGTTATCGGGGACCGGCGTCGCGGCGATTCGCGCGTCGCCTTGTTCGTGCGGCGGCGCTTGGGGGCCGAACGCGGCGCCCGTGGTGCCGAAGCCGATGCGCAGAAAATAGGCCATGATCCCCAGGAAGACGACGGCGAACACGGTGACGATTGGAATGACGACTTTGAGCGGTAGACCCACGTCCCCCAACTACGCGTTCGCTACCGTTGTTCTTGCATGCCGCGCAGTCGGCCGCATGCCGTCCGCCGCCAGCCGGAGATCGGCCGGCGACATGTCGAATGGCGTCGTTGATGCTGCCCGACGTCGCTGAACTGCAGTTGCTGTTCGCACAATTGAACTACATGCATTTCGACGGCGAGATACCGACGTATCGCATAGCCTACAATGCGCGTTTCTCGAATCTGGCCGGCCGCATCACGTATAAGCCGCCGATGATCGAGCTCTCGCCCAAGCACCTGCGCGACAAGCCCGACGAATTGCGTGAAACACTGCTGCACGAAATGATCCACGCTTGGCTGCACGCGAAGGGGGTGAATCCCGGCCACACCGCCGCCTTCAAACGCAAGATGCGCGAACTTGGCCTGCGTTCGATCTATCACGACCTGGGGACGGCCAAGCCGTTCAACGAAAGCGCGAAACGCTACATTTTGCGTTGCGACAAATGCACGATGGAAGTGCTGCGCAAGCGCAAACCCCCCGCCAACGTCATTTGTGCGCGCTGTCGGAAGACGCTCGCGGTCTTCGAGGTGGTCGAGTTGCGCGAAATTGCCCCGGCGACCGCCGCTTCGCGCGGGCCGCGCTGAGCGGTTAGACGACGTGGCGGGCGACGAGTCCGAGCGCGGCGGCCACTAGCCCAATGGCAAGCAGCGTGATAAGGCGCGGCGACGACACGCGCTGCGCGACGAGCGGCGCGATGGCGCCGCCCAGCAGGCCGCCCGTTACGAGCGGCAGGGCGGCGACCCAGTCGATGTCGCCGGCCAACGCGTGCGCGGCCACCCCGACCGGCGCGGTGAGCGCGACGACGAATGAGGTGGTGGCCACGACGATATGCGGCGGCATCCGCGCCCACAGCAAGAACACCGGAATCATCACGACGCCGCCGCCGACACCGTACAAACTCGAAAGCAGGCCGAGCACGAAACCGGCCGGCACCGCCACGACATAGCGATGCGCGAACGTCTTTTCGCCCGCGGCCCGTGAGAGCACGGAGCGGCGCTGCACGACCAGGAACGCCATGATGAGCAGCTGTGCGCCGTATGCGACGTCGAAGACCGTCGCGTTCACGTGCTTGACGGCGAGCACCCCGAGGATGCTGCCCGGCAGCGAGCCGACGGCTAGCGGGGTCGCGAGGGAGAAGTCGACGCGCTTTTGGCGCGCGTAGCCGATCGCCGAGCTTACGACGTTGGCGAGCACGAAGAGCAGCGACGTTCCGGCGACGGTCGTCGGGGCGATGTTCAAGGCGATGCGCAAGACGGGGACGACGATGAAGCCGCCGCCGAGGCCAACGAGCGAACCGAAGATGCTCGCCCCGACGCCGATCGTGAAGAGTTCGCCGAAGAGCGCTGGGCTCAGTCGCTAGCTCTGAACGCGTCCGATGTAACGCCGGTCGCGCGTATCAATCTTGATGATGTCGCCGGGATTGACGAAGAGCGGCACTTGGACGGTGGCGCCGGTCTCGAGTTTGGCCGGTTTCGTCGTGCCCGTCGCGGTATCGCCTTTGAAGCCCGGGTCGGTTTCTTCGACCTTGAGTTCGACGTGTGCGGGCAGATCGGCGCCGATCGGCACGCCGTCGTGAAATTGCACCGCGATGCGCATACCGTCTTTGAGGAAATCGGCCGGATCGCCGATGATCTCTTTTTGCAGGGTGAAGTTTTCGTACGACTCGCTATCCATGAAATGATAACCTTCGTCGTCATTATATAACATCGCCATATCGCGATTATCGACGGTCGCGCGCTCGAGTTTCTCGCCGGCTCGAAACGTGCGTTCGACGGTCGCGCCGGTCTTCACGTTTTTGAGCCGCGTACGAACGAACGCCGAGCCTTTGCCTGGCTTGACGTGCAGAAACTCAATGACGGTCCACAAGTGACCGTCGATGACGATCGTTACGCCGTTGCGAAAATCATTCGACGAAATCATGCTTCGTGCGCCTTACGGCGCACGGAACGGTCTTTCTTTTAAAAGCGGGCGCACGTTGCGCGCCCCCCACCCGACTTCGTGGCATGGGGCCCCTTTTTTAGCCGGGCAGGCTGTGTGCCCGTCATCCCGACTGCGCGGAATGGGCCCCTTTAGGCCCGCGCTCGCTGAGGTCTTGGCGGCACAGGAGAAGGGGCCGTTTTGGGGGTCCGGGCGGCTGCTCGCGGCGGCGCAAGCTTCCGTGGCGCACCAAATGCCGCTTGGTCTGATTCTTCGAGGGTGAAGTTCCCCACGAGGCCTTCGAGCACGGCGGCTTGATCGCGCAGGCCCCGGGCGGTCGAGTCGATTTCGGCGATGCGAGCTACGCTCGGCCAGCTTGCGGACTTNNACGACGGCGAAGCCGCGGCCATGTTCACCGGCGCGAGCGGCTTCGATTGCCGAGTTGAGCGCCAGCAGGTTCGTCTGATCGGCGCTGTCTTCGATCGTATCGACGATCTCTTCCACTTGCGCTGAGCGCTCTTCGAGGCTGGCCATGGCGGTGGCGGCTGTCGTCGAGTCGGCCTTGAGCCGGGCGATTGTTTTGGCGGTTCGCTGACGGCCGCGTTGGCCGCGGCGGCTTCCGAAGACGCCTCGTGCGCGGCCGTCGTGAGCGTTGCGCCTTGCGAGGACATGGCACCGATGCCGTTGTCGAGCTTCTGCAGGGCCGCCGTCGTCAGGGCGATCGACTCGGCTTGATGGGCGGCAACCATCGCGATCTTGCTCAGCCGTGCGGCTTAGCTCTTCGATTGCCGTCGCGGTATCGGCGATTTGGCTGGCTTGATTGTGAGCGCCCGCTCAGACCAACTCGACCGAGTGGGCGACTTGATCGATTGCTAACGTCGATTGTTTCGCCGCCGCTGAGGCTTGTAGGTTTCTTCGCACTTGCGAGCGACGATCGCCTCGGCGATGGCAGACGGTTCCGACCCCGCCTTGTCTCCACTGCGTAAGGTTGGTGCAGCGTCTCGGCGTCCGTCCTCGTCGAGCGTGGTGTCAGCGCGGGGCATAACCGCGAACGAACGGTCCCGATGAAGCGCGCGTAACCGTATAATGACGGTGCTCCGTCTTGCCGATTCTGGAAGTATGCGACCTCATTCGTTCGCAGGCAAGATGGCGCTGATCGGGATCATCTTCCTGATCCCCGTGACACTGTTGATTGCGTTGCTCTACGTGCAGATCGAGCGCGATGTCGCATTCTACCGGCTCGAGCGTATCGGCGTCACCTACACGCGAGCCCTGCGACCGCTCTTCGCTGATCTCGAAGCACTTCGCCTGACGCGGGCGATGGGCGCCGCGAACGCCGCGCAACGCCGCGCCATCGATGCTGATTTCGCGGCCGCCCGCAACACCGATGAGGGGCCGGGTCGTGAATTGCTGCTGAGCCGGCCCTTACAAGCACTCGAATCGAAGTGGCAAGCGACGCCACGCGCCGCGGCGAACCTCGGTGCTGTGGTCGTCTTGCTCGGGCTCGTTTCCGATAACTCGAAAATCACGCTCGATCCAATGCTCGACGGGTACTATGTCGGCGATACGCTCGTCAACAAGATCCCCAGTTTGATCGATAGCACCGCGCAGGTCGACGTGCTCGCAAACGCCTCGTTGAGCCGGGGTTCGCTGTCGGCCAACGATCGTATCTCGATGACGATCCAGTCTGGTCAAATAATCCTTGCGCGCGAAGGCACCGATCATAACCTCGGCATCGCGTTGGTCGCCGCACCCTATTTGAAACCGAGTATCGCCGCGGCACAAAGCGCCGAGCGCGCGGCGACGTCGGACTTTACGTTGTATCTCGCGACGAACTTCCTGGAACCGCCGGTGCCACATGCGTCGGGCGCGGAGCTTACGCGTCACCGAGCGGCGACGTTACAGGCTGCATTCGCACTCTACGATACGATGCTCGATGGAATGGCCGACGTTCTAGATCGCCGCATACTCGGGCTGCGTACGCATGAGACGCTAATTTTTGCGATCGTGTTCGTTGCCGTCATCGGCGCGGCGGGACTTATGATCGCGACGACGCGCTCGATGACGCGTCACATCGCCGACAAGGTCTCGCTCCAGCAAGAGATCGTCGGACGCATCGCGGTCGAGGAGCGTCTGGCGTATGCGGCGTTCCACGATGAACTCACCGGACTCTCAAATCGCGCTTTGCTTATGGATCGGCTCAATCACTTCGTCGCTAGACGCGAAAGCGCGGGCCGGATGTGGGCCATTTTGTTCATCGACCTCGACCGGTTCAAGGTCGTGAACGACAGTCTCGGTCACAAAGCGGGCGATCTCGTCCTCATCGAGGCCTCACGCCGTTTGGAGCGATGCGTGCGAACGGGCGACACGTTGGCGCGACTCGGTGGCGATGAATTCGTAATTTTCCTCGACGACGTCGACGACGTCAGTCACGCTTGCCTGATCGCCCAGCGCAGCCTGGATTCGTTCCAGGCGCCGTTCGTCGTTGCCGGGCAAGAGCTCTTCGCTAGCGCAAGCATCGGAATTGCAACGAGCCTAGTCGGCGAAGAAACACCCGATGACGTGATGCGCAACGCCGATATCGCAATGTATCGGGCCAAACAGCTGGGCAAACAACGCTACGAATTGTTTTCACCCGAATTTTTGACTAGCGCCGTCCTGCGGCTCGAACTTGAAACCGATTTGGCGCGCGCGCTCGAACGCAATGAATTTCTTCTGTACTATCAGCCGCTGGTCTCGTTACAGGGCAACTGCCTTGCCGGGTTCGAGGCGCTCGTGCGATGGCATCACCCGCGCCGCGGCTTGGTCAATCCTGGCGAGTTCATAAGCCTCGCCGAAGAGAACGGCACGATCGTTCCCATTGGCTCGTGGATTCTCAATGAGGCTTGCCGCCAGCTTGCGCTGTGGCGCACCGAGATTCCCGCGGCGGCAGACTTGCTGATGAGCATCAACGTCTCGGGGAAGCAACTCGCCAGCCCTGATTTTCTCGCGGTCCTCGATAATGCGCTTGAAGTATCGGGGCTTCCGGCTGATCGCGTCAACGTGGAAATTACCGAAAGCGTGTTGATGGAAAACGCCGAGCGGACCCGTTCGATGCTGGCGCAGATCCGGCGCCGTGGAGCGCGTATCCATCTCGACGACTTTGGGACCGGCTATTCTTCGCTATCGTATCTGCGCGATTTCCCGATCGACTCGCTGAAAATCGATCGTTCATTCGTGAGCACGGCTGGCGATACGGCGACTAGCGGGCTCGCCAGCGAAGAAATCGTGCGTACCATCGTCGGGCTCGCCCATAGTTTATCGCTCACCGTGACTGCCGAAGGAACCGAGACGCTCGCCCAGGTCGAGGCGCTCCGGGATCTCAGATGTACCAACGTGCAGGGCTTCTACTATTCGCGGCCGGTCGCACCGGGGATAGCCGCCGAAATCATAAACTCGGGAATCAATGCCTTTGTCGAAGCGTCGCGGGCCGCGGAATTGCTTCGTCAAGCGGTTTTGTCGTGAGAGCGTAGAGGCTGGAACAGGCGCGGAAAGTTTCGCTGTTCGCTAGTGGATCGACTTCGTCGAT